>CAZAAJ010000019.1:0-35752 GCA_964483135.1 uncultured Anaerolinea sp. | reverse complement strand
AGAGCCCTCAATGGGAATTGAACCCATGACCTCGCCCTTACCAAGGGCGCGCTCTACCAACTGAGCTATGAGGGCTTGCCGATGCCGGGGGTAACTGGTAGAGCGTAAGCCCCAGCCGAGTGGACGGTGAAGGATTCGAACCTCCGAAGGCGTGTCGCCAACTGATTTACAGTCAGTCCCCGTTGGCCACTTGGGTAACCGTCCCTCTCCGAACCGTTACCGGTTCGCGAGTGAGTGTTTCCGTAGAAGAAACTCTCACGCGCCGACCTGTAACTGAGCCGACAATGGGATTCGAACCCATGACCTGCCGCTTACAAGGCGGCTGCTCTACCAACTGAGCTATGTCGGCGAACCAAAGGTTCGCAATTCGATTTGTAAAGAGCGTGCTAGATTATACCAAAGCCTTTTCCCTTCGACAAGGTGCGAGGCTGGTGTAATTTAAAAATTCACCCAAAGGTGAACAAGTTGTTTATATCAAATTCCCCCCGAAGCGTCAAGGAGCAATTGTTCTACAATGCCCCTGTTGCAAGGGTTATTCTTCGGCGTAAAACACAAACGGGACGAGCCTTTTTGTTTTTAAGGTGTATTTTACCCATTCATTGCCGTATTTTTCCGCCATATTGCGATCTAATTTACGTAAAAATTCGGTCTGGTAGCGAAAAAGGAGCAGCGCTGCCAGTAAAGCCAGCCAGGATCTAAAAAGAACGCAACTGCCAGCGCATAAGAAAATTGCGCCAGGTATTCCGGGAAGCGCACCCTGGAAAATATTCCTGTGGTGGAAAAATGTTCTCGCCATGAAGTTGAATTTGCCGGGTACGGATTATTCCATAAAAGACAGTAATGATCAGCGAGATGGCAAAGAAGAAATAGCCGACAACCCTGATAGAATTCCCTTGAGACATCTGCATGACATTCAGTCGGACACAGAAGATGGCGGGCACCACAGGTTGGCTTCCATTAACATCCCTTATTCCAAGGTGGCCAAATAATCTTGCTGAATTTTGGGGTTTGCAAAATCCCAATTTACCAGAGATGTGTTTGATTGCGCCTTCTGGATGGTGACAAAATATCTCACTTCCGCAGCAAAGCCACCTCCCGGCAGCAATTTGCTTACCAACAGGTCAAGGCCGACCTGGTAATGAGGTCGCTTTCATAAAGAAGAAATCACGAATACCTATCCCCCGTAATATCAGATTCGCGGGAAAGTTAAATGCATCCTGCCCCTGCCTGGTCTGAATTACAACCGGATCGCATAAGGAACATAAAATGCCTTTATAGACCAGCTTTGCCGAATTCGATGCAAGCACATTCTTATACCAATCCACCCCTGTTCCATAAGTAAGGGCAAACATAAATCCTTCTTTATATGGGGCAGCCATGATTGGAATCCGGTATGCCTTGCCAGTTTGCCTTCCCACGTGTTCGATGAGAACGATCGGGCTGTGTTTCTTCCCGGCAATCCTCATCATCACGTGGTTGGTGAATTTTTTGTTGATATACCTGACCTTATTCGGAATCTTCATACCGTCCGCTCATTCGTTTTTATATTCTGCCTGCTTTTTTGAGAATGCCCAACGCTCGAGCTGTCAAATAATCGTTTTGGATTTTAGGGTTGGCAGTTCCCCAATTCAAAGGTGAAACAATCGACGGCGCGTTCAGGTTGGTGACAAAATACTTCACTTCCGCTGCAAAGCCGCCTCCCGGCAGCATTTTACTTTCCAACAGGTCAAGAGCCTCCTGACAGCGCGGATCGCTCAGGTAACCCGCCTCGTTTATCCCAATTAAGCCAGCCAGAATGTCGTAATGCCAGTATGGGGGAAATGCGAGTTTTGTAAAAGGCTCCGATATTACTTCACCGGTTGACGACCTCTTGAATAACCGGTGTGATAAGAATAATTCCACCACCCTCTCCACACTGCGTTTAACCCTCGGGTCACCTGTTACCTGAGCATAGGCATTCATTCCCCGCAACGGAATGAGCGACTCATAAAATGAAGAGTGATGCGCCTGCGGCTTTTTGTCACAATTCCAGCCACCGTCCGGCCACTGCCATTTGAGCAATAGCTCCACGAGTTGCTCGACGCGAGAATCGATCGTTCCTAAACGAACCGCTGAAAGTACTGTTCCGGACTCTTGCAAGGCGCAGCGGCGATACCGCCCGTCAATCAGCGGAATCTTCTTCAACCGGGCTGGTTCCAACAGCCAATCAAAACACTGGTCAAATAACGGGGCAAGGGAAGCATCCCCGGATGGGTACCCCAGGTCAACCAACTGAAGCAATGTCCAGTATGCTCCGCGCCACTTAGCGTAGGCATGGAAGGGCAAGGCACCATTTTCAGCGCGTGGAGATAACATTTTTTCAATTATTGGCGAGGTTTTTACAGCTTGTTTTACTTCGATCACCTTTGGATCTGATTCCCCCCACTCCTCATAACCTGTCAGATACATGTAACGAATCGAGGCATTTTCATGGGTTGATAGGTGCTGCAGGAGTGATTGTTCCATGGTATCTCCTTATTTCAACAGGAATTCGAGCGGGATATGCACTCGCTTGCGCCAATCGGTTTCTGAGTGCATGTGTCCCTCGAATTTACGGGTGATCCAATTGACCGGCTGCCGGTAACCACCCTCCGAAAGGATCCGGTCTGCCCGAACCTGGTACCTTTCATAGCTCTTGTCGACCGTTTTTGTGCCAAAGTCAAAGTAGAATTTATGATCTTTTGGATCAGGGAGATGTTCCTGCAAGTACTTGAGGGCAATTCCGCGCCCGATGGGAAAATGAGTTGAAACGCAGCCAGCACCGCTGAAAACCTGCGGGTATTCACACATGGCGTACATCGAGATCAACCCGCCCATGCTTGCCCCCATAATCACTGTATCCTGCCGCCCGGGCAGGGTGCGATAATGACTGTCCATATACGGCTTAACCTCTTCTACGATGAAGCGCAGGTAATTGTCCGAACAAATTCCAGTTTTATTCAATTTTTGTATCATCCGATTTAACCCCTTCGAGGAAAGAGAATCGGGTAATTTTTGCGGCATATACTCAGCCGCACGAATATCTGTTGACCACATGGCTACGACCATCGTCGGCTGGATACTACCTTCCACCATCAGGCGGGTGATGGTCTCATCAATTCCCCAGTCGGTGTGGCTCCACTTCGAGGAAGTAGAATCAAAGACGTTCTCACCATCATGCATGTAGAGGACCTTGTATCGCTGCATCCGGACAGCAGTATAAGTTGGTGGTGTCCAAATATCCACGCGGCGCGGGATGACATATTTTGATTCGAATAGGTCAATGCGGTCTATCTTCCCGATGAGCCCCTCAAAACTGAAATCCGTCATGCGAAATTCTCCCTGTAATGAATTAATAAATCCTTTGTGATCAGGCTGCTGGAAGACGCCTTAATACTGCACTTATACCGTGCCGCAATCTGCCCGCGGACGATTGACTCCTCCAAGGGTAATCCCTCCAGCACATGGCTGGTGAGAAAACCAACCGCCAGGCTGTCGCCGGCACCATTGGTATCCAGCACCGGAAGGTCGATCTCAATGGCGGGAAAGAACCGCACTCCCTGCTTCGTTCCCAGAGCGCAACCCCGCACTCCCATCCCGCAGATAACAATCAAATCGGGTTTTTGAGAAAGGTAAGCCTGGATCAGTGGAGTCGGATCGGAGAAATTAGCGGCAGAAAAGAACAGGTAATCCGCAGCGCGCACAAAGTCCACCCGGTAGGGGTCATGACCATCCACCACATCCTGGATATCACAGGCAATTTTCGCACCACTGGCGCGAGCAAGCGGCAGCAGTTTCCTGGCCCAGTTTGGAATATTAAAATGCGCCAACCTGGAGCGGCTGAACACCTGTTCACATACAGGCAGCGGAGGATGCAAAGTCATATGGCTCTTGCCATCATAACAATTCTTGCGCTGACCGTTTTTGTAAAGCAGGTTGATGCTCCGGCTGGTGCCTGCCGGGTCGATGAAAAGCGCAGTGGTTTCGATTTTTTCCTGTTCGAGGGTACGGCGGATGAACTCCCCATTGTGATCTGCGCCGATATAACCAATGAAAGCAGTTTTTACCCCAAGGCGCGTATACCCCCGGCTGGCGTACCCGCCAGCCTGACCCAGCAAATCAATATTGGTGGTAAAGTTTGCTTCAACCGAAAAATCGAACTGGTCGCCGGGAAAATAAACATTGGTGTCAATGCCAATATTCCCCACCACCACTACGTCGTTTTCACTTTGCGTCATAGGAACACTCTCATTCCGTAAGCTGACCAGAAAAAACAGTGACAGCCTGCCCGCTGATGTAGGTCCTTTCACCGCTGATGCGCAACTTGAGCAGACCACCACGCTGTGAAGCCTGGTATGCTGTGAGATGGGATTTGTGCAGTTTGTGTCCCCAGTAGGGAGCGAGAATGGTATGGGAAGAACCCGTGACAGGGTCTTCGTCGATCCCGATCCAGGGAGCGAAATAACGCGAGACGAAATCGATCCCGGGTTTTTCCGACCTGGCAGTGATAATCAGCCCGCGACCGCTGCGTGCTTTGAGGGCGGCGAAATCGGGTCTCATCGAATAGATATCGGACTCTTCAGGATATTCGAGGAGCCATTTTTCGCCGGATCGAAATATCCCAACGGGTACCCGTCCCAAAGCCGCGATAATCTCCTCGGAGATATCCGCTGGTTCACAAGGCGCGGATGGATAATCAAGCTCGATCCAATCCCGGACTTTTGTTGCACGCAGCCAACCTGAAAGCGTATTGAATTTAATCTTACCTTCAGGACGAACATACCCCGCTTCCCAGAGGATGTGCGCGCTGGAAAGGGTGGCATGCCCACATAATTCCACCTCGATCTCAGGTGTGAACCAGCGCAGCCCGTAGCCATCGCTTCGCGGGTGAACAAAGGCGGTTTCCGAAAGGTTCATCTCCCGCGCAATCGCCTGCATCCATACGGGGTCTGCCGGCTCCGTGAGGATACATACAGCCGCCGGATTCCCTTTAAATTTCTCATTCGTAAAAGTGTCCACCTGGAAAATTGGAAAAGTCATGATTGCTCCCAAATTGGTATTCCTTAGTATACCGATTATTTCTCGGTCGTTGTTATTAGTATTTATGTTCTATTTTTAAGGGATTATGCTACAATCAACTCATGGATCTATTTGACCATGCGCTCGAACAAAGAATGACAAATGAAGCCCCTCTGGCGGCACGCATGCGTCCCCGGTCTCTTGAAGAGTTTGTTGGGCAGGAACAAATCATTGGTGAAGGACGCCTGCTGCGGCGCGCAATTGCCGCTGACCGGCTGTTCTCATCCATCATTTTCACCGGTCCACCGGGCACAGGCAAAACCACGCTTGCCCGCCTGATCGCTGCGCACACCCAGGCGCATTTTGAGAACATCTCCGCCGTCCTGGCTGGCGTGGCAGAACTGCGCCGTGTCATCACGGACGCCACCGACAGACGCAAGCTGTACAAGCGCCGCACGATCCTTTTTGTCGATGAAGTTCACCGCTGGAACAAAGCCCAACAGGATGCCCTGCTTCCTCACGTGGAGAGCGGCATGATTACGCTCATCGGCGCAACAACCGAGAATCCCTATTTCGATGTCATTCCGGCGCTGGTTTCACGCTCCCGAATCTTCCAGTTGGAGCCCCTCACCCAGGAGAACATGCAAGTCATTTTTAGCAGGGCATTGGAGGATAAAGAAAATGGTTACGGCTCACGCAAGGTGGTAGTGGATGAAAAAGCCCGCGAGCACCTGACCTATCTTTCCAATGGCGATGCGCGCAATTTACTGAATGCCATCGAGCTAGCGGTTGAAAGTACGCCGCCGGAGGATGACGGGACCATCCACATCACACTTGAGGTTGCCCAGGAATCCATCCAAAAACGCGCGCTGGTGTATGACCGCATGGGGGATGCGCACTACGATACGATCTCTGCCTTCATCAAGTCAGTACGCGGGTCTGACCCTGATGCTGCATTGTACTGGCTTGCAAAGATGATCCTGGCGGGCGAAGACCCGCGTTTCATCCTGCGGCGATTGATCGTGTTGTCTGGAGAAGATATCGGTCTGGCGGAACCGCTGGGCCTGGTGGTGGCTTCCTCAGCGGCTGCTGCCTTTGAATATATCGGCATGCCCGAGGGAATTTACCCTATCGTGGAAGCCACTCTCTTTTTATCAACGGCTCCCAAATCGAATTCGGCCACGCAATTCTTTGCAGTGAAACAGGAAATCGAGGAGCACGGGACCGGAGCAGTGCCAACGCACTTGATGGATGCCAACCGCGATGCAAAGGGGTTTGGGCATGGCAAAGGGTATGAATACCCCCATCTATATGAAGGACATTTCATCCCGCAGCAATACCTGCCGGATAAACTACTGGGACATCATTTTTACCAGCCCTCTGACCAGGGATACGAAGGGAAGATGTCAGGCTGGCTGGAAAAATGGCGTGAAGCGCAGGACAAAGTCCTGGCAGAGAAAAGCCAGAATTCAGAGAAATCAAACACCAAAAAATAAGTTTTTGCTCAGGAAATTCCCAGCAGAAAATCATGCGCCTGGTTCACTGCAATCGCCCGGTGACTGAGGGTATTTTTTTCGGAGAGATCTAATTCGGCCATCGTTTTGTTCACTTGAGGCATGAAGAAAATTCGATCATAGCCGAATCCAAAGTCACCACGCTCTTCAGGAATGATCTCGCCGTGGACCTCACCGTCAAAGCAGGATGAAGGTTTCGACGGAAACGACAAGGCAACCACGCACACAAACCGCGCCAGCCAGGGTCTTGCAAAAACCGATAACTCTTTTAACAATTCGGCGCGGCGGCCGGCATCAGAATTCACAGAAGCGCGTGCGTAGCGGGCTGAGTACAGGCCAGGTCGACCTCCCAACAAAGACACCTCGAGACCTGTATCATCAGCGAGGGTTGGCAAACCCGATAATTTGCAGAGGCTTTCCGCTTTAAGGAGGGCATTCGCCTTATATGTCTTGCCGGTCTCCTCAACCTCCATCCGAATCCCCAGGTCATCCGGGAATTTCAATTCAATCCCAGAGCTCTCCAGTAAAGAAAGGAATTCCTCCTTCTTACCCGGATTGGTTGTCGCGATCAATAACTGCATGTTTACCTTAATATTTATGAATTGTTTGATAAAAAATTGACTTCACAAGGTCTATTTGTTATAATTTTTCAGAATCAATTATATCCTGCACAGAGATGGGTCACCTTGGCCGCTCAACGTTTTCCATTAAAAATTAATGTTGGTTTCTTCTACAATCTCCCCGTCGGCAGTTATCGCGACATCCATTTTGAACCACAGGACATTCACCTTCCACCAGACCTTGATCTCCGGGGCTTCTCGGGCAAGGTACATATCTCCCGAACACCACAGGGTCTGTTATGCGAAGGAAGTTTCCAGGGTGTCCAGCTTTCAGAATGCGTGCGTTGCCTTGAACCATTTGACCTGGAGTTAGCTTTCGAGTTCGATGAGGTTTTCGCGTATAAATCGCAGAACTTCACTGAATCTGGATTATATGTTCCTGAAGATGGCAATATCGATTTTGCTCCTGTTGTTCGTGAGTACATGATCACGGGTAACCCGATCAAACCTTTGTGCCGTCCGGACTGCGCGGGATTATGCGTGGTATGTGGGGAAAATCTTAACCTAAGTACCTGCGAACACCAGGCGAGGATACAGGTGGAATAAACCTGCAACCAAGTCGAGCAATACCGGTGTAAAAACTGAACAAGGATCAAGGAGTCTCATTGGCAAATCCTGGAAGGCGGACACGGAGTAAAGAGATCCTGAGCATGCTGCTAGAAAAAGCAGACATCCAGGGCTATCTGACCACCGATGACCTGATGGAATTCTATCCGGACGTAAGCAGAGATGCTGAAAGGATAGAAGCCGTTATGGTGGCATTACGCCGGCGCGGGGTGGAGATCTTTGATGGCGGCGAAGGTGAACCCGAATTGGGCGAAATCGAAGCCCTGCCGCCCGCATCCGATATGGACACATTTTCCAACCTTGAAACCATCTCCTCGGATGACACGATCGGTCTTTACTTGAAAGAAATGTCACGCGTTCCGCTGTTGAAGGTGCAGGAGGAGATGGACATAGCGCGGCGAATCGAAACTGGCCGATACAGCAAACTGGAACTCAACCGCTCCAACGGCGGCTGCCCTGCCGAACGTAAAACTGAATTGTTGAACCTTGTTGAGGATGGGTTTAGCGCACGCGAACATCTGATCAAAGCGAATACCCGCCTGGTTGTGAGCGTAGCCAAACGCTACATGGGGCGTGGTGTGCCCTTCCTTGATCTCATACAGGAAGGCAACCTTGGATTAATGAAAGCGGTTGAGAAATACGATTATCATCGGGGGTTCCGCTTTTCCACATATGCCACCTGGTGGATCCGCCAAACGATCACCCGGTCCATCGCTGACCAGGGTCGCACCATCCGGGTGCCAGTGCACATGGTGGACCGAATCAGGCAGCTCTATAAGATATCGCATGAACTGGAGCAGGTGTTGGGGCGGGTTCCCAACACACAGGAACTGGCGGACAAATTGGCAGTGCCCCCCGAAAAGATTGAGTGGATGCTGCAAGTCTCCTGGCTGCCACTATCACTGGAAAGCCCGATCAATGAAGATGAAGAGGATTCAGAGCTTGGGCAATTCGTTGAAGACCACCTCACACCCACGCCAATCGAGAGTACTTACAGCAAACTGCTGCGTGAAAAGATCGAGGAAGTATTGGATACCCTTCCGCCGCGGGAATCACGCATCCTCAAGCTGCGATTTGGGCTTGAAAATGGACACAATTACACACTGGAAGAGGTGGGTGAGAAGTTTGGTCTGACCCGTGAGCGGATCCGCCAGATCGAAAGCAATGCACTCAGAAGGCTGCGCCACCCGAGGCGGTCCAGGCAATTACGGGAGTATCTATAAAAAATCACCGCTCTCGCGGTGATTTTTGTATATTAATCAGTTACTTATTTGAATTTTCCTTCTCCCAGCGGGCTGCGGCCTCACGGATCAATTGTTTAACTTCTGGATACGGGATCGCGCCAATGCCATCAAACTTTTCGATCCCGAACCATACATCCACACCATGATCTGGACGCTCGATCAACCTGATCCCCTTTTCTTTTAGTGGCGAGGTCTGGATCATTTCAGCAATGATATCGCTGATCTGCCCGGCAACAGTTTTAGCTTTGATAAAATTAGGTGCAGTATGCGTTTCTTCAGCGGTTAATGGATTATAAGGTTCAACCGAATTTTCTGTTTTGGGTTCCTCTTCAGTTTCAGTTTCAGGTTCAGGTTCTTCCTGATTGAAAAACACCGGGGGTGCAGGGGGGATTTCAGCCTGCGCAGGTTCGTTTTCGACAAAAGGAAGAGGTTTGGTTGCGCCGGGTCTGCTGCTGGAAATTTGCGGAACCGTTTCGTCAGCAGGAACAGCAACTTCAACAAGGGTTTCAACCTGGGGTTCGATTTTAATCTCTGCGGAGTTTTCTGCAGGTTTTTCTTCCACAGGGATGATCGGGTGAACCCATTCGGTGAAGAGGTCTGCCAGGCGCAGCGCTTTTTTTTGTTGTTCGATCGGGAGGTTTACAAATTCGCGGTAATACTCAGCGCCCATTTCAGTGATGACATGTTTTGTGGATGGGCTATACCAGAGTGAAGCGATATCCGCATATCCTTCTTTTTTTATTTCCGCGAGCATTTTTTTATTCTTTTGGGTTTTGGAACCACGCCGCCCGGCCATGTTTCCAATAATTACGCCAATCACAAGGGCGGCAATGCCAACCACACCGATCATGATTAGATTTTGAGTCTCTGGGGTTAACATATCGACCTCGCATTCCCTGCCCCCTTCGCCGGATTCGTCTTTTAATATATTAATAATACATGATAATGTTAAAAAAAAACAACTATTTTATCCTTTTTATCCTTTTTCCTTTAATACATTCAATCGCTGGCAATCGGGGCAAAAATGCGTGCCACGCTGACCCACCACAATTTTTTTAATGGGTGTGCCGCACACCTGGCAGGGTTTTCCAGTTTGCTGGTAAACCTTGAAATGATTTTGGAACTCTCCACCGCGGTACACCCAATCGATGCTGGCGCCATTACGTTCTATGCCCTCTTTTAACACAAGCCGGATTGAGCGGATAAGGGATTCAACCTGCAAAGGCGTAAGCTCCCTGGCCAGGGTTAGTGGATGGATTCCCGAAAGGAACAAGGCTTCATCTGTGTAAATATTACCCAGCCCGGAGATGATCTGCTGGTCCAACAGCACAGGTTTGATCCTCCGCGAGGTGGATTGAAGTTTTTGAAACAGGAGAGCCCCTGTCGTGGTTTCGTCAAGGGGTTCCACCCCAAGGCTGCCGGTAACTTCATCCATTGATTTCACCAGCCACATGCGGCCAAACTTGCGGGGGTCGTTGAACACCATTTGCCAGCCATCGGTAAACAGCAATACCATGCGGTCATGTTTCCCGGGAGTTACATTTATCGGCTCAACCCGGATGTCCCCGCTCATACGCAGGTGGATCAACAAAAGCCAGTCCTCAAGCTGGATAACCAGGAATTTTCCACGCCTGCCGACCGCCATGACCCTTTGCCCGGGTAACACATTTTCAAACTCCTGTGTAGACGGGGTTGCAAGGCTGCGCGACCAGTAAATAGAGACTGAATGGATCACCCGCCCAACAATTCCCGGGCGGGTGGTGAGTGTTTCATTAACACTTAATTCGGGTGTGACCGGGTTTCGGAGTAAACGGGCAATAGTCTCAACTTCAGGAAGTTCAGGCATGGCAAAGCTAATAAGTGCTCATTTGGGCTGGTTATTCGTTGAACAATTCGCCCACACTGCGACCCTGGTTTGCGCGCAGGATCACTTCTCCCAGCAGCGGGGCAACGGAGAGGACGGTTAACCTGCCATTGAATTTGGCATGTTTCTCTTTTGACATAGGAATAGTGTCTGTGGTGATGAATTCGGTGACCGGAAGGGCAGAAAGGCGGTCAGCGGAATCGGCAGAGAACACCGGATGAACGAAGACCATGTATATGTTACGGGCGCCATTTTGACATACCAAGTTGACCGCCTGAATCATGGAGCCACCGGTGTCCACCTCATCATCCACGATGATCACATCCCGCCCTTTGGCGTCGCCAATGAGAGTGAGCGCCTGGGCTTTGGCATCGTTGGCAACCCGGCGTTTTTCAATGAACGCCAGGGGGACATCGAGGGATTCGGCGAAATTGCGGGCTTTTTTGGCAAATCCGAGGTCGGCAGTAACAACCACCGGGTTCAACATGGTTTTCTTCTTGCTTTTGAGGTAATCAATCAAAATATAATACGCCGTCAGCACATCACCGGGAATGGAGAAAAACCCCTGGATTTGACCGGCATGCAAATCCATGAACATGTAGCGGTCAGCTCCCGCGACTTCGATCATATCCGCCACCAGCCGGGCGGTGATGGGAATTCTAGGCTGGTCTTTTTTATCGGATCGGGCATAACACAGGTAGGGCACAACGGCAGTCACGCGAGCAGCGGAATCCAGCCGCAAAGTTTGCAACAGGATGAGCAGTTCCATCAGGTTGCGATGTACAGGAACTGAGGTGGTTTGGATGACATAACAATCCTGCCCGCGTACACTTGAATGAAGCTGGACAAAAAGATTGTCATTGGGAAATTGGATGATATCCCGTTCCATTAACGGCAGGTTGATGTGAGTGGATATACGGGTGGCCAGTTCCGGGCAGGAAGTGCCCGCGTATAACTTGATATCACCATACTTCATGCGGTCGTGCCGCCCGGATCCAATCACTGGCATTTTATTTTCCTCGATTCTTGAATTCGTCCCATTCAGGTTTCAGAATGGCCATTTGTATTTCATCGATATACCTGCCGTCTTTATAGATCGCTTCGCGAAGTACACCTTCCTGGGTGAATCCGGCCGCCTTGTAACATGCGATCGCGCGCGGGTTGGTGGCATAGACTCGCAGGAATATGCGGTGCAAATTCAGGTCATCAAACCCATGCTGTAAAGCCAGCTGGGTAGCCTCACGACCATACCCCTGGTTCCAATAAGGCTTTTCACCAATAAGGATGCCGAACTCGCCGGAGCGGTTGACCGGATCCACCTGGTGAATACCCGTATTACCAATATGCTGCCATTGTTCCCCCACCCGGGCTTCTATTGCCAGTACCTGCCCTTCATGGGGTGGGTGGGATAATTGACTTTCAAACCAATTGGTTTCCATGGCTGAGGAAAAGGGGAAATTGACTAGCAGGAATTGCGTCACCTCGCGGTCGTTGAGCCAGCGCACGAAAGTCGGGATGTCTTCCCGTTCTATCGCGCGTAAACGTACCCGGTTTCCTGTGATCATTGCTTCCTCATTCGCCTTTAGGGATTTAAACGGGTGGGACCCCTGAAAATATACACGGATTCACGGATATTGTTCAATCCAAGCATGACCATCATCAGGCGGGATAGCCCAAGACCAAAGCCACCATGAGAGGGGCAGCCATAGCGGAAGAAATCAAGATAGAACTGGATCGGCTCCAGGCGAAGACCTTTTTCGAGTGCCTGTTTCTTTAGAACTTCAAAGCGATGCTCACGCTGGGCGCCGGTGGTGATCTCCAACCCGCAGGCAAGCAGGTCGAAACTGCGGGTGAGTGACTGGTCTTCAGGAAGGCGCATGTGATAGAACGGGCGCACCGTGATCGGCCAATCGGTTACGAAGACAAAATCATGGTTGAATTTTTCTTTAACATAAGCGGCGATCTCGCGCTCACCGCCCGGATCGATATCACCTTTTTTGTCCGCTGGCAAAGCATAACCACGCGACTTGAGAATTTCCACCGCTTCCTTCATAGTAATTCGCGGGAATGGTACTGAGGGGACAACCAGATCGACCCCGAATTGCTCCTTAATTGCGTCACCATGGAGTTCCTTAACGCGGGAGTAGACATATTGAAGCCAGTTTTCCTCAAAGCGCATCACATCCTCATGGCTGTCGATCCATGAGATTTCCATATCCACACCGGTGAACTCGGTCATATGGCGAGAGGTGAAGGACGGGTCGGCACGGAAGACCGGACCGATCTCGAAAATCTTCTCAAAGCCGGCAGCCATCGCCATTTGCTTGTAAAACTGGGGGGATTGAGCCAGGTAGGCTTTGCGTTCAAAATAGTCAAGAGTAAAAAGTTCGGCGCCGCTTTCGCTGGGAGCGCCAACCATCTTGGGGGAATGAATTTCAATGAACTTGTTCTTTACCCAGTATTCGCGCATGGCCATTTCGACCGTGGTTTGAACCTGGAAGAAGAGCGCGTTCACCGGGCGGCGCAGATCTATATAACGCCAGTCAAGCCTGAAATCAAGGAGGGGCAGAGTTTCGGCAAACGGGTCGAAGGGAAGTGGAATTTCAGCGCCATTGTCAATTACCAGCGACTCCAACTGGATTTCAAGCCCGTTCAGTTTTACCACCGGATTATCGACCACTTTCCCGGTTATTCTTAAAGCCGATTCAACACCGACCTTAGCAATCGTTTCCGCCAGGGCCTCATCATTGGGTTTCCAATGCGCTACCTGGGCTAACCCGGTCGGGTCGCGGAGGATCAAAAATTGTATCTTCTTCTGGTCGCGCAGGGTCTGCAGCCAACCTTCCAGCATGACAGTCTGCCCGATCTTTTCCCTCAGGTCCTTGATCAATGTTCGTTCCATATTCATTCTCCTGACCGATGATTATAGCTTATTTACCAGTGAACGGTCTAAAGCAGCTCTTCGACAGCCTGCCGCGGTGAAACCTGTCGTGAATAAACACGTTCCAGAATCTTATCAATTTCGCGTTTAGGGTGCTTTTGATGCCAACCCTCAAACAAACGCTGTTTCAGTATATGATCAAACTCGGTAAACAACCTCTCCTGGTTTCGTATCTCCAGGATATTCGACCCTTTCAAATACTCCCGGTGCAGCCAGATGGCATCTGCCAGTTCGCGCATACCAGCGCCTTTGATAGCAACCGTCTTAATCACAGGAGGCTGCCACCCTTCAACTGGTGAATCCTTCCCTTGTAATAAACCCTGGTGACCGGGTTTGCCGTTGATCCCCATCGGATAACCCATTTCAAGATTCGCTTTGAGCGCACGTTCAGTGCTTTCGACCCCCGGGAGGTCAGCTTTATTCAACACCAGGATATCCGCGATTTCCATGATACCGGCTTTGATAGATTGAATATCATCCCCAAACCCGGGAGCTTCCACCACGAGGGTGGTGTGAGCCAGGCGCGCGATTTCAACTTCCGACTGGCCGGCACCAACGGTTTCGATCATTACCACGTCGAACCCGGCGGCATCCAGCAGTTGCACAACACCGGCAGTAGCCAGCGCCAGCCCCCCCAGTGCGCCGCGGCTGGCCATGGAACGGATGAAGACACCTTCATCGCCTGCCAGGTCCCGCATGCGGACTCTGTCACCAAGGATGGCGCCTCCGGTAAAAGGGCTGGAAGGGTCCACCGCCACAATCCCAACAATCAGCTTTTTCTCCCTGCGGAGGTATTTGGTCAATTGATTGACAAGGGATGATTTGCCCGTTCCCGGAGCACCCGTGACGCCAATCAGCACCGCTTTGCCGGCACGGGTGAAAGAGTCATCGAGGGCTTTCCTACCGGCAGCAGTGTCATTCTCCACTGCCGTTATCTGGCGCGCCAACACCAAGCGCCAGTCCCTGGAAATCTCCAATGATCCAGCCATAGGAATTACCTTTTTACCACGAACTGCTTGACATCCTCGATGATCTTCACCGTTGAGGTTCCTGGGCCGTAAACAGCGCGAACCCCGGCATTGATGAGCGGCAGCACATCCTCTTCCGGGATGATCCCGCCGACAAAGAAGACCACATTGTTTTGACCATTCAAGTGAACGAGGTCAATGATGCGAGGAATCAAAACTAAATGCGCACCCGAAAGAATCGAAATCCCAACCGCATCCACATCCTCCTGGAGAGCAGCTTCCGCGACCATCTCAGGGGTTTGCCGCAGACCGGTGTAAATGACCTCCATACCGGCGTCACGCAAAGCGCGCGCGACCACTTTTGCCCCCCTGTCGTGACCGTCGAGGCCAGGTTTTGCAACCAATACGCGTATTTTGCGTTCCGTCATAATTCACTCCAGAGTTGTTATTTTCTTTAATTATACACTTTTAGGCTAAGCTACTTTGACTCAACAGATTTTGGGGATAAATATCATGGAATAAATGTATAATTTTAACAAGATTGTTTACCAAGGAGGTTAAAATGTCTGATTTCAACGCTGATTCACTGAGACCCACTCCGATGATCCAACCCAAGACCAGCGGGCTGGCAATTGCCAGTCTTGTCTGCGGAATTTCCGGAATACTCCTACCTATCTTCTTGAACGCCATTGCCGCAGTCATTACGGGTTCAATGGCAAAAAAAGAGATCAGAGAAAGCAATGGCACCATCAGCGGCAGCAGTATGGCCACCACCGGGTTGATCCTGGGATGGGTAGAGATCGCTTTTACTGTCATAGCGATAGTTGTCATCGCCGTTTTAGCGATTGCTTCACCAAGCCTGGTCAACATATTCAACCAGGTCAGCAGCACATTACAGCCTTGAACAGGTGCTACTTATTTTAATGTCCGGCGTATATTATTGTGAAACCAAAAAATAGTATAGATTGGAGTAAAAAATGACAATACCTGAATCGATTCAACCCGTTCCAGCCATCCCGGGAGCCCCCAAAAGAGACAGCGGTCTGGCAATCGCCAGTTTAGTCTGCGGAATAGCAGCATGGACCATCTTCCCGGTCGTTGCAGCCATCGCCGCAGTGATCACCGGTCACCTCGCCAAGAAAGAGATCCGCGAAAGCGGCGGCACCATGGGAGGTGATGGCATGGCATTGGCTGGCCTTCTAATGGGATATATCCAGTTAGGTCTGTTCGTTCTTGGAATCATCGTTGTGCTTGTGGTTTTGCTTGCACTGGTTCCTGCCGGTAGTGGCGCTTTAAGGGAACTAACATTCCTCATCGCTCCACTCCTCTAAACGCTCATGAACGATTATAAAAAGCCAACCGGTCGGTTGGCTTTTTATGTTAGCCAATTTCTCCTATGGTACACTAGGGGGTAACTAAAACTTATTCGAGGAGAGTGTCTCCTATGCAGGTCATTTACCCGTTTACCGCAGTAGTTGGCCAGGAACGTATGCGCCGCGCCCTTGTTTTGAATGCGGTTGATCCACGCATTGGCGGTGTGCTCATCCGGGGAGAACGCGGTACAGCCAAAAGCACTGCCGCGCGCGCTCTGGCAGCCCTGCTGCCCAACGTGAAGGTTGTTGAGGATTGCCGCTTTGGCTGCGACCCCGACAAACCCGCTACCTGGTGCACCGAATGCCGTGAACGCGTTAATGCCGGCGAAAAACTGACCTCGATCACCCGCCCGACCCCGTTCGTCAACCTCCCCATTTCAGCCACAGAGGATCGCGTGGTGGGAACTCTTGATATCGAAAAAGCCATTCAAAAGGGCGTGCGCGCCTTTGAACCCGGCGTGCTGGCAGCGGCCAACCGCGGTCTACTATATATTGATGAAGTGAACCTGCTGGATGACCATGTAGTGGATGTGCTGCTGGATGCGGCAGCAATGGGTGTGAACATTGTCGAGCGCGAGGGCATCTCATTCCTGCATCCGTCACGTTTCATTCTTGTTGGCACGATGAACCCGGAAGAGGGTGACCTGCGCCCACAACTTCTCGACCGCTTCGCCCTCTCTGTTGAGATCCGTGGTATCCGCGAAGCGCGTGAACGCGTTGCCATCATGGAACGCAATCTGGCTTTTGAAGCAGATCCTGCTCATTTCAGGCACGATTTCCAGGAAAAAGAAAATGAACTTTCGCTGCAGATCGAGAACGGGCGCAAACTGGTTGACCAGGTGACTTATACCCGCCAGAATTTGCTTTCGATTGCAGCCCTGACCTCTTCATTAAACGTAGATGGTCACCGATCAGACCTGGTGATCCTGAAAGCCGCACGCGCCCAGGCAGCTTTTGACGGACGTACGTCCATTACTGACCGCGATATTGCCCTAGCTGCTGAACTGGCTCTGCCACACCGTTTGAAAAGCAGTCCGTTCCAGCGTGAAGAGATGGGAATGGAAGAACTGCAGGAACGCATCGAGCAGCTGCAAGGCGGCACGACTACCGGTACCAAGCAGGAATCCAACTCCGACCTGGGTGAAGATGAATCCAACAGCCCAAAAAAAGTGTAACGCCGGAAGAGACCGGCGAGCAGTCACCGGACCAGGGTCCGCCACAACCAGCACAACAAAATCCCTTTAATAAAAACGACGCTCAGTGGTGGGCAGGCGGGCAGCGTATGCCCGTGGGGGAGGAATTTAACCCGCGCAAACTGGATACCCCGCTGGATAAAATGATGCGTTCCTACGCCGGGCGGCGCTCTGTTACGCGTACTGAGCGTAAGCGCGGAAGGTACATCCAATCACGACCGGCGAATGGAAAGACCAACGACCTGGCATTCGATGCCACCATGCGCGTCGCTGCACCTTTCCAGCGTGACCGCGAGGAATTGCGAGCCCGTAACCGGGTAGCCTTTGCCATCCGCCCGACCGATTACATGAAGAAGATACGCGTTCGAAAAGCAGCCAATCTGATCCTGTTCCTGGTGGATGCCTCCTGGTCGATGGCGGTAGCGGAACGCATGTCTGCCACTAAGGGCGCTATTATGAGCCTGCTTACCGATGCTTACCAGCGCCGCGACCGGGTCGGGCTGATCGTATTCCAGAAAAATCTCGCCACCCTGGTGCTGCCGCCAACCAATTCCGTGATGCTGGCTGAACAAGCGCTGCAGGACATCCCGGTTGGCGGCAAGACCCCGCTGGCTGCCGGACTGATGATGGCATACGAAGTGCTGCGAAAAGAAAAGCTGCTCCACCCGGAGATCATGCCACTGCTGATCGTGCTGACGGACGGCGCGGGTAATGTTTCCATGGGTCACCTCCCACCGCAGGAAGAGGCATATAACACCGCCAATATGATCGCCATGGAGAAGATTCACAGCGTGGTGATCAATATGGAACATGCGGCTTTTGACCAGGGTCTGGCGCAGGCGCTGGCAGACCACCTGGAAAGTCCCTGTTACACTATCACCGACTTGAAAGCGGAAAGCCTGTTTGTGACGGTACAGCAGGAAATCCGCCAGGTGAACAATCCGGCGATCGATTTCAAATAATCGATACTAATCCAAAATAGTGCCCGAATTTTTCAATAATTTGAAGTGTGCTTGCCCCAAAGGGACGGGCATGATATTATCATGTCATTAAGCCATGAATACCATCCCGGACGCGGAAAAACGCAGAAAACTTAAATCCACGCTGATCATTATCACCCTGGCAACGATTCCTTGTTACCTGCTGGGACTACTCATCGTATGGGTAGGCAGTGCAGTGAAAAACCGTTCTACCATGACTCCAACGACATTCAACATGATCACTGATACCCCCGTTTTTCAAACACCTACCCTGCCGCTGCCATCTGCAGTTTTTGACACATTCACCCCCACCCTCACCCCAACGCTTGGATCGACCCCCACCCCAAGCGCGACCTATTTTATCCCTTCGTCCACACCAACATCAACACTCACCCCAACCCATACAAGTACGGTCACCCCAACATTTACCAACACCCCCACAGAAACCGCTACTCTCGAAACACTGGTAATACCATAGGAAAATACATGTCTGATATCACCCCGTTCCTGCGTTCCCTGCTCGACAGCCCCGGTCTCTCTGGTTTCGAAAAACCAACTTGTGACATCATTGCCGAAAAATGGCGCCCGCTGGTGGATGAGATTTCCATCAGCCCATTGGGAAGCCTGCATGGGCTACGGAAAGCCACAGTTGAAGGAAAAGCACCTCGGATGATGATAGCCACTCATATGGATGCCATCGGTATGATAGTAACCAAGATCGACCATGGGCTGCTGCGTTTCACCCAGATTGGCGGGATTGACCCGCGTATTCTACCCGGACAAGCAGTGACTGTGCACGGGGTCCGCGCGTTAGCGGGCATTGTTCAGCTCATCCCGGACCGCCTTCTCGATAGTGCTTCAGCCGGCAAAGTCCCCGATTATAAAACCCTTTTCATTGACGTGGGACTACCGGAAAAAGAAGTGCTAAAACTGGTTCAACCCGGCGATACGATAAGTTTTGCCCAAATATCCTTTGAAATGGAAGGCGGTTACATTGCCGGGCACAGCCTGGATAACCGCGCTTCGGTGGCAGCGCTCACCTTATGCCTTGAAGAACTACGCGGAATCGAACTAGCCTGGGATGTGTATGCCGTTGCCACAATCAAAGAAGAAGAAGCCGGGGTAGGGTCGCTGACCTCCGCCTTCACCATCCGCCCGGATATGGCAGTGACCATTGACGTTACATTTGCAAAGGGACCGGGTTCCACCGATTACCGCTCCTTCCCTCTTGGGAAGGGTCCGACCATTGGTATTGGCGCCAATATTCAT
The DNA here is from genome assembly GCA_964483135.1 of uncultured Anaerolinea sp. Lineage (GTDB taxonomy): Bacteria > Chloroflexota > Anaerolineae > Anaerolineales > Anaerolineaceae > UBA6107. Next base: position 16,182 of record CAZAAJ010000019.1, on the reverse strand, counting down.
CCTGCCCTGTACGACTCGTTTACAAAACTCGCCCGCGAGATGGATATCCCTTACGGGATCGAAACGATGCCAAAAAGTTCCGGCACGGATTCGATGATGATCCAGGTCACTGCAGAGGGGGTTCCCAATATGGTGCTCGGCATTCCCATCCGTTATATGCATACTTCTGCTGAACTGGTATCCGTGAACGATATCTATCGTACCGGAAGACTCCTGGCACGCTTCATCAGCCAATTAAAATCGGATTCCATTACCACCCTTTTTGAGAGGTTTACCAATGACTAAAACCTCCCCAGTTGAATTTAAAATCACCAAAACCCAAGTTGCCCTGTTGAAAAAATTAAGCAATGCCAGTGGTATTTCCGGTAACGAAGGAGAGATCCGTGCCATAATCCGCAAGGAAATCACTCCTCGCGTTGATGAAATTAAAGTGGATGCCATGGGCAACCTGTTGGCGATAAAACACGCAAAAACTAAAAACCCGGTCAGAGTGTTGATCGCCTCTCATATGGATGAAGTTGGATTCATGATCGTAAATGACGAAGGCGATGGATTGTTCGCTTTCGAGGTGGTGGGCGGCGTGGATGACCGGCAGTTGCTCTCCAAAATGGTTGTGGTGGGAAAAGAAAAAATCCCGGGCATCATCGGCAGCAAACCCATTCACCTGCTGGAGGGCGACGAGGGTCAACACGTGGTTGACACGTCCTCCATGCGTATTGACGTAGGACCGGCGAATTCTTCCCGGGTAAAAGTGGGAGACTACGCCGCCTTTAGCACTCGTTTTCAACAAAATGGAAATACCATCACAGGAAAAGCGCTGGATAACCGCCTGGGGGTTGCCGGTCTGATCGAACTGACCAGGCACATTCCCGACAACGTGGAATTCATGGCGGCATTCACTGTACAGGAAGAGATCGGCCTGCGCGGCGCGCGGGTGGCTGCCTATGGGTTCCAACCTGATTTTGCCTTCGCGCTCGATTCCACCCCGGCGATCGATCTTCCCCGTCCGGATGATGAGGAGAATACACAGTACAACTGCAAACTCGGTGAAGGTCCCGCAATATACCTGGCCGATGCAGGCACGTTATCCGACCCGCGCCTGGTGAAGTTCCTGACAGGACTGGCTGATAAGCACACGATCCCCTGTCAATACCGGCAGCCGGGAGGCGGAGGTACAGATGCCGGTGCGCTTCATAAGACCAGGGGAGGGGTCCCAACCGTGTCCGTGTCAGTTCCCGGCAGGTATGCGCACACCCCCATCATGCTGGCACGCCTATCTGATTGGGAGAACACCCTGCGGCTCTTCATTGCCGCCTTACAAACCATATCGCTTGACCTGCTAAAGGTTGACCGTTCCTGATCCAAATTTCTGCACCCATGGAGAAACGATGAAAACATTATTACAAAAACTCACTCAAACCCCCGGACCCTCCGGGTTCGAATATGAAATCCGCAAAGTCATCCGCGAGGAAGTGACCCCTCTCGCTAAATCCATCGAGGTGGACGCGATGGGTAACTTGATCGTACGCATGGGGCAAAAAACCAGCGGTGGGCTGCGGGTGATGATAGCGGCGCACATGGATGAGATAGGCGTGATTGTGAGCCATGTTCAAAAAAACGGTTTTGTCCGGTTCAGCAATCTCGGGTCTTATTTTCCCCGCTACCTTTCCGGCGGGCGCGTTCGCTTTTTAAACGGGGCGCGCGGGGTGATTAATAATGACCGACCCGAGGACCTTTCAAAGATTCCGGGGATGGAAAAATTCCTCATCGATGTGGGCGCTACCAGCGACAAGGATTGCCCGGTGAAGATTGGCGATGCTGGTGTTTTTGACCGGGAATTCCTGGATATGGGAAAACGCGTGGCGTCCAAAGCAATGGATGACAGGGTCGCTTGCGCCATTCTCATCGAAGCCATGCGGAAGATCAAAGCCACTCCAAATGAACTGATATTCGTCTTCAGCACGCAGGAAGAAGTGGCGTCGCGGGGTGCGCAGACCGCAGCTTATGCGTCGGAGGCTGACCTGGGGATTGCCCTGGACGTGACCCCCACCGGAGATATCATCGGCGTGAAGATGCAAACTCACCTGGGCGACGGACCAGCCATCAAAGTTCGCGATGTCGGGATGATCTCTGATCCCAAGGTAGTCAACTGGATGGTAACCACAGCCAAAAAACTAAAGATCCAATACCAAATGGAAGTTCTTGAAGTTGGCACGACCGATGCCCGCGCCATGCAAATCGCGCGCGGAGGGATGCTGTCTGGAGCTATTTCCATTCCCTGCCGATTCGTTCACTCTCCTTCTGAGGTGGTGGATATGGGGGATGTTGAACAGACTGTTCAACTCCTGGCCGCATTATTAAGCGGGCCTATAAAGTTATAATGTTCACTGTGGCAAGAAAAAGCAAGCTGGTCGTTACAATCTGTTTCATCACAGGTATCCTGGTGCTTTCGATCACAGGATGCAGCGTGCTCTCTCAAATCGAATCCGGACTGAGGGAACCAACCCCATCCGAGACTGCTGTGTTGACTCTTGAGACCCCTTCCCCGCAAATTCAGGATACCCCGCAGGTAGATGATCAAGTAAGAACAATTGTGCTTTGGGTACCCCCGCAATTCGAACCAAGCGGTACAAACCCCGCAGGGTTAATGCTGGATAAACGCCTTAGGGATTTTGAAGCAGTCCATCCCGCTCTCAAAGTTGAATTAAGAGTTAAGGACCTTTCCGGTGAAAGCAGCCTGTTAAACTCCCTGGCGGCCGCAGCCGCCGCGGCACCTGAAGCGCTGCCGGAGTTGATCCTGTTGAGCCGAACAGACATGGAGGTCGCCGCCTTAAAAAGCCTGATCTTCCCCATCCCCAGCCGCGCTGCGGAATACAATACGGCTGACTGGTTTTCATTCACAACAGATATGGCAACAACTCAAGGAATGCAATACGGACTGCCACTTTTCATCGACCCTTATGTGATGGCTTACAACATCAAAACGGTGTCATTTCCACCCACCACCTGGCAGGAGGTTTCCTCTCAAGGGTCACCGATGGCCGCGAACCTGGATGATCCTTTCGCGCTTTTGCCTTTCGCAATCTATTTTTCGACCGGAGGTACCCTGGCGGATGAAGCAGGTAAGGTAATTCTTGATCCTGATGCCTTAACACGGACATACCAGGTCATTTTTAATGGGTCGGATACAAATGCTTTTCCGACATGGCTGGTGAACCTGCGTTCGCCTGGTGGCGCCTGGGAGGCGCTTCAACAAGGGCAGACTACCTATGCTCTTACCTGGGCTTCGCAAGTAATACGCACTCCTGTGGAGGGGATCTCTTTCTCCCCTGTACCCGGTAGTTCTGCCATCCCAGTTGGTTTTGTTGATGGCTGGCTGCTCTGCATCACCAACCCCACCGCAGAGCTGTCCCGTTTTGATTTCCTGCTTGCAGATTACCTGCTGGAGCCTGAATTCCTGGCAAACTGGTCAGAAACTTCCGGTTACATCCCAGCGCAAAGATCAGTTCTTGAAAAATGGCAAAACACATCGTTTGCTGAAACCCTGGCAGCGATTGCCGATCAATCCACGGTTGTTCCTGATATTAATGTTCAACAAACCACCGGGAAAATCCTGAATCAATACACCCTCAGTCTCATCCGTCGTCAGACCAGCCCCATGCAGGCAGTTCTGGATTCACTTTCTGCACTTGAAGTAAAATAAGAGCATCGATAATGAAATTCATAAAAAATGCTGTTTCCAGACTCCGAAGTAATCCCGACCTGATCGGAAGGATACTGATGATCATCGTTGTGATTGCAGTACTGGCTTTGGCAGTCTTTTTAAGCGGTAACAAACGTGCAATTGATGAGATCAGTCTGCCAACGCCCACAGTAGAAAATGCCCCTGCTGCGATTGAAACTACCGGGAGCAACTTCCCGCCGTATGATGTGTTCTCTGAATTTGCGAGCACGACCGGGGTGGTCGTGGCTGCCGGAAGCGTGGTCGTTATCCTGATAGTTGGGGTCTTTATCGAACTGTTAAGGGAAAAGAAAGAATAAACGCATTATTTGCTGCTGTCTGTAATTAGCATTTCAAGGTAGCGATCAGTCATGATTTGGATATCAAAACTTGCCAGGGCATGCTGCCTGGCCTTTTTTGAATAAACTGATTGCGCCATTAAAACCTTCTGAGCCGCATCCGCCAGGGCATGGATATCTGGTTTTCTCAATTGCCAGACGTCACTCCCATAGGGGGCGATCTCGCCAGTACCCGCAACGACCAGTTCCCGTAATGAGCCGGTATCGTAACCAACAACGGGCAACCCGCATGCCATTGCCTCAATCACTGAATTCGGGCAGGCAGCGTTGATATCCGCCGAGAATAACACATGCGCCGAACGGTCGATCTCGGGGATGAGTTCCCGTGGGACGACCCCTTTCCATTCAATAGACACGTCCTGGTCTTCGACAAATGCCTTAAGTTCCGCGGAGACCCTTCCCACAACCATCAGTTCGATAGTCTTTTCCAAGCGCCGGTTGAGCAGCTTAACCATTTCAACAGCGGTGGACAAACCCTGCTCATACCCGCCCCCCAGGTTTCCTTCAACCAGCAGAACGCGGAATTTATCTTCAGGTTTGGTACTGGTGCCTTCTGGTGAGAACTCCTGTAAATCAACCCCGTTATGCACAACCGTTGAATCTACTTTGGCTTCACCGTGAACCCTATTCCACCAATCGCGGCTGAAGTCGCTCTGGTAGATAATTCCATCTGATGATTGCCGGATTGTTTTGAGAATGTAGTTGTTCACCTCAGCGCGAAGGAAATGCCTGATGCCGGTATTCCGTTTGCGATGCACCCAGTTCATCCCGTTAAGTCTCTGAATGACACGAATACCAGCTTTTTTCGCCTGGCGCAGTTGGTGAATATATTTCGTTCCTCCCACCACCAGGATAGCAAAATTCACCGGGTCCAGGATCTCGTGAGTTACCCGGTATCCCCGGTCAGTTAATACGCGAATAAAGCGAGCCTGGAAGGAAGCCGGCCCGCCCAAACCAGGTTGATGAGGAACGATGCAAATGGTCTTTTCCATAAGCGGGTTATTTATGAAAGCGGGTGATCAAGAATCCCCTGAACGATGCGTTCGGCGGCATGACCGTCGCCAAACGGGTTGGGGATTGTCGAAAAGGTTCTCTCCGACGGCATCCTATCCAACAGGCGCGCCGTTTCTTTAACAATCTTTGCCGTATCCGTCCCGACAAGCCTCAAAACTCCGGCGTTAACTCCTTCCGGCCGTTCAGTTTTTTCGCGTAGAACGAGGGTGGTCTTCCCTAACCCGGTAGCTTCCTCCTGGATCCCGCCTGAATCGGTGAGCACCACGGCAGCTGCCTTAAGCAAGTGAATCATGGATAGGTATTCCAATGGATCAAGCAAGGTCAAGTTGGCAATGCCGGAGAGCAACCGTTTAGCTGGTTCCTGTATTTGGGGGTTCAAATGCACCGGGTAGACGATATGAACATCCGGGTAACTTTGCGCGAGTTCGCGCAGCGCCATGCAAATGGATTCAATGGGCTTGCCAAAATTTTCCCGCCGGTGAGCAGTCACCACCACCAGGCGGTTTTTCCCGGAGGTTACTCCCCAGTCATCGAACCATTGCTTTACCTCGAGGGGCATCGGTTGAACGGAGATCTGGTTAAGGGCATCGATAACTGTATTCCCAGTGACCAGGATCTGACCCGCGGGAATTCCCTCATTGAGCAGATTATCACGGCTCCACTGGGTAGGTGCAAAATGCAAGTCTGCCAACACAGTCGTCAGGCGGCGGTTTATCTCCTCAGGGAAGGGCTGGCGTTTGTCACCGGTGCGAAGCCCGGCTTCGATGTGACCGATCTTTATCCCGCGATAAAAAGCTGCCAGCGAAGCTGTCATCACGGTGGTTGTGTCTCCCTGAACCAGGATCCAGTCGGGTTTTTCACTTTCGAGCACCGGATCCAGGTGCGTGAGGATTTGTGAGGTGAGGGTGGATAACGCCTGGCTGGGACGCATCAGGTTAAGGTCGATATCAGGGGTGATATCGAACAACTTGAGCACCTGGTCAAGCATTTCACGATGCTGGGCAGTGACACAGATTCGGGTCTGAATACGCGGGGTACCCTTCAATAATTGGATCACCGGTGCCATTTTGACGGCTTCGGGTCGGGTGCCAAAAATCACCAAAATTTTAATATCAGGTTGCATCAAAGGTTTTTTCGGTCTCCCAGACGTAAAAATGTGAACCCGGCAGCTTTAAAAGCAATCCGGTTCCAGCCGTTCACGGTATCGATCACCAGGGCAGCGCGGGTAAGTTTTCGTAGATAGGCAGGGTCAATGGTCTTGAACTGGGAATGGTTCACCAGTAAAAGGATGGCGTCCGCATCCCCAACTGCGTTATCCAAAGAAGCCGCCATTTGGATCCCATCGTGCCGAAAATCAGGTTTGAAAGGTTCAAACGCGGTCACAATTGCGCCGGCAAGATGAAGTTTATAGGCTACTTCCACTGCGGGGCTTTCGCGAAGGTCGTCAACATCAGGTTTGAACGCCAGCCCCAGGACTGATACTCTTTTACCAATAAGGTCTCCAAGATTTTGTTTCACGATGGAAAGTACAAAATCAGGCTGGCTGTCATTCACCCGGCGTGAATTTAAGATGAGTGGGGTGATATCGGGGGCAGCTTCCACAAAGAACCATGGGTCAACGCTGATACAATGCCCACCCACCCCTGGACCGGGATTGAGGATCTTCACCCGCGGGTGGCGGTTGGCGATCTGGATGGCTTCCCAGATATCCACGCCGAAGCGATCGGCCAGGCGGGAAAACTCATTGGCTATGGCGATATTAACATCGCGGTAGGTGTTCTCCATCAGTTTGACCATCTCAGAGGTTGTCGCATCGGTGAGAACGATCTCACCTTTGACGATCAACTGGTACAGATCACGGCCTGCTTCCGCAGATGCCGTATCGATACCGCCAATCACGCGCGCATTTTCAACCAACTCCTTAAGAATTTGACCGGGCAGGACCCGTTCGGGTGAATACGCCAGCAGGAAATCTGTGCCTGCTTTAAGACCAGATCTTTCCAGGATAGGTTGAACATGCTTTATGGTAGTTAGTGGAGGCGAGGTGGATTCAAGGACCACCAGGTTACCCTTTTTGAGCACGGGTACGATCGATTCAGCCGCTGAATGGACATAACTCAGATCAGCTTTTTTATCTCCGTAAAAGGGGGTGGGAACGGCGATGATGAACACATCAGAGGCGACAGGTTTTTCGTTGATGTTTAATGCACTTTCCGTTATGGCGTCTTCAACCACCTGTTGCAAGCCCGGCTCATAAATATGGATCTTCCCTGCCCGCAAACTTTTGATAACTTCCGGATTGTTGTCAACTCCAGTGACGTGCAACCCTTTATTGGCAAACATGCTGGCAGTTGGCAGACCAATGTATCCCAGGCCAATGACACAAATCGATTCAAAATTCAATGGGCACCTCTCATTGTGATGACGAGTAGATTATCCCATAGGTTGGGAGGGTTGAGGAGGTTTGAGGAGGTTTAACAAGGAGGTTTTAACGCTTGCACCTGAGCGCTGCACGTGATACACTTTTTGTATGCAAAGAGCAATCCTTGCAGTATCACCTAATCTGCAATTTTTAGAGCAGATCCGCTCGCACCTTGAAGAAGGAGGGCGGTACCGGGTGCAGGGGGTCACAAGCGGTAGTGATGCCCTCTCCCTGGTCAAGAATACCTACTTTGACCTGGCAATCCTGGATGCAGAATCGAGCGATGTACCTTTCGTACCTTTTACCCGCGAACTGGTAGCCGCGCAGCCAGGGCTGAAATTGCTGGTTTTTCCACCATCAAACAACCCTCACCACCCGGTTCTGGCTGGATTAGTGGCAAATGGTTTCCTAAAAAAACCTTTTTTCACCCCGGAAGTCAGCCGTGCATTTAAGGAAATTTTTAGTGAAAAATCGGAAGAACCGCCCGTAGAACCCCAACCGATCACTAACCTGGCAGAATTGTGGATGAAGAGACCCGAGGTTGGGTTTAACCGGGTTGAACAACTGCTTGGATCTACCACTGCCCAAACGGGTTTACTCATCGCACGCGGAAATGTCATCGCGGGTTCAGGACCAATTGATGACGCAACGATTCAGCAAGTATTAAACCTCCTCGATGCACATAAGCCCGAGAGGGCATCGCTTGATATTATGCAATTCCTGCCGATCGAAAATGGGGAGGAAATCCTGGTTTATGCATCCCAGTTGATCCCTGAGATCACCCTGGTGCTTTTTTACCCACCATCCACTTCCATCCAATTAGCCAGGCAGGAAGTCTTCCAGGTTAAAAACGAGTTCAAGGAGGCTTACCCGAACACAAGTGAGCTGAGAAAAGAACTCGCCATTAAAAATGAAAACCAAACAATTAACGAACCAGCTGCTCCGGTTGTCGAAGAAAACCCAGTTGAGGATTTACTGGCATCCATTGATAAACCGGACTCAGCCGATCTGAAACCGCTTGAAGATGAGATCGGGTTTGAGGACCTGGACACGGTACTGAGTTTTGCCGAGCTTAAAAACCTGGACTCGATGCTGGCAAACATGCCTCCCCCAGATCCTGGTCAGGAGGGTGAAGAAGACCACCCCGAACCCGAACCTATTGAAGACCTCGGGCTCACCGATTGGCTCCCATTACCTGAAGAACAGAAATCGGCCGAGATTTCAGAAAAAACGCCGGATGAAACCATCGAACCAGTAGAGATCAGTGATGAAACCCCGACCGACTTTATAGCCACAGAGCCTGAAATCGATGTTCCCCCGCTTCCGGAAGAATTTTTGAGACAATTCCAAGAACCTTCTCAGGATGAAACTGAGAAACTGGAAGCTTTCCCGTTGGAAAAACCTGATGTTGCTTCTGTTAAAGAAGACGCAAGCCAGATTCCTGTTGAATCTGTTGACAAAGAACCTGAATCAGAAGAATTCAATTTCGATTTCATCTGGGATTTGCAAAAAGAAAAACCGGAAGCGACAACTGAAATTCAAGCCCCCCTTGATGAGGCGATAGCTGAAGAAACTCAAGAAATTTCAGAAAGCCAGGAAGCAGTACAAGAACAAAACCCATTGGAGGCTGTGCTTCCCAATGAGCAGGAACCAGAAATAGTTGGGGAAGATGCCTTTAATGCCTGGCTGGATGAGTTGAGTGAGAAGGAATCAATCCGGGATGAAACCACCCCCTCAATGGAAGCAGACGATACCCAATTGCCACGGCCATTGCCGGTGCTTGAGCCAGCAACTCCCGAGCTTGAGGAAGAAATACATCCCGCCTCGCAGGAAACCTCTATTGAAATTCCTCAAGATCAGGAACCTGAACCTATCGGATTAATCCCTCTTGCCGTTGCAAGTGAATTATCGGAGGCTGGTGACCTGGAGGCTTTTGAAGAAGAAAGAACCATTCCGGATGAAGATTCCGGGCTGCCACCGGCGCTTCCCCAGGATGCCTTCGACGAGGATCTATCCTCCGAACCCGGAACAACTCCGCTTGGAGTCTATAATTTCCGTTTCCATTATTCATACCTTCTCATCCCGCGCAGCCCGAAACAATTCCTCACTGGCGATATTAAAGAACGACTTAGTTTTATCCTGCCGCAATTACACCTGGAATACGGCTGGCATTTAACTGGTATCGCAATACGCCCGCAATTCCTGCTGTGGTCAATTTCCATCCCCCTGGATACGTGCCCGATCGATGTCATCCAGGAGATTCGAAGGCGGACCAGCGCTCATCTCTTTGCTAATTTCCCCGATCTGAATAAGGACGAAAACCAGATTGATTTTTGGGCGCCGGGTTTCCTGGCATTGAGCGGCAGCTCTGGTCCCTCAGTAGGAATGATCTACGATTTTATCAAGACGACACGCGACAATCAAAAGCCTGGCAACTGATCCCAGTAGAATTAAACGGAATAACCTTATGCCCCCTATCTTATATTTGATCGATGGACACGCTCTTGCATACCGCACTTACTTTGCGCTTACCGCAGGTGTTCAAAATGATCGACTGCAGACAAGCAAGGGGGAACCCACAGCAGGTATTTTCGGGTTCGCCAATGTGCTCATGCGCCTCCTGGAACAGGAAAAACCCGAATACCTGGCGGTTGCATTTGATACCGGAAAAACTTTCCGGAACGATCTGTCTTCTGAATACAAGGCTACACGCGCAAAAATGCCGGATGACCTGCGCCCGCAGATCGAGCGAATCCGGCAAATGGTGGACGCCTTTCACCTGCCGCGCCTTGAACAGGAGGGGGTGGAAGCAGATGATGTTTTGGGTACGGTTGCAAAACAAGCGGTGGAACAGGGAATGGGCGTGAAAATCATCACAGGTGACCGCGACCTGTTGCAGCTGGTCAATGACCGCGTGGTGGTAAACCTGGCCGGGTCTAAACTTTCGGAAGCCAAAAGTTACACCACCAAAGATGTGGTCGCATACCTGGGGGTACGCCCGGACCAGATAGTGGATTACAAAGCCCTGGTGGGAGATACCTCTGATAATTACAAGGGCGTTCCCGGCATTGGTGAAAAAACAGCGATCGGACTCCTCGAAAAATACCAGACTTTTGATGCCATCTATGAACACCTGGATGAGATCCCCACCAGGTTTTCGAGTAAGTTAAAGGATGGTCGTGAATCTGGATTGTTAAGCAAAAAACTGGCACAGATCAAAATGGATGTGCCAGTGAAACTGGTGCTGGAAGACGCAAAAACCGACCATATTAACGCTGCTGCAGTTGAAAGCCTTTTCCGCGAACTGGAATTCCGCACTCTCATCCCGCGTATGCATGCCATCGTCGCGCCACTGGTCAAACAAGGACCCGGCGGACAGATGAACCTGTTTGCAGCAGAATTAAAAGAGATCAATATATCAGAGACATACAAACTCGATACTGTGATTGTGGACAGCCCTGAAAAATTATCCGGGCTCAAACGCGAACTGGCAGCTTCCAAAACCATTTCGCTGGATACTGAGACCTCAGGGACTGACCCGATGCAAGCCCGCCTGGTTGGCATTTCCCTCGCTGTTAAAGAAGGCGAAGGGTATTACATCCCTGTCGGTCATATGGGGCTGGCAGCCCAACTTTCTATCGAAGAAGTGATCACCGCGCTGTCGCCTGCTCTCACTGATAAAAAAATCAGCAAGATCGGTCACAATTTAAAATTCGACGCCCTCATGCTCTCCAATTACGGATTGGATGTTGCCCCTCTTTCGTTCGATACCATGCTTGCGCAGTGGATCATTGATCCATCCTCGCGGGTGGGTCTTAAAGAAATCGCAGGTGTTTACCTGAATGCCACCATGACCCACATCGAGGAATTGATCGGATCAGGAAAAAACCAGATGAGCATGGAACAGGTTCCTGTTGCATCCGCCGCCCCTTATGCTGCCGCTGATGCCGAAGTGTGCCTGAGATTAATGCCCATCCTGCAGAAGAAACTGGTTGAGCGCAATTCCATGGAAATCCTGATGAACATGGAAATGCCGCTCATCCCTGTTTTGATGGGGATGGAGAAAACCGGCATCACGCTTGATGCTGAATTCTTTAAGCGTTTCAGCGGCGAAATGGGAACCCGGCTGAATCAAATCGAGACCGAGGTGTACAAGTTAGTTGGATATAACTTTAACCTGAACTCGACCCAGCAGTTATCCAAGGTGTTATTTGAAACGTTAAGACTGCAACCTCCGGACCGCAACAAAAAAACCGCCAGTGGTCATTACTCAACATCAGCAGCGGTTCTTGATGAATTACGCGGTGAACATCCAGCCGTTGACCTTCTTCTGGAATACCGCGAACTTGCCAAGTTAAAATCCACTTATCTTGAAGCCCTTCCCTTGCAGATCAACCCTAAAACCGGCAGAGTGCATACCAGTTTCAACCAAACAGGTTCGGTCACAGGTCGTCTGGCATCCTCCGATCCCAACTTGCAGAATATTCCAACCCGTACGGAGATTGGTAAGCAGGTGCGGCTTGGATTTTTAGCCTCGCCAGGGCATTTGTTACTTTCGGTGGATTATTCCCAGATCGAATTACGGGTGGTAGCGCACATGTCAAAGGATGAACGCATGCTAGCGGCTTTCCGCGCCGGGCAGGATATTCACACTGCCACAGCCGCAGCCATCAACAATATTCCCCTGGAACAAGTCACCCCGGATCAACGCCGCCACGCCAAGGCGATCAATTTTGGATTGATCTACGGCATGAGCGCTTTTGGGCTCAGCCGCGGCACCGGTCTGACCCTTGGCGAAGCGGAGAATTTTGTTCGTGAATATTTCAGCGATTTTCCCGGGGTCAAGCAATACCTCGATGGAATCCGGGTACTGGCTGCCCGGCAGGGATACGTTGAAACTTTATTCGGCCGGCGGCGTTACTTCCCCAACCTTGCGAACCCGGTAAACATCGCCATGCGCAACCGCGAAGAACGCGAAGCCATTAATGCCCCCATTCAGGGAACCGCCGCGGACATCCTAAAGATCGCTATGCTGCAATTACAACCTGCCCTTGAGAAATCCAAATCGAAAGCGAAATTATTACTCCAGGTGCATGACGAACTGGTGCTTGAAGTCCCCGAATCCGAGTTGAAAGACACAGCCGCACTGGTGCAAAAAGTGATGTCGGAATCGGTTACTATTTCAATTCCCCTCATCACGGAAGCCAAATGTGGGGTAAACTGGGGGAGTATGAAACCTATTTCTGAATATAAAATCCCAGGCGGTTCATGATGTCCAACGAATCCGCAAAATTCCAGACCTTAATGAACCAGGGGCACACTGCTGCGTGGGATCAGGATTGGACTCAGGCTGCGGAAAAATACCGCCTGGCATTGGATGAGATTCCTGACCATACTTCCGCTCTAGCCAGCCTGGGTCTGGCGCATTTTCAATTAAAACAATATGATGATGCCATGCGGAGCTACAAACGCTGCTCCGCGCTTAATCCCGAAGACCCCATGCCTTATGAAAAAATTGCCCGCATCTATGAGCGCACGGGCATGCTCAACGAAGCCGTTCGCGCATTTCTGCAGGCTGGCGAAGTCCAAATTAAAGCTCATTCGGCCGAACGGGCTGTGGCTGATTTTTCGGATGCGATCCGGCTGAACCCGATGGATCAGACCGCCCATACACGCCTGGCAATGATCTTTGACCGGCTGGGAAACAAAGAGGAAGCGGTCAAAGAATTCCTCTACACCGCTGCGATCATGCAGTCAACGGGCGATCCTAAAAAAGCCATGCAAGTCATTCAATATGTATTACAACAAACACCTGCGAACGAGTCTGTAAAAACTGCGCTGGCAATGTTAAATAATGGGTCGCAACTCAAACTACCCGAAGTACAGCCAGGAAGCGCCGCCCCCTTGCGTATGTCGCAGGTACGGCAGATAACTGAACAACAGGCTGAAGTTCAAGTCACTCCAAAGTACGATCCATTGACCGAAGCCAGGTTGTTGGCATTGAAACAAATGGCAGCCCTGCTATTTGACAGCAGCGAAGAAAAACCAAACGAGCCGCAGGCTAACAGGCGCAGCCTTTTATCCATCGCGCGCGGGACTGGAGTGTTGAATGCGGAAAATGCAGAACGAACCCGCATCCAACTCCATCTCAGCCAGGCGATCGATCTTCAAACCGCCGGGCAGGATGAGCAGGCAGCAATCGAACTTGAGCGGGCTATCGACCTGGGATTGAACCAATCAGCCTCTTTCTATGTATTGGCACTTCTCATCCGCTCCCATTCTCCTCAGAAAGCGCTTAAGTTCCTGCAGCGATCGGTGAAAAACCCTGATTTCGCCCTCGCTTCTTACTTGTTGATCGCGGAAATTTACGACCGCGGAGAACAATTCAAGGATGCTTCAATGAATTATCTCCAGGCACTCAAGCTTGCAGATATGTCTGCGGTCCCGGCAAACCAGGCTGAAGAACTTGGGCAGCTCTACGAGCCGATATTTGAATCGCAATTAAGGGTAGAAGACGAAAAAGACCTGCGGAAAATTTGTACGGTGATCAGCGGTCAGTTATTAAGAACTGACTGGCGCCAGTTTATTAAAGACGCCAGGAACCAACTGCCTCAACAAAGCGAAGGGAACGCTCCCCTGCCGCTGGCAGAAATGCTTCTCGAGACCAGCAGCAGCGAGGTGGTGCATTCCCTGGCACAGATCAAGCAACTTGCCGCAAAAGGAAACCTGCGCACCGCGATGGAAGAAGCGTTCCGTGTGCTGTTGATTGCGCCCGTATACCTGCCCCTGCATATCCAGATGGGCGAAATGCTCATTTCTGAAGGCTTTATCAGTGAAGCGGTGGAGAAATTCCTGGTGGTGAGCAACCTGTATAACCTGCGCGGTGAAACCAGCCAGGCGATCAGGCTTTTAAACCGGGTAACCAAGCTCGCACCTATGGACCTCTCCATCCGGAGTAACCTTATTGAACTGCTCCAATCCATCGGGCGCGTGGATGACGCGATCCAGCAATACATGGAGCTGGCGAATGTGTATTACTTGCTGGCGGAGATGGATATTACACGTCAGACTTACCAATCCGCTCTCACGCTTGCGCAAAAATCAGCCAGCGTCCGCGAATGGTCCGTAAAGATCCTGAATAAGCTCGCGGATATTGAACTTCAAAGCCTGGACTGGAAACAGGCGATCAAACACTTTGAGCAGATCCGCTCGCTTGATGGTCTGGACCCTGCCCCCCGCGCTATGCTGATCGACCTGTATTTACGTATTGCTCTTCCGGCCGCAGCCATGAATGAACTCGATGGGTATCTGAAAATCATAGCCACTTCAAACAATCCCTCACGGGCAGCGACCTTCCTGGATGATCTATTGAAAGAACGCCCTGAGAACATTGAAATTCAAAAACGCCTGGTAGCCTATTACCGTGCTAAAAATGATTTGCCTTATGCAATCGAAAAACTGGATACACTGGCTGAAAGATCACTGGGGGAAGAAAACATTCCCGCGGCACTGGGCACACTGGAACATATCATTTCCCTTCAGCCCACAAATGTTACTGAATACCAAAAACTTTACGAAGAATTAAAAAGGAAATCAATATAACCAAAAACCGCGCGAAAGCTTCGGGCGGTTTGCTTATTTATCTTAAATTACCACCACAACCTGAACCAAGACGTTCCAGCGGCTGTTTCACCTCTCAGGGTGACCTCGGCCTTTACATTCACAACTGAGCGCGCAGGGAGATTGGCCACATTGAACGTGAACTGGCTGATCCCGAATTCATTGGTCTCATTCAGGCGGTAAAATTCACTGGTTCCATCCGGGAAGGATAGTGTCACTCCAACCTGGGCTCCATCCAGCGGGCGTAAATACTGGTCCTGCGCGATCACATAAATAGTCTGGTTCTCTCCCGCACCAATAAGTGAATGAAGGACAAAAGCCCTGGCGATCGGATCAATAAGATCACCGGCACTGTTGGCAGGAGGTTCGGCTTTAAGCAAGTCGGGGTTGCTTATGAATTTATCAAAATACAAGCGACCGAGGTCAGTGAGGATAACACGCTGACCACTGGGACGGTCTGGCCACCATTCCATGCGAACATTCTCAAAGTATTGCATGTAACGACCATCGATCACTTCCACGCTCGAAATCGGATCACCGAAGAAAACTTCGCCATTATTGGCGTCATAGAATTGCAGGAAGGCATAACAAACCGCGAAACTACTCGCAAAAGTCCGGCAGGTGGGTCCTTCCTGCACAATATCCGCAACGGGGGCACCAGGCCGATACATTAGTTTTCCCAACGGGGCAATCTGCACTTTTTGCCCCTTGTTGGTATCGACAAGGTCGAAGCGGACTTTTTGGAAGTATTGAACGCGCGTATCGCTGAGGGGATCGGTAAAATCATCGGTGATTGGGTAACCGAAAAGGAGCAGCGGATCATTTGAACTGTTGTAAAGATGCAGGAAATCGCCCCAAATCCAGTGCCCGGTTTCTGAAACATAGATGGAATCGGAGGATTGCGCGTTAACTGATCGCGTCAAACCGAGTGCTGCCGCTGCTAATAAAAGGACGCCAATAATTACCCGGTATATTTTCATCATCTTTTATTATACAAAAATATTCGGCTATTCGCAATAGGCGGTATTTTTTTGCCGGTGGCTGAA
>CAZAAJ010000018.1:6731-36811 GCA_964483135.1 uncultured Anaerolinea sp. | reverse complement strand
AGTGCGATCCATGCAGTCAATTCCTTCACCGCGCGGTAAACGCCGGCCGGGTTGTGTCCCTGTTCTGCCATGACGGCATCCACCGCATCGTAGCGGAATCCCTGGTCAGTCAGGCTGTTCTTGAGCCTGCCAACAATGAACTCCAGTGTGGCATCGAGGCTCTTCTGTTCAATGGCAAAGGGGTATTGCGCGGCGGAATATTTCAGTGCTTCACGCAGGTCAATATCCAGGTCAAACGCTCCCAGGCTTTGAACCAGGCCAAGTGTGATACGGCGCTGGGCAAATGGGTCCTTGGTTCCGGTTGGCGCCAGCCCGGCAGCAAACAAGCCGGTAAGTGAATCCAGGCGGTCGGCGACCCCCACGATCAGTCCCACCTTGTTGGAGGGCATGCCGTCTCCTGCGGAACGCGGCAGGTATTGATCATAGAGCGCCTGCGCAACCGCTTCGGATTCGCCAAAATAGCGCGCGTAATATCGCCCTATCACCCCTTGCAGCGAGGTCATCTCCACCACCATGTGTGTCACCAGGTCAGCCTTGCTGAGTTTCGCAGCTCGGCTGGCGGTCTTGAGCTCCTCGTCTGATAATCCAAAAACTGGTGCGAGCTTATCCACCAGCGCGGTGATCCGCTGGCTTTTTCCCAGCATCGAACCCAATTTTTGCTGGAAGGTGAGTGTACCCAGGCGTGTGAGCATCGATTCCAGCGGGTGTTTGAGGTCTTCGCGAATGAAGAAATTGGCGTCAGCAAAACGTGCCCGTACCACCTGTTCGTTGCCATCGGTCACCAGGTCGATGCCCTGTTCGCCGCCGTTACGTACCGCAATGAAATGCGGCAGCAGCTTGCCATCGGCGGATTGCAACGGGAAGTAGCGCTGGTGTTTCTTCATCACCGAGATCAACACCTCGGGCGGTAGTTGTAAATGAGATTCTTCGAACGTTCCTAAAAAGGCGTAAGGTGCTTCCACCAGGAAGGTCACTTCATCCAGCAATCCTTCATCCAACTGTTCCGATCCGCCTACCTTTTTACTGATCGCCAGCACCTGTGCACGGATGATCTCTTTTCTCCTGGTCGGATCGAGAATGATCCCCTGGCTGGCAAGTACGGCTTCGTGGTCCACCGCATTTTTGACAGGAAGTACTTCCGGTTCAATAAAGCGCAGACCGTGGGTCTTGTTCTCAGCGCGTAAACCGGCAAACTCGAACGGGATGACCGCCTCGCCAAGCATCGCAGCCAGCCAGCGCACCGGGCGCGAAAAAGGCACATTGGTGAAATTCCAGCGCATGGATTTATCAAACTTGATCCCGGCAACCAGTGCTGGCAGCGCTTCTAATAACACTTCATAAGCGCTGCGGGTGGTTTCCTTTACAAGCGCCACCATGTAAACCCCGCCGTCGATTTCGCGGGTTTTCAGGTCTGCAACCGCCACCCCCTTGCTCTGCGCAAAACCTTCAAGGGCACGGGTAGCTTGCCCTGTTTCATCATAAGCGCGGCTCGTGGGAGGTCCCTTCACGACCGTGATGCGTGCTTGCTGCTGGTCTGCCAGCTCCTTAACGCGTACGACCAACCGGCGCGGAGTGCCCAGCACCTCAATTTCACCATGGGTCAAGCGAAGCTCGTCCAGGAGGGCTGGAACGCGGCTGCGCAATTGTTCAACCGCAGCGGTAAAGTCGCTGCCGGGCAATTCCTCAGTGCCAATCTCGAGAAGGAATGGCGCAGGACTTTTGGGGAGATTAACAGGCTTCACAGACAACGCCTGAGGGGCTGTTTTGGCAGCAGATTTCGCGATCCACGGGTACTCCATGCTTTTTCGCTGTTCCACGTAAGCTTCGGAGGTGCGCCGTGCCAGTTCACGCATGCGCCCGAAGAGCGCCTGCCGTTCCGTAACTCCCACGGCGCCGCGGGTATCCAGGATATTGAAGGTGTGAGAACATTTGAGGATGTAATCATGCGCAGGGAGTACCAGACCATTATCCAACGCTGATTCTGCTTCCGCTTCATACAACTTGTATAGCTGGCGCATACGGTCAACATCGGCAATCTCAAAGTAATACTTGCTGTGTTCCACTTCGCCCTGGTAATTCACATCGCCATAGGTGTGTTCCTGGTTCCAGTGCATCTTGCGGAAGTGCGAGACGTGCTGCAGCGGCATGGTGATGCGTTCCAGACCGTAGGTGATCTCTACAGATACCGGGTCGAGGGTGAGCCCGCCTGCCTGCTGGAAATAGGTGAATTGGGTGATCTCCTGTCCATCCAGCCAGACCTCCCAACCCAGGCCCCAAGCGCCCAGCGCGGGCTGCTGCCAGTTGTCTTCCACGAAGCGGATATCGTGTTCGCGCGGGTTGATTCCCAGCGCCTCCAGGGACTTCAGGTACAGTCCTTGAGGATTACCCGGATCGGGTTTGAGAATAACCTGGAACTGGTAATGCTGCTGAAATCGGTTGGGATTCTCGCCGTAACGCCCATCATCCGGGCGGATGGAAGGTTCCACGTAAGCCACATGCCAGGGTTCCGGTCCGAGGACGCGCAGGAAAGTTCCGGGGTTCATGGTACCCGCACCAATCTGGCTGTAATAGGGCTGCCAGATCAGGCATCCCTGGCTGGCCCAATATTTCTGCAGGGTCATGATCACGGATTGAAAATCGAGTGCTTCGGTCATACATCCTCCGGGCTGTGGAACGTGAAATAAAGTGCCCCTATTATAACCTGCTCATTAAAAAGTCATTCCGTTTAGGATGATTATTTGATTTGTTTCAAGAATTCCGTTGAATTCAAACCGCGTTCAAGTAAATATGTCAGGTAGTAATTGAGGATGGATTCCACTTCCGAGCGTGTTTTTTCTGAAGGATCTGCCTTCAATGCCTCGGCATAACTGGAGCGTTGGAAATGACGCAGGTAACGCAGCGCATCCATGCTGATCATGCGTGAGCCGGCAGTGCGCGCCCCGCATGACGGGCACAACACCCCGCCTACTTCCGCAGCAAAGAATTGATCTTCAGCCTGGATTGGCTTGCGGCAGGAGGCACACTCAAACAGCAGCGGGCGATAGCCGGTAAGGTCGAGAATGCGCATCTCGTAGTAATGGATCGGTACAAAAGGATCGCTCTCTTCCACCAGGCGGGTGAGCGTGTTGGACGCCAGGTCAAACAACTGCCAATTCTGCCCCTCTTCGTAGGTCAACCGGTCAAGCAGTTCGATCACATAGGCCATTCTGGCAGTGGATTCCAGGTTTTCGCGCATCGAACTGTAAGCTTCAATGAGTTCCGCCTGGGTGACGATCCACATATCGCGCCCTTTAGCAAGCATCAACCGGGAACGCATGAAGGGTTCCAGGTGACCCGCTTTGCGCGATTTCATCTTACGCGCACCCTTGGCTATAGCGCGGAGCTTGCCCTGCTCTCGCGTGTAGAGTCGCAGGATGCGATCAGCCTCTCCCCAATCGGAATGCTGCAGGATGATGGCTTCCACGCGGAGTGTGCGTTCAAGTTTCGGCATATTCCGATTACTTCAGATCTTGTGGGGTAAATGCTTGGGGTAATAGATTTTCAGCAGTGGTATCCAGTGTGATCCTGCCATCGTTGTCCACGAAGATCATCCGGGTCTTCGGCCCGAATTCCGTCAACACTTGCCGGCATGCACCGCAGGAAGTTCCGCCGTTCCCGGTGGCTACCGCCAGGGCAGTGAACTCCCGTTCCCCTTCGGAAACCGCCTTGAAGATCGCCACGCGTTCAGCGCACATGGTATTCGAAAAAGCCGCGTTTTCAATGTTTACGCCTTCATAAACTTTCCCGGAGGTGGTTAACAACGCAGCCCCTACAGCATACTTGGAATAAGGGGCGTACGCCCAATCGCGCACATTCAATGCGGTATCGATCAGTAACTTCAGCTGGTCAGGAGTCAATGGCATGGTCATGGTTTTCCTCATCTTTCAATAATTCATTTTGTCTTTTCGCGCAAATCCTGCCGATACGCCTGCCGCGTACTTCCTCAACCATCAGCAGCCAGTCTTCCACCTGCACTGAATCGCCCTCCATTGGCACTCTGCCCAGTTCGGCATAAAGGATGCCTCCCAGGGTATCCGTCTGCTCTGAAGTGACTTTAGTACCAAGGGCGTCGTTGAAATCATCCAGGGATACCCTCGCCTTGAAAAGTACCTCGTCATCATTCACTTTCTGAACCAGCAGTTCTTCCTTCTGATCATATTCATCACGAATCTCGCCAACGATCTCCTCGACGATATCCTCCAGTGTCACCAGGCCGGCCATGCCCCCGTATTCATCCACCACGATGGCAATGTGAACTCCCTTTGCCTGCATCTCCGCCAACAGGTCATCCACTTTCTTTGTTTCCGGTACATAGTACGCCGGACGCAGGAATTTCCTTAAAGTTGGTTTTTCACCCGGGTTGGTCTGCCAGCGCAGCAGGTCCTTGGCATACAATATCCCGACGACATTATCGATTCCGTCATCATAGACCGGTACGCGCGAATGACCAGATTCAATGAGCACATTCACTGCTTGTGAAAGAGGTGTCTTCACCTCCAGCGCCAGCACATCAATGCGCGGAACCATGATCTCGCGGCAAAGGGTATCGCCAAACTGGAAGATGGAGTAAATCATGCGCCGTTCATCGGCTTCCAGTCCGCCTTCAGGCTGCCCCACTTCCATCCAGGTCTTCAGCTCGTCTTCACTGACCGATCCCAATTGGCGCGGCGAGGAGGTATTGGTTCCCTGAATCTTTACTAACGTGGCGCTGATTGGGCTGAGCACCGTGTCAAGGATTTTTGCCATTGGAGTCAGTGCCAATGCCCACTTTTCGGGGTTGCGCAGCGGCAGACGCTCGAACAGAAATTCGAGTGTTAGCAGCACAATCAAAACCAGTGAAAACACACCTACCCATCCCGCAGTCGTAGGCATGGTGCCAAGCGCTGCCAATAACCCGGCAACAGCAGCTGCCACACACAGGTGCATGAATCCCACCAACAGGCGGAAAGCTGCCCGCAATCGAGGTTTATCCAGTAATTCAATAGTATTTTTCACCTTTTTCGGTTCCTCGGCGCCCAAATCCACCAGCTGCGGCATGCGTACGTTAAGCAAAGCAGCCCGGACCATGGAGAAAAAAACGTCGAGCAACACGAAAAAAACAATCAGTCCTACAATGATCCCCATTTATGTCCCTTTTAATTTGCGAGCGGGTACCCCGACCACCACATCGCCATCCGGTACATCGTGCGTCACCACCGAGCCGGCGCCGGTGTGGGATCCTTTGCCAATGATTATCGGCGCTACCAACATGGTGTCGCTGCCAATGAATGCGTTCTCACCGATCACCGTCTGGTGCTTATGGACACCATCAAAATTGCAGGTAATAGTGCCGGCGCCAATATTGACATTTTCCCCTATCTCCGCGTTGCCAATATAGGAGAAATGCCCCATCTTCACGCCTGCTGAAAGATGCGAGTCCTTTACTTCGCCAAAGTTGCCCATATGCACATGGCTGCCCAAGTGAGCGCCCTTGCGCAAGTGGCAGAATGGACCCATGCCCACATGATCTTCGATGACCGCTTCCTCGATCACGGAAGCCAGCAAGGTGCAATCATCACCAACCGATGAACTGTGAATGAGCGTGTTGGGTCCTACCACGCAGCGCTCGCCAATAACCGTTTTCCCTGTAAGGCGTGACCCCGGTTGGAGCAGGGTGTCCTTGCCAATCTTTACGCCCTGTTCAATATAAACCTGGTCCGGGTTGGTCATGGATACTCCCGCCAGCATGTACTCGCGGTTAATGCGCTGCCGTATGATTCCTTCAGCTTCAGCCAGGTGAACGCGGTTGTTAATTCCCAGGGCTTCATCTTTATCGGTCAACAGGATGGTATGCACCTGCTTGCGCTCGGTCACCGCCACCTCGACCAGGTCTGTCAAATAGTATTCACCCTTAGGGGATAGTTTGATGCGTTTCAACACTTCCCACATCCAGGAGGATTTGAAACAATAAGCACCTACATTGCATTCATCGATCTTTAATTGCTCCGGGCTGGCATGAGCTTCTTCGATGATGCCGCGCACGTTACCATCCATGCCGCGCAGGATACGCCCGAATCCGTGCGAATCCTGCAGGCGTACGGTTAACATCGTCATCGGGGCATCGGTCGCCTGCTGATCCTCCACCATACGCTTGAGGGTCTCTTTGGTCAAGAGTGGCATATCCGCCGCGACCACCAGAATCAGCCCTTCGAAGTCTTTATAGTTGTTCTCTGCCGATAATACTGCATGGGCTGTCCCCAGCCGCTTTTCCTGGACTGCAAAAATTGCCCGATCACCCACAACCTCACGCACTTTTTCAGCGCTGTTGCCGATCACCACCACGGGTTTTTCGGTGCTGACGCTCTCCGCGGAATCCACAGAGTATAAGATCAAGGGCTTGCCATTGAGCGGATGAAGTACCTTCGGCAGATCGGAGACCATGCGTGTGCTTTGCCCGGCAGCCAAAATGATGGTTGAAATTTTCATTATTTTTTCCTCGTAGCAATATTATCGCTTAAAACAACACGAGCGCTCAATGCTTTTCGCCTGATCGCTCGCATGTTCAAATTTTACCGTTCGTAACCTATCAGGCTGGGGCACCTGGATTCGAACCAAGATCCACAGATCCAAAGTCTGGTGTGCTGCCATTGCACCATGCCCCAATGGGTATTCCCCGGTGGCTACGATTTTAACACAAAAAGGCGCTTTTGCCGAAAAACCAATCCCGTTTATGGGCAGGTACCTGATTCAGCCAGGTCATACGTTTCGAGTGCCTTGATCCCGCTGCGAGCGCTTACATCCAGGGAGATGCCGCACAGATCAGTACGCGCCGCCATCACTTTCACGTGGTAGAACAAAGGCAGAACGGGCAATTCCTGGTTGAAAAAGGTTTGGATGACCTGGTTTGCATCCGTAAACGATTGGGCATCCAGACCGGCAGTCAGTTGCAGGCCGCAGGCAGTGTCGTACTCCTTATTGCTAAACCCGGTCAGGTTCACACCGCCATACCTTGTGCCAACCCATCTGTTTTTCTCGGTAGGGATCTCGCTGGAAGCATAAAGGAAACAGGGCGGCTGCCTGCCTGTGGACCAGGCTAACTCCGCCAGGTCAAAGGCGCGCCCAAAAACCTTTCCCTCAGGACCTGAGGCAAACATGTCGGTCACTGGCAGGTAATTCACCTTGGTTTCGATGCCGCATTCCGCGAGCGAAGCCACCACGATCCCGGAAACGCTTATGTGCAAAGCACTCTCGGTCACATCGTAGGTCACTGAGAATTTGGTGCCGTCCAATACCCCCTTTACGCCCCTTGAGACACGCGGGGTTGCCGGGTCATTATCATCATCTACCCAGCCAACCTGGTCCAAAAGGCTGGCGCCCTGGGCAGGATCATAAGCGATCACGCCAAGGTCTTTTACCCAATAGGGGTGTGACGTTGGCAGGTAAGTAGCCGGAACTTGCGACTGGCTGAAGAGCACATCCTTGATGATCTTTTGACGATTTACGCAGTATGCTACTGCCTGGCGGGTACGCAGGTCACCAAAGAAATCCTGCCGGTCGAGATAGGGATTGTAAACATCATCGTAAGAGGCGGGTTTGATGCCAAAATTGAGCAGTTCCCATTCAGGCCCTTGCCCAAAATACAGTTTTGTCTTGCCGGCGTTCTCAAGTTCTCGCAGTGGTTGGATCTGTGTTTCCAATCCCACCGACGTCTCCATGAGGTCACATTCGCCTGTCACCAGAGGTGAAAGGTCGGTTTCAGCCAGCCCCGGCGTAAAACGAAAGACCAGTACATCAAAGTTGGGTAGTTCCTCGCCGGCACGGAAATAATTTTGATTCTTTACCAGGCGGATATGATCACCAGCGGTCCACTCATCGATCACGTAAGGACCCCAGCCAAGCGGGGTTTTGTTGGTTTCATCCGCGTTGTTCAACTGCTCAGCCGTCATGCTCCCAAGAATATGCTTTGGTAATGGGATCCAGAAGAATGCCGAGGGATTCATCGTGAGGTAGCCGGGTTTGCCCGTCCATTGGACAGTTTGCGCATCTTCGGCTGTGAATAAGGCAGTGCGTTTGATGAGGGTTTTTGATGCCGCGGTGGCAGGGTCGGCAGCTACTATGTAGGAAAACACCACGTCATCTGCCGTCAGGGGGGTGCCGTCTGACCAGGTAACACCCGGTTTGATCTTGAATTGGGCTGACATCTGGGTAACTTTCAGGTCAGAAGAACCGTCCCACGCAACTGCGCACTCGGAGGAGGTGCACCCCTCCGGGAAGACCACCACCCCTTTTGCCAGCGCCACCATATCGCCTTCCACGTTGGCCACTTCGTCACCGGCTGCAACCGCAACTGAGGAGAGCGTCACCCCGCCATTCTCAAGCGTGGGCAGCCCTTCCAGGATGACCGGTTGCGGCTGGAAATTGACCGTATCGATCGGACCATCATAAAGCGCTTCAAGCACGCCCCACATCGCCCGGCTGGACTCTTTATACATGTAAAGAGAGGAGGGTTCGTACCCCAGGCAAACCACCAGTGTTTTTTGAGGAATAGCTGTGGGAGTTGGCGCTGCACTGGTTGGTTCGATTGTTGCGGTACTGGTGGCAGTCCCGGCTGGTTTACAGGCTGCCAGGGCGGCCATCATTAATATGCAAATTGTTAAAAACGGGGTCAGTTGTTTGCGTATCAATCTCATTTCAGATCCCTTCTTGTATTTCAATTATTATAAAGCATCGAAAGCGGGTAAAAAAAGACCTTGAGTTTTCTCAAGGTCTTTTGTGAATTTCCGTTCGAATTACTGGGTGCCCTGCAGGCGGGGATCGAAAGCGTCACGAAGACCATCGCCCAGGAAGGTGAACGCCAGCACCACCAGCGCCACGCAAATGGCAGGGGTCAGCAGCGCCCATGGCTGTGCATTGATGGCGGTTTGACCATCCAGGAGCAGACCACCCCAGGAGGTGAGGAAGAAATCTTTGGGATTCGTGGAAGGGCGCAACCCCAGGCCTAAATAACCCAAAATGGCTTCGGTGATGATCATGCCGGGGATGGAGGTGGCGGCAATGATGATGATGGGACCCAGGCTGTTTGGCAGCAGGTGTTTGAACATGATGCGGCTGTCCCTGGCGCCGATGGCGCGGGCAGCTTCAACGAATTCTTTCTCTTTAAGCGAGAGTACTTGTCCGCGGACAATACGGGCAACGCCAACCCAGTTAACGACTGCTAATGCACAGAACAGCAGGAATAATCCATTCAACATTTGGCCGAGCACCGTATCCCGCAACGAAATCATTACAATAATGAAGAATAACAGGTCAGGGAATGCGTAGATAACATCCGTGAAACGCATGAGCAGGTTATCGATCCAACCGCCGGCATAACCAGAGTAGAGTCCTACAAAGGTGCCAATCAGGAGGACCAATGCTGTCGGTACAATACCCACGACCATTGAAACCCTGGCACCGTAAATGGTGCGGCTCAAAACATCACGCCCGAGCGTATCTGTACCAAATATGAAAGCTTTCTGACCAGCTTCACCGGTGGGACCTCTTTCAACCCACGCCGGCGGTAAAAAGTCTTTCCCGGAATTCATCTGCAGTGGATTATGCGGGACGATCTTGTCCGCAAACAGGGCGCCAAGGAAAAAAATGGCGATGATGAAAATGGCAACTACCGCACCCTTGTTGCGGATCAGGCGGAACCAGGCATCCTTCATCAGGCTGCGCCGCGGAGTTGTCAGCTCATTTAAGCTAGCAATGGTAGTATCGGCATTCGTATTGGATGATCTATTATCAGTCATTTTTCTCTCCTCAGTCTGCCAGCTTGATGCGGGGATCAAGGAAGACATAAACAACATCAACAACCAGGTTCATAACAGCCACGATAACCGCGAAAATGATTGTGGTGCCCATGATCATGGAATAATCCCGGTTACTGATGGCGGTCACATAAGCCCGTCCCATGCCGGGAAAACCAAAAATGGTTTCGATAATAAAGGAACCGGTTACCAGACCAGCCAGCGCCGGACCAAGGAAGGTCACCACGGGGATCATGGCATTTTTGATCATGTGGCGGTAGATCACCAGGCGTTCGGTGAGCCCTTTTGCGCGGGCAGTGCGGATATAATCCATGCGCATTACTTCCAGCATGGAGGCGCGGGTGAGGCGGGCAGAGCGTGCCAGCGTGCCAAAACCGAGCACGACTGCCGGCAGTACCCATACAGAAACATCGTCCCAGCTAATGGGAATCACTGGAACCATTTTTAAGGTTGATGCAAAAATAATGATCAGGAAAATCGCAATCACGAAGTTGGGAACTGAGATCCCGACTGTTGCGATGAATAGGCTAACGTAATCGATCCAGGTGTTCTGTTTTAGGGCGGAAATCACTCCTATCGGGATGCCAACAACTACGGCAAGTACAAGGGCCAGAACACCCAGGCGCAGGGAATATCCTGCCTTACTGTAAAGGAAACTCTTTCCAACTGGTGGTGTAAACAGGTATTGCTGAACGGTCATACCACGAACACGGTAGGAAGGACCCATGTTGCCGCAGATCAAACCGCAGGACCATTGTTTGGTGACCAGGTTGCGGCCGCCAATGAGATAGGATGTGAATTGATAAAAAAGAGGTTTATCCAGGCCATAAAACGCATTTAATCGCGCCTGTGCCACTGGGTCCACCTGGCGGGAATTGGGATCGCGATCCCACGGGCCGCCCGGGGCGTTGTGCATCAGGATGAAAGTTAGCCCCGCAACGATCAAGACCACGGGAATCAACCATAATATGCGCCTTGCAATATAACCTGTCATAAAAACACCTCTTGCGTTTTAGGCTTTTTGGCCGACCCGGTTTGACCCGGGTCGGCCAACCATTCTACTTACGAGTTGCTAACTTGCTTTACTTCTCGATTGTGATGCCGATAGCTGAGTAAATGCCAGCCCAACCGGAATCCATCGGGGTGGTGACGATGTTCTTGATGTACGGTTTCACCATGTAGGTGTTTACGTTGTTCCAGAAGAATGCAACGGGGGCACCATCGGTGAGGAGTTTCTGTGCGTCAGCATATAACTGCATACGCTTGGCAGGATCCAGTTCCTTGTCAGCTGTGGTCAGCATGGCATCCAAATCAGGATTTGAATAGCCAATGCGTTGGCCAAAGCCGCCGGTCTTCCAGTAAACGGAAAGCCAGTTCTGAGGATCGGGATAGTCTGCGCACCAGCCAAGGATGTACATCTGCGGGGCAGTGTTGATATCTTTGGTCAGGGCAGTGTAGGTGGTGGACTCAACAGGATTGAGTGCCAGATCGACACCAAGGTTAGCCTTGTAGTTCTGTGCCAACCACTCATTGCGGGTGCGGTTGCGGGGGGTGTCAGAGAAGGTCAGGGTGATCGGAGGCAGTTTATCAACTGAGCCGTAGGTGGATGCAGCGAGTGCAGCCTTGGCAGCCGTGGCATCAAAACCCCAGCGGTTTTCAGTTGCATCGTATCCGGGGAAGCCCTTCGGGATCCAGGTCAGGGTCGGTGAACCAAGTCCCTTGAGGACATCTTTCACCCAACCGTCACGATCAAGAGCTTCTGCGAATGCTTCGCGGACTTTCTGATCGGTGAAGGGTTCCTTGAGCTGATGGAACATGAAAGCGTAGGTGCAGGAGCCCGGATAGATCATGGCTTCTTTGTTCAGGGTCTCATCAGCCTGGACAGTGGCCAGGTCTTCGGCAGCCAAACCAATGATATCGAACTCGCCGTTCTTGTAGGCTTCGAAAGACACTGCGGAATCGGTGATGTAGCGATATTCAAGGTTTACTTTGGCAAAGCCGCCCCAGTAATTGGGGTTGGGGGTGAAGTTTGCAACAGTGTTGGCTTCGAGGTTGGAGAGGACGAAAGGTCCATTGCCAACATGGTTGGCAGCGACTGTCCACCAGGTATCCGGATCGGTGGCGATGATCTCTTCCTTGGCAGGATAACCTACCCACAGGGAGAGAACGGTGTGGATGTACGGAGCGGGATTGGTGGTTCCAACCTTGAGGACGAGGCAGTTCTTGTCATCGTAACCGGTGCAGGGGTTGCCATTGACTTCATAGGCATGAACTGCAACACCGGCTTTGAGGGCTGCTAACTGCTCAGCGGAGGCGGTGGCCAGATCGGCACCACGCCAGGCGGCTGCACCAGCGATATCATCGGTGATGGCTGCATATTCGCCAGCTGTGGCGGGATCAATATTGCGCAGGAGAGAATACTCAAACCGTTTGGCATTCAGGAGGCTGCCATCGCTGTATTTGAGATTCTTGCGCAGGGTGAAGGTCACCTCAGTCGCGTCGGCGTTGTATTCCCACTTTTCAGCAGAGCCGGCGACTGTTTCGAGATTGGTGTTCAACTTGGTCAAACCTTCGTACATCAACTGCAGGTGAGCAATCTCATTTACGAAGGAAGCTTTTTGCGGGTCCAGAATATCAGGGTAAGTACCCAGGTTGATCCGCAACGTCTGGCTTGGGGCTGCAGGTGCTTTCTGGCAGGCGCCCAATACCATGCTGGCGATAACCAGCACAACAACTAAAACTAACCACTTCTTAGAACGCATCTTGATTCTCCTCCTTTTTAAGAATGAACAAGAATGTTATTTTTGGTGCAGCTGCGTACAGTAAAAAAGGATTTGGGTCTCTCCTGAAGAACCGGGTCCTTGCAGCTTATTTCACCAAGTGACAGGCCACAAAGTGACCTGGAATCACCTCACGAGTTTCAGGCTTTTGCTGCGCGCAAATATCGATTGCGAGCGGGCAGCGGGTGCGGAAGCGGCAGCCTGAAGGCGGATTGGCGGGAGAAGGAACATCTCCCTGAAGGATCTTGCGTTGCCTCTTTCCCTCGATTGTAGGGTCAGGGATGGGCACTGCAGAAAGTAGCGCCTGGGTGTACGGATGAAGCGGGTTGCTATAAAGTTCATCGCGGGGGGCAAGTTCTACGAGAACACCCAGGTACATTACTGCAACCCGATTGCTTATGTGCTTGACCATAGAAAGGTCATGCGCGATGAATAGATAGGTCAGGTTGAACTGCTGCTGAAGATCCTCGAGCAGGTTGACCACCTGCGCCTGGATGGAAACATCCAGCGCGGAGATGGGTTCGTCGCAGACGATCAGCGAGGGTTTGAGAGCGAGCGCGCGGGCAACCCCGACACGCTGCCGCTGGCCGCCGGAGAATTCGTGCGGGTAACGGTTGGCATACGAAGGGTTGAGACCCACGATATTTAGGAGGTTCTCAACTTCTTTTTCTGCGCCTTTATTGTCGGTGATATTGTGGACAAGAAGAGGCTCCCCAATGATCTGGCCAATGGTCATACGTGGATTGAGCGACGCATAAGGGTCCTGGAAGATCATTTGCATCTTGCGGCGCATGCGGCGTAAGGTCTCGTGTTTCATTGTTACCAGATCAGCCCCTTCAAAATAGACGTGACCTGCAGTGGGGGTTTGTAATTGCAAAATATTGCGCCCGGTTGTTGATTTACCGCAGCCGGATTCACCCACCAAACCCAGGGTTTCACCGCGATGAATATCAAAAGAGACACCATCCACAGCCCGGACTGCACCGATCTGTTTGCGGAATAAACCGCCCTTATATATCGGGAAGTGTTTGACGAGACCGTCAACCTTTAAAAGGATTTCTTTTTCAGTCATTAGCGTTCCTTCCTGGTGGATGGATTTACCCAGCAGGCGACATTATGTTCTATACCTACCTTTAATAGTTTCGGGTTTTCACTCAAACAGCGTTCAACCTTATAAGTGCAGCGGGGGGCAAACGGACAGAATGTCGGTTTGCTGTAAAGTACCGGGGGTAAACCCTCAATGGAGGTTAACCGGTGCCTGCCTGATTCATCAAGACGGGGGAGGCTGCCCAATAAGCCAAGTGTATAGGGATGCTGGGGGTGGGTATAAAGGTCTTTAACTTCGGCTTCCTCGATAATATATCCTCCGTACATTACAGCCACGCGGTCAGCCAGACCGGCTATGATGCCCAAGTCGTGCGTGATCCAGATCATGGCCATGCCCAGTTCATCACGGATGCGCTTGACCAGTTCAACGATCTGCGCCTGGATGGTTACATCAAGGGCGGTGGTCGGTTCATCAGCGATGAGGATCTGGGGGTTGCAGGTAAGTGCCATGGCAATCATGGCACGCTGGCGCATACCGCCAGAGAATTGATGCGGGTAATCGTTTAAGCGGTCCTTGGGGTTGGGGATGCCCACCATCTTCAACATTTCCGCAGCCCGGTCTAACGCCTGGGCTTTGTTCATGTTCATGTGAACTTCCAAAGGCTCGGTCAATTGGCGGCCGATCGTCAATACGGGGTTAAAGGAAGTCATGGGATCCTGGAAGATCATGGCGATTTGCGAGCCGCGGATTCGTCGGATCTCTTCATTGGAGATCTGTAACAGGTCTTTGCCTTGGTACATCGCTTTGCCAGCCACCACTTTTCCGGGCGGCATGGGGATGATGCGCAGCACGGACATGACGGTTACGCTTTTACCGCAGCCGCTTTCTCCCACGATGCCCAGCGTTTCCCCTTCTTTAAGGTGAAAAGAGACGCCGTTCACCGCATGAACTGTCCCTTCTCTTGTACGAAAATGAGTCTCTAAATCCTGCACTGTTAGTAAATCAGCCATGCATTTATCTACCTTTGGTGGAGTTGGAATGGCAATTAAATAATAAAATAAACTCACAACGTTAAATTTGGTACACAAAAGTATACCTTGTTCGTTAAGTAGTGTCAAACAAGATTAAAATTCTATAATCTATCAATTTTCTTAAGAATGAGGCATTATGGATAAAATTGCAATTCACACAAAGCTTGAAAGTTTGAAGGTTGACTACGCCTTTTATTTTCATGACAAAGTCAATCCGCCTGTTTTTGTTTCCAACCAGTCACGATTCCGCTCAGCCTCGATCATCAAAGTGCCAATCCTGCTGGCATGGCTGGAACTTGAAAAATCCGGCGAGGTAGACCGCAGAAAGGAATGCCGCCTGGACGGCGAGGCTCAGGTTGGCGGCGCGGGGTTTGCCCGGCAGTTTTCCACGCGCACCCTGTCATATACCGATGTGCTGCTGATGATGATCGCCACTTCAGATAATTTGTGCACCAACCTCGTCCTCCAGGAGATTGGGTTGGAAAGGTTGCAAACAGTGATGCGGGAGAATCTCGGATTACAGCGAACACGCTGCGAGCGAAAGTTAATGGATTATGCCGCCAGGGATCGTGGGTTGGATAATTATATAGATGCCGGGGAATTTATTCAGTTGTTCCGCCTTATTGATCAATTGTCTGCTGACGACCTCGCCTGGGTACGCTCCCTGCTGCTGGCGAACACGGACAGCGCCTTGTTGATGCGCAACATCCCGCGCGACACGGTCGATTTCTATCACAAAACGGGATCCATGAATGGAGTGCTGCATGACTGG
Source organism: uncultured Anaerolinea sp. (assembly GCA_964483135.1). Classification (GTDB taxonomy): domain Bacteria; phylum Chloroflexota; class Anaerolineae; order Anaerolineales; family Anaerolineaceae; genus UBA6107. The sequence continues at coordinate 21,353 of CAZAAJ010000018.1, read as the reverse complement.
GGATTTACCGACAGTTGCGAGGTTTTCCTGTTTACACAGAAAGTGACCAACGAACCTGTGATATTTGAAGTCTTTGGTGAACTCGGAAAAGCCTGCCTGTTTCCGGAAAAAATCTAAAGGAAAGAGCACGCTCCTGCAAAGGTTTCCTTAAGGTGTGTCACTTTTTGAATATCATCCAAGTAAACGCCATTGCGGCTGCGCGAGGAATGGATGATTTCCCACCCGCCCAGGCTGATACCCACATGGGTGATGCGATCCAAATGTCCTTCGTCCCCGAAGAAAACCAGGTCGCCGCGGGTGAACGGCGGTTCAACTGCGCGTCCGTCGGCTTTTTGCATATCAGCGTCACGCGGGATGGTCACCCCGGCCATGCGGTGGCAAAGCTGCGCCAGGCCGGAGCAATCGATGCCAATGGCGCTGGTGCCGCCCCACAAGTAAGGTACACCAGTAAGCCTGAACGCCGCATCCACGATTGCCGTTCTTTTATCTTTTTCAGTTACAGGAAAATTGGCTAAAGCAAGCAGGTGATCTTTGATCACCCATCCCCCGCTCATCGCGTTGGGGGTGCGCTCTGCATGCGGTGAAAGGTACACCCAGTCGCCTTCAGATTTTTCCACCGCCACAAACGTGCCAATGAACAAGCGGGATCGTTCAGAAGAATCCCTGCCAGGTCGATCAAACAAACGCTGTACGGGCACGTCGATGAGGTGGGTTGGCTGCGCGGGGCTGACATCGGAAAAATACGGTCTGTAAACCCACGCAAGGTAACCATCATCCTGACGCACGAACACCCAGCTTCCCTCCTGCTTGAGCACTTCCACCCGGACTCCGTAGGCACACTGGGTGAGCTGTTCAGCCAGCCAGGAAGGTTCGGCATGCATACTGGTGAAATTGGTGGCGCACCACAGGAATTTTCCTGTTCGCAGGATTTTAACTTTACTCGTATCCACCTCAAATGCCTTATTAGCTTTTTTTATCTGGCTGGCAGTTTCAGAAAGTGTTTTATCATCCAGAACAATTCCCGACAAGAAAACCCGGTTTGCTTCCTGCTGCACCTGTACATCAAACAAGTGAAGCCGCCGGTCGCTATTCGCCTGGATCACCTGTTTGACTGCTGCTGAAAGGGTTGCATCCATTGTATTCATCCTCATGCGTTCTTAAGAATTGCACCAATTCCCGGCCGTTCCGGTATCAACACTGTCGCCGCATCATCAAACGTCATCCCATCAAATGGATCATTGGTGATGAGCATTGAGGCATCCAGGTCCAGCCAGTCAGCCATCCCAGCCAGGTGAGCCATGGCGGTGGTACCAATCGAGGTTTCGATCATGCAACCCAGCATCACTTTCAATCCCAATTCCCGCGCTCGTTTGACCATCGCAACTGCCGGGGTCAGCCCGCCAGTTTTCATTAACTTCACGTTGATTCCCTTAACTCCCGCCCTGGCAAGCGCTTCCACGTCAGCCAGGGTTTGGACGGATTCATCCGCCACGATTGGGATTTGAGTGAAAGCCTGCACGATCCCCATGCCGCTGATGTCCTCTTTCGCCACCGGCTGCTCGATCATTTCAAGTTCGAAACGCTCCAGGTCGCGTACAAGCACAACCGCATCTTCTGCCTTCCAGCCAGCGTTGGCATCCACACGTAGTTTCACCTCAGGGCGCGCGGCGCGGACAGCCGCCAATCGGGCAATATCCTTTCCATCGCCTGCCAGTTTGATCTTAAGAATGTTGAAATTGCTGAATTTTTGCGCCATCGCCGCCATTGCTTTTGGCGTATCCACCGCGATCGTAAAGGAGCTGATCATCGGTTCGGGGCGGGGCAGCCCCAGCAATTGATACAACGGCTGCCCGGTCAGCTTTCCAATGCGGTCATGCAGCGCCAGGTCAAGCGCGCAACGTGCCACCGCCGGACCTGTTTCTCCGACCCATTTCTCTATTTCCGCAACGCTCTCCGGGAATGGCTCTTTACGGGCGGCTGCTTTTTGCCAATAGGCTTCGGTTGCTGACTGATCAACGTGATAATACGGCGGCAAGGTACCTTCCCCCCAGCCGGCATCTTCTGCCAGGCGCAGCCAGTACGCCTCCCGCTCTTCGGTTGTGCCATATGAGAGGCGAAATGGATTGCGAAGTTTTAGAGTGATCTTTTCCCAGGTAAGGCGTTGGGTCATACTTTTACCTTTCTCATGCGTCCCCCAGGCGCATCCGGATATAGGATTCGTAACGCTCAGGGCTTATCCGTCCCTCTTCCACGGCACGAACCACGGCGCAGCCCGGATCATCCATGTGAGCGCAATCGTTGAACTGGCATTCGGAGACCAGGTTGCGCAGCTCCGGGAAGTAACCGTCCAGCTCTTCCGGTTGCGTATCCCACAATGACAGCCGGCGCAGCCCTGGTAGGTCGGCCACGTATCCACCGAAATCCAGGTGGAACATTTCACGCACGGCGGTGGTATGCCGCCCGCGTTCATTGAATTTGCTAATCTCGCGTACCGCCAGTCCAAGCCCTGGTTGCAGTGCGTTTAGCAGGCTGGATTTACCGACACCTGACGGCCCGGCAAGCGCTGAGATCCTGTCTTTTAGCGTATCTCTTAATTTCTCCAACCCTTCTCCCTTTGCCGCGGAAGTGAAGATAACCGGGTAACCCAGGTCAGGGTAAACCTCGAATATTTTTTTGGCAGTTCGCAGCCCAACCAGGTCAACCTTATTGGCAACAATGACCGCCTTAAGTTTTTGTTTTTCCGCGATCACCAAAAAACGGTCCAGCATGCGCAGATGCGGCTCCGGTTGTGTGCAGGCAAAAACTGCCACCACCTGATCAGGGTTGGAAAGCAGGATCTGGCGGAACATTCCCTTGGGGGTGGGGTCAAGCCGCACCAGTTCGCTGTGGCGCGGTTCGATGACTTCGATGGCACCGGTTCCGTCAGACTGCAGGCTGACCTGCACGCGATCGCCCACGCTGATGATATCGCCCTGGAAGGAACGCCGCTTGAGCCTGCCGCGCAGGCTGCAGGTGATGACCCTGTCGTCCAACTGGATCGTGTAGAATCCCGACTGGAAACGCGTCACCCACCCCGGAACAGTATCCTGGTTCATTGCAGTGGTGTCGGGGTTCCCGTCGGTGAAGGGGTCTTGGTCAGGTAGTAATCATATTCCCACGGGTAGATCGTCTGTACTTCACCGGTGATATAAACTTCAACCACGCGCCGGAAAATGGGCGCAGCATATACTGAACCGTCACCGCTGTTTTCAGCGATCACCACAATGGCGATGTCCGGCTTTTCTGTTGACCCCAGGTTGGTATACCCGGCGAACCAGGCATGGGGGTCTTTAAGTGAATTCGTGGCGGTTCCGGTTTTCCCATAGACAGGGGTCTGCATTCCATAGAAAGCTTTATAGGCAGTGCCTCTCTTTTCATGCACCACCATGTACATGCCAGTCTGGAGCGCCTGCAAGGTACTTTGGCTGATCGGGAGTGTTCCGCGAACCTGCGGCGAGAAGGATTCGATTATGTTGCCATCAATATCGGTAATTTTCTCAATCACCTGCGGACGGTATAAAATGCCGCCGTTTCCAATAGCCGCGATGAAATCCACCACCTGGAGGAGGGTGACCAGCATATCTCCCTGGCCGATACCCATTTGAACTGCCGAGCCTTCCGTGGTGGGATTATTGATCGACCCGGAGTCTTCCGCAACCGCATCGATACCGGTAGCCGAACCCAGCCCGAAACCACGCGCCATATCCGCCAGGTAGTTGGCTCCCTTTTGCCGGTAGAGGTCAAGCCCGAGGTGATAGAACCACGGGTTGCAGGAACGCATGATTCCTTCGAGCAGGGTCAGGGTGCCAGAAGGCGGCTGCCCTCTGTCAAAAGTCCAGTCGTTACCCACGTAGCCTTCCAGTTCGGTGAACTGGCTGGTGCACTCATAGGTGGTGGTGGTCTGGTACAACCCGGATTCAAGGGCAGCGGCGCTGGTTACCAGTTTGAATACTGAGCCCAGCGGGTAGGAAGATTGAGCGGCGCGGTTCCATAGCGGGGTTTCCGGGTCATTGACCAGGTCGCCCAACACAAACTGGCTGTTGTAATTATCGGTCTGGAACACATTCGGATCAAAACTCGGCGAAGAAGCCATCGCCAGGATGCGCCCGGTATCACGCTCCATCACCACCACCGCGCCGGTAAAGCCAAGCAGCGCCTTTTGAACCAACAGTTGGAATTGCTTATCCAGAGTTGTAGTAATTGTATAAGCCGCCTGCGGATCGGTATGCGCCAGCCGGGTGGAATTGGTGCCGTCAGGTTGGATCACGTAAAGATCTGCGCTGGGTTTGCCGGCGAGGTATTTTTCTCCCCATTTCTCAAGTCCGGCTCCCCCAATCGTTTCATCGCCCGCATAACCCAGGCGCCGGTACTCATCAAGCTCCTCAGGGAAAATATACTTCATGTAACCCAATACCTGCGGTGCTGCACCGCCATTGAAATAATAACGCCCGGAATAGGGGTTGGTGACCAATCCATTTAATGTATCCAGAGTGGCGGCACGGTCGTCATACCCCTGCTTTGAAACCTCGCCAATCGGCACATACCAGTCCGCGCCAGCGTCACGGTACATATCCTTGATGACATTCTTGGGCTTGTTGGTCATTTCCGAAAGCATGGTCAGCAGCAGCCCCTCCTGCCCACTGTAGATCTGCCCTGGCCACACTCCAAGTGCAACTGCTTCCGTTTGGGTGGCAAGGGTGTTCCCGTTGCGGTCGTTGATATCGCCGCGGGCGGGCTGCTCAAGATAGAGTGCCAGGCGGTTGCCTCCGCTTAATTCCGGCAGGATCAACCCGTCTTCCCATTGGATCTTCCAGGTGCCATTATTCAACACCATTGTCATCTGCATCTGGCGTGAAATGTCACCAAATAGCGCGGTGGTGAAGTTCGCCTGGTAACTGATCCTGGCGGTGGTGGGTTCGATTAACGTTGTAAGGATGCCTACAGTTAACCCGGTCAATGAAAGGTTTTGAGAAGCGCTGGTGTACTTGCTGACAAAATCTTCCTGGGTGATGGCATCGCGGCTGGTAGGCGAGAGCATCTCGTACATACCGGCATAATCATTTTGTTCCCATTTGGAAAAGAATTCTTGCGCGCTCTCGGCTGCATCGGGAACACTGGTGGTATTGACCACCGGGGTGGGCAATTCGCCGACGGGGGTTTTAACTGGCGTTTTCGTCCCATTTGAACACGCTGCCAGCAGGAGAAGGATAATTACAAGAATCCAAATTTTTTTCATAAAAGTCCTCCCGGAATTTCCGGGTTATCCAACTTCCTCCCCATTCAACACCAGCTTGAAGATCGGGCAGGCGTAAGAGAGGGCATTTTGACATTGGTAGGGGATCTCGCGCCGGTCGCCAAATCCCATTTTACGCAGGGTGCGCTCCACGTGGCACAGGGGTAACCCCATCACGCTGGCGTAACACCCGGTGAATTTGACCACCGGACGGAACTGGGGATGCTGGATGGCATAGGCTCCGGCTTTATCAAGCGGGTCTCCCGTCTGGATATAAGCATCCACTTCTTCATCGGTGTAACGCCGCATGTGCACCGGTGTGGAACAGGTGGCAGTGTGAATGATGCCCTTGGAAGGGATCATCAACACGATGGCAGTATGTACCATATGCATTCGTCCGCGCAGCTGCAGCAGCATACGGCGGGCATCTTCGGTATCTTTGGGTTTCCCCATGATTTCATCGTTATCGACCACCACCGTATCCGCGGAGAGTACCAGGCCGTTAAAAGGAGCAAAATTGGCGCATACACGGCCTTTGCTTTCCGCCAGGCGCAGCACGTGATCCAGCGGGGATTCGTCCGGTTTTACGGACTCATCAATATCCGCGGCATGGGTACTGAAACGCAGCCCCGTCCAGCCGAGGATCTCTTTGCGGCGAGGTGAATTGGATGCCAGTACGATTTCCAGAACACTCATAGTGATAATTCTAACATACTCACTACAGAGACTGATTCCCTCGTTACAGAGAGCGCTTTTTTAGGTAGAATTAGAAAACCCGTGTTGGAGGAAAAAATGAGCATCTTAAAAACCAGGATCATGCAGGAAGGCAGGAACCTTGGCGGCGGTATTCTCAAGGTGGATGGACTGATCAATCACCAAGTGGACCCCGCAATAATGGATGAGTGCGGTCAGGTGCTGGCTGCCTGTTTTGCCGGTGTCGGTGCTACCCGCGTACTTACCGCTGAAATTTCCGGCATCGCTCCGGCATTAATGACCGCGTTGTATATGAAAATTCCGGTGGTCTATGCGCGCAAGACCCGCCCCATCACCATGCCCGACACGGTTTACCTCACCATCGCCCCCTCCCACACCAAGGGTCGGAATGTGGAATTGATTGTTTCCCCGGAGTACTTAAAGAAGGATGAAAAGGTCATCATCATTGATGATTTTCTCGCCACCGGAGCTACCATCCAGGGGCTGGTGCGCCTGACCCAGGCTGCCGGCGCTGAAGTATGCGGCATTGGCGCCCTTATCGAAAAGACCTTCGAAGGCGGGCGGGAAGCCCTGGCTTACCTTGGCGTACCCATCATCAGCCTGGTGAAGATCACCAGTATGGATGACGGAAAAATAATTATCGCGGACGATTAGAGACCTGTATGCAGCAATCCATTGCGATCATTGATTTTGGTTCCCAATACACCCAGCTCATTGCCCGCCGGGTACGTGAGCTGCAGGTGTACTGCGAGATCTTCGCCTGGGATGCCCCACAAGAATATCTAAAACAATTCGCGCCTGCCGGGTTCATCCTTTCAGGCGGGCCCTCCTCGGTATATGATGCTGGTGCGCCGGTGTTGCAGCCATTCCTGCTCGAAAGTAAATTGCCCATCCTGGGTATCTGCTATGGCATGCAGCTGCTGGCCTATTCGCTGGGGGGCAGGGTGGAATCTTCCGCCACCCGTGAATATGGTCAGGCGCATATTGAACGTTCAGTTGAAAATCCTTTACTTCCCGCTGGTCCACACCAGGTCTGGATGTCGCATGGCGACCGCGTTCAGCAGTTACCAAAAGGATTTACTTCTCTCGCCACCTCACCGGATTGCCCGATCGCCGCCATGATGGATGAACATTGCCGCGTTTTCGGTCTGCAATTCCACCCGGAGGTAAGGCACACCCCGCGCGGGCAGGAGATTTTAAATAATTTTGTCCTCAAGATTTGCAGCATTCAGCCCACCTGGACACCGGAGAATATCATCCAGCAGGCGGTCAATGCCATCCGTGAACAGGTAGGCAGCAGTCGCGTTCTTTCAGCAGTTAGCGGCGGCGTGGATTCCACGGTCGCAACCGCGCTGGTTCACCGTGCTATCGGTGACAGGTTGGATGCCATTTTCGTGGATACCGGCATGATGCGCCAGGGTGAATCGAAACAGGTGGTTGCCACATTCCGCGACCTGATGAAAATGAACATCCATCCGGTGGACGCCTCTGACGAATTTTGTTCAGCGCTCGCCGGCATCACCGACCCGGAAAAGAAACGCAAGGTAATAGGAGCTTTGTTCATAGATCAGTTCGAACAGCAGGCACAGCGCCTGGGCAATCCCCCCTTCCTGGTGCAGGGGACGATCTACCCTGACGTGGTGGAAAGTTCCGCCACTGCCCAGGGTAAAGCCGAAAAGATCAAATCGCATCACAATGTGGGTGGATTACCCGAGAATATGCGTTTTAAGTTGGTGGAACCTCTGCGGAACCTGTTCAAAGACGAAGTGCGCAAGATCGGGGAAGCGCTTGGTATCCCTGAAGCCATGGTCTGGCGTCAGCCCTTCCCCGGGCCGGGGCTGGCGGTACGCTGCCTGGGTGAGGTGACGCCGGAACGCCTGGAACGTTTGCGCCTGGCGGATCACATTTTCATCTCGGAATTAACCGGTGCCGGGTTACTCAACCGGAAAACCAACCCTTCCGGGGAGGTCATCTCGCAGGCTTTCGCCGCCCTGCTGCCCGTCCGCGCCGTGGGGGTAATGGGCGATAAACGCACCTATGCTGAGGTGGTGGCACTGCGCGCGGTGACCACCGAGGATTTCATGACCGCCGATTGGGCAGTGATCCCGCCGGAACTGCTTGCGCGCGTCTCCACCCGTATCGTCAACGAGGTGCGCGGCGTCAACCGCGTAGTATATGACATCACCAGCAAACCACCGGCAACAGTGGAATGGGAATAGTATAAATCAAGAGTAGACATGTTGCTTTTCCATGGAACAAATAAAGGTGACATTACCACATTAATCCCTATACAGGCTGATCATGATTATCCCTATATTTATTTGACTGAAAACGAGGTGGTTGCGAGTTTTTATATCATCAATTGCGTTGAACGACCCTACTACTGGTTCCCTTATGGATTTACCCGTGAGCATATTCCCAAGTACCATGAACTTTATCCGAATGCATTGCAATTGGCTTGTGAAGGGAAGAACGGTTTTATATGCTCTGTTGACGCAATCACCGAAAAATTGATTCCATTTAAAAATATCCCCGGTGCCTGGCTGTCAACCATTCCTCTACAGGTTATTCATAAACAGGAAATTAAAGATCCTTTTTCCTGGTTTTTAGAATGCGAGAGAAATGGAAGACTCATCATTTCGAGGTTCGAGAATAAAACTGAACGTGAATTACTGGGATGGGACACATTAATCCTGGAGTACATTAGTGAAAAAAAGATGATTGAGACACCTGATTGCTCTTATGCCATATTCGTACGCGAAAAATTTCCTGGAGTATGGCAGCATTATGAGGAATTGGAATCTGAATGCTCGCGCCTATAGATAAAGTCAAATGTTAAGTCTTACAATTAGGGGTGCAATGAAACGTATTCAATCGTGGATTTCCAAGACCATTCCCTTGCTCCTGCTGGTTGGAGTAACAATTGGTCTGGCGGTAACCCCTGCCAGCGCCATCACGCGCAACCAGTTGACCATTGCCAACCTGGATACCTCGAAATACCCGAACATCAGTTTCTACTTCTGGGCATTTGATGGCAGCGGCAATTTCATCAAGAATATCAACAGCAGTGAAGCTCATATTATTGAAAACGGCGCGGTCCTGGCAGCCAGTTCTTTAGAGATGCTGGAGCCGGGGGTGCGCTTCATCACTGTTGTAAATGAAGGTCCCACGCTCGCCAACCGTTACTCGATGATCGCACGCATCGACCGGATCAAGGAGGTTCTCCTCAAATGGGCGCAGGAACAGCCGGCCACCACCATGGATGATTTCAGCCTGATCAACAACCAGGGAGCCATCGCCTACAACCAGGCCAACCCGTCTGAGTGGGTGACCACCATCACCGGATACACACCTGAGATGAAAAAAGCAACACCAGGATTAGCTGGGCTCTCAACTGCCATTGACCAGGCATTCACCTCCGGTGGTGCCACCCGTAAAACCCCCGCCATCCTCTATATCACCCCCATGCCCGATGACGGGCAAATGGCTGGGTTGAAAGACCTCTTCTCCCGCGCTGAATCCGCGGATATTCGCTTGTTCATCTGGCTCATTGGCCCCGCTGATTATGCGATCACGGACAAAGCCGATGTCTTAAGAATGGCAGCTGAACAAACCAAAGGGGAGTTTTTCCTCTTTTCCGGGTCCGAGCAACTTCCGGAACTGTCTACCTACCTGTCTCCTCTGAGGTATGTATATAAAGCCACCTACGCTTCGCAGATAAAAACCAGCGGCAACCAGTCGCTCAGCCTGCAGGTGCGCCGCCAGGAGGTGGTACTGGATTCCAATCCGATGGCTTTTGCGCTTTCCGTGGCTGCCCCCAACCCTATCTTCCTTTCTCCTCCGGCAGTCATCACCCGATCGTGGATATCCACCGGTAAACGCAACGAATATATGCTCGAACCGAATACAACGGAGATCAATTACCTTCTTGAATTTCCGGATGGGCTGCCCCGCGATCTGAAATACGCGCGCCTGTTCGTCGATGGTAAACTCGCTGCGGAAAATACCGCCGTCCCGTTTGACGTTTTCACCTGGGATATCAGCCAGGTGCAGCAATCCGGATCATTCCAACTCCAGGTGAAGATCCAGGACAGCGTGGGTTTCCAGGCTGAAACCATTCAAGTCCCTGTTGAAATCGTGGTGGAGGAAAAACCCCTCACTTGGTACCAGCGCCTGGCGCAGCGTTTCAATCTGCTCACGATCATTCCGGTTTTATTGGTCGCGGGAGCCGGTGTGCTCCTCATCCTCATCGGAGGGAAAACGGTACGACGCAACTTGAAGACAAAATCTCTCCGAACGCATCGCCTGCAGGATCCGGTAACCCAGCCGGTGGAAATTGAAGGCGAGCTTGTGCTCCATTCCGGCAGGGTGGAATTGGTCGATTCCTGGCCCCGTATCCCCGGTGCCGGACTGGCGCCTGCCCGCCTTCTGCTGCTTTCAAGCGGGAAACCTGAAATCCACGAGAAACACGAGATTCCCATCGGTGAATTTGAAATCACCCTTGGCAGCGATGCCACCAAAGCCAAAGTGCTGCTGAATTACCCCCTGGTCAGCCCGCTGCATGCGCGAATTTTCATGGATGATGAAAAACAATTCCATGTGGCAGATGAGGGTTCAGCCGCCGGTACCTGGTTGAATTACGCCCCGGTCAGCAAAAATGGTGCCCACCTCGAACATGGAGATGTGATCCAGTTTGGCAAAGCCACCTTCCGCTTTGAGCAGCTCGGCGTTGAAAAGAAGAAATTCACCGTAATTCCCCTCGACGGCGAGAAATAACCCGGTTTTTTTCTAGAAATAATTAAGGAACCAGTCCGGCAGCCCTGGCGCGCACAAGGAGCTTTTGCGCGCGTTTGATCACCGGCAGGTCCACCATTTCCCCGTCAAGGGAAAATGCCCCGCGGCCGCCCTCAGCGGCTTCATCCGCGCCGGCGATGATACGTTGGGCATGCTCGATCGCTGCCTGGTCTGGAGTAAAAACCTGCTGGACGGGTACGATCTGCGCCGGGTGGATCACCTGCTTGCCGGCATATCCAAGATCAGCTGCCTGTTTGGCTTCCACAGTAAGCCGTTCAGTATCTGTGAAATTCGTTTGTACCATATCAATCGCCTGCTGACCAAACGCGGCAGCGTGCAGTGCCAGCATGCTGCGGGCATATAGCAGCTCGGTTCCCGCCGGGGTGCGTGTCATCCCCGCATCCGCGGTCAGGTCCTCCGCGCCAAAGATGAGCCCCGTCAGTCGTGTTGATCCTGCGCAGATTGCCGGCAGGTTCACAAAGGCTTTGGCGCTCTCGATGAGAGCAATCACCTCAAAGGTGTTTTTTGGCAGGGCGAGGAGTCTTTCGTGCCGGGTGAGGATCTCTTCCACCCGTGCGAGCAGGGCTGGTGAATCCACCTTGGGGATGACCAGTGTGTCAGGCCGGGAGGGAAGTACCGCTTCAAGATCAGCTTCGGCGCGCCCGGTGTAGAACGGATTGATGCGCACCAGCCGTTCGGAGCGTCCAAAGTCAAGGGTTTTCAATGCCTGGGCGATTATCAGGCGCGCTTCATCCTTGCAGTTTTCTGAAACGCCATCCTCCAGGTCGAGGATGATGCCGTCCACATCCAGCCCGGCGGCTTTTTCGATCTTGTGCAGGTCGCTGCCGGGTACATAAAGTAAGGCTCTGCGTGATCTCATATTCTCCTCCTTTCCTGACTGTATTATATAATGCATACATGATATCCAAACCAACCCGGGACCTGCCCGAAAATTACACACTACATCGCAAGATGAGCCTGCTGGATCGCAAGAGCCTGATCCTTGTTAATATCTGGGGAATCGGGTTGTTCCTGGTGAGCGCGGTGTTCTTTCCGCTGCTTTCCGGCTGGCTGACCAAACCGGGGGAGATTAGCACCAGCGGCGAAATTCGCAGCCTGGCTGGCGCGGCCGGGTTCATCGGTTTATTGGTAGGGGTAATGGTGGTGATGATCGTGCTGCACGAGGGGCTGCACGGGGTCTTCTTCTGGCTGTACACACATGCACGCCCAAAATTCGCCTTCAAGGGGTTTTATGCCTATGCCGCCATGCCGGGCTGGTACCTGCCTCGGCGTGAATACCTGGTTACCGCACTGGCTCCATTAGTTGGCATTACGATTCTAGGCGTGCTGGGGCTGGCATTGCTGCCGGGCTGGGCGGATCCGCCCCTGGTGTGGCTGCTCATCCTCAATACCAGCGGCGCGGTGGGCGACCTGTGGATCGTGTCTGCTCTTCTGCGTGCTCCCGCCGGGGTATTGGGTCGTGACGCGGGGGATTGCTCGGAGTTGTTCGTGCCTGACAATTCATTGCCCTCTAACGACAATGAATAACAGGTTCGTTTCATTTTTCGAGATTTTCTATCAGTTTATGGAAAACGCTACAATTAATAAGTAAAATGTTTTAATGAGTGTCTACTATTAAAGTACCTGCCTTATTCACGCATGATTTGGTTCCAATAACGAAACCGGAGATTAGGAAGCGATTTAATTTAGATCCTATTCGACAAGCGATTTGGTCAATATCTTCATTGGATATTTTTCTGCGTTTTTTTAATTCGCCACACAATATTGCCAAATATTTCTTTATGGTTTCAGACGCTTCCATTAATAACAAAAACTGAATTTGCTTCTTAAATAGATCAGAGTCTCTATCATAGGTTGGGTAATTTAATCCGATCAATAATGAAATTTTATAAAGATATGCAATTTGAGTATTAACCCCTTCTTTTATTTCTTCGTTAAATTCGGCCGAATAATTTCCATACTCCATAAAATCAGATACCATCTTGTCGAATTCTTCAATCAACGGGGTGAATGCTTTATTCAATAGAGAATTTATATCATCACAAATGTTTATGGAGCCCCATTTTTTCCAAATATTATCTAATATTTGTTGTAATTCTTCTTGCTCTAAATGATTATTTTCAGGGTTTTTTTCTGCCCGAAAGGGTTCATTAAGATCCATATTTCCTTTTCCAGGGGTTCTCTGGGCAGAAATTATTTTTTGTATAGATTTGGAAAATGCGTCTTTATCCTTTGAGATCGTCAACCCATAATTGATATGATCATATTTTATTTTATTTTTCCCCGGTAAAGTTTCTCCAAGAAAGTATTGATCAAAATTGGAATTAGCATCAATCCCTAGTTCAAGTGTAAATAATCGGGGGGTGGATGATTGTATTGAATTTCCGCCCTGAATAGGATAGAAAACTATGCCAACAAAAATCGCCTCAAGATTTTCATTCGCAACAGGAAGTTCTATTATAAAAAGATCTTCGTTTTTCATTAACGAGATCTTTTCAATAGATAATCCGGCGTCTGGAAGATATTCTCCTGTAGCATCTCCGAGTTCCCGCCAGATTTTTTTTATATATGACTCTCGATTATCGTCAAACAAATTATTATAAGTATTGTCTGTGTCCTCAAAGACCATATGAGGCAAAACAAAGTAAGTGAAATTGTAGTGTTGGTTTCTTTTGGTGCTCACGGAAAGATTTATCTCCTTATGCCAAGTAGCATATTCTTAGTTATTGTATAATATTTATAGCACTTGCATGGGGAGGGAATGATGGGATTTTGGGGAAAACCTAATATAAATAATCTTATTGAACAAAGAGACTTAAAAGGATTATGGAAAGCGTGTTTGGATGCGGATTATAGAATTAGAAGAGAAGCGATTATTGGAATTGTCAAACTCAATGAAATTCCACCAAATGTATTTTTGATACTAAGTCTGGTTAATGACCCTAATGTCGAAGTACGAAAAATTGCCTACGATTATTCGATCGTAGGCGAATTTGGGTTATTTGCTAATGTGACAGCACTTCATGATTCTGACAATTTTGTTCGGTTAACGGCGTTAAATAGATTAATTAATTATCATCAAAACTGTGCTATACCAATTATTGTGAGATCTGCACAATACGACCCTGACTCATCTGTAAAAAACATTGCTAATTCTTTTTTTCAAGACCATTACTTTGGCAGGTCACCTGAATTTCAAGAAATTGATAATTTTTATAGATATAAAGGTAGGCATTGGTTGTCAATTGAATGCCTGATGGATGATTTTATGTTTCTTTTGAGGAAAGATAACAAAAACAATCCCGATTATATTGCTAGTTCTGGCGGTGTCTTTTCGCCATATTCGTCTCCATTAATGGCTACTTGCATTGCCAGGTTTGAAGATGCGTATTCAATGTTATCCACAGATAAAAATAGGGCGTCAAAAATGTTGGATATTGTTCAATCTTGTTCAATAGAGGGAATTAATAGTGTTAGCAGATACTTATCACGACAAACACAAATGACTATGGATTCAGTCCCTTATCAAGATTACTTAATTTGTGCAACAATCATTTTTACCAAACTCAATTTGCCAAACTAGTTTGCACTCTTCGTGAATTGCCCACATATAATAACTTTACGGTTTTCGTCTTAGTTGTCCAACGTCCCTAAGAAATCTTTACCGCCAAAGTCAACCATGATAAAATGAGTTTCCCTGCGCGAGGAATGGAAGGGTGGCCGAGCGGTTTAAGGCGCCTGTCTTGAAAACAGGTTTGGCGAAAGTCAACGTGGGTTCGAATCCCTCCCCTTCCGCCAAATCTCAACGTAAGGGCGATTCA
>CAZAAJ010000018.1:0-6631 GCA_964483135.1 uncultured Anaerolinea sp. | reverse complement strand
ATGAATCGCCCCTACCACAGGGAAAAACTGAATACCCGGGGAGGTGCCGGAGTGGCCGAACGGGATCGCCTGCTAAGTGATTGTCGGGCTTTAAACTCGACCGAGAGTTCGAATCTCTCCCTCCCCGCACGGAATTGACTTAAAGAGATATTTAGTGAGCTAAGTATCTTTTTGTTTTAATCTACACACTTGGCAGCTTCCATGCGGGATGTAGAGAACGCGTCCATCTTCCCCACTATTCCAATTAACGCCAAACACCCCAAATTAATCTGGGGTGTTTTAAGAATTGACAGAAAACGGGTTCTAGATTTTTATGGTTCTTGATGTTTCCACTCAATTTTCCATTTGCCAAACAGTGTACCTTGAACTCTATCCAAGTGTATTTCAATAACACCGGTGGGTACATTATTAACGGGCCATGCAGTTGCCCAGGTGTGAGTGGTGCCATCAAAGACTTCCTGAGAACCCCAAACTCTTAGCCAAATCTGGTTCAATTGAACATCGTCTGGATTGGCCGGTTCAATATCCAACACAAGTCCAATCATCGGCTGACCAATGGATCCGGGTGCATCCTTGTCTAGGGCGACCATCCTGGCTCTGTTAACCTGGAATGAAGTCTCTCCAATTGTCATTGTCTGATTAATTGGCCAACTATCACCAACTGTTGGATGAGAACCTAAGTCGATGGAAAATGTCATATAAGAAAAAGCTCGAAAGTCTAGCTGATCCACTTGAAGTATTAATTGGTTTATTGTCGGATCAATTGCGGAAAAAACCAGAGTTTCATGCAAATTCTTAAATGCGTGTTGGGAAATCCCAGGTGTTACAAGAATCTGAGGGGACTGTCCCTGATCCTCAAAATGGACCTTGTTGATATTTTTCTGGTATGTTCTTCCCTGACCATCTGTTAAGACGTATTTGCCCGGACTGATGTAGTCAAATACTACTGGAAAATTCATTTGAAGTCGGATTGCGGTATCCATCTGACTGAGAGATACCTGATCAACAGCTAATGTAACACCATTGTCTGTTGATATCGCCGCTTTAGGATCATAACTGCTGGGAAGGATTTTTTTGACCTCAGAATCGGAAATGGGGAACATTGATACTGGAATTCGCCAGGTAAATTTCTTTGAATTTTTTATATTGGTTGACTGATTCCATATGATTGTTACTTTCCGGGTTCCGAGCGGTAAAGGATCAAATTGGAATACGCCAATATATTCCCCCGGCGTTCCGGTGGAATCCACGCTGAAGCTGTGCGGGACAAGAACGCTTCCATCTGACAGTTTTACAAAAAGGCCCCGATCCAAACCAATGTCATCATAGGCTGGAAAATTTTCGACCCGAAGAACCAGAAAAGTTTCTTTACTGGTGGATACCAATTGAGTGATTTGAAATGATTCACCATTTTTAGTCCGCTCAATTGGTACTCGTAATGCAAACGCGTCTTCAGGACTTATAAAACCAACCCCCGACACATATCCAACAAGGGATTGAATTGCTGCATATACCTTCTGGGGCCCAATTACGAGGGTGCCAATTATCATCAAAGACAGAATTGCTATAGCAACAGTCCATGCAGGACGCAACTTAAAGAAAGGATGAGATTTTTGAGATTTTGCAGCTGCACGCTGCATCAAATCACCATATACCTCTTCGACAAATTCAGAGCGAATATCAGGGACTCCGAAGGATTTACGGATATTCTCTCCAAACTGTGGGAGTAAATTCTGTTCATTCATTTGAAACCTCCAATTGACTGTGTAACCGCGCCAGTAATCGATAGACTGATTTTTTTATCGCTTCTTCGTTACGGTGAAGGAAATGGGCAATTTCTGGAAAACTCATCCCAACGAGAAAACGTAAACGCAATAGCTCACGATCTTCTTCGGGTAATGTCTGAATTAATCCCGATAAGACTGCCGTTTGCTCTGATTGAATTACTTCGGATAACGGGTCGTTTTCCACGGGAATATCTATGGTCTCGTCAATAGACGATCTGTGTTTTTGTTGGCGAAAGTAATCCATCGATTTATTGCGGGCAATCGTAAACAACCATGATGTAAAATGCTTCTCCTCCCTGAATCTTTCAAAGGATTCGAACGCAACCAGAAATGTCTGAGCCGTAAGATCTTCAGCCTCATGCACATTTCCAACCCGGCTATAGAGGTACCGGAAGATTTGTTCCACATATAGCTTATACAAATCTCCAAATACCTTAGGGTCCTGTTTTGCGGCTCGGATAATCATTAATTCATCTGATTTACAGCTGTCTTTATCTACTATCAATGCCATGCTTCTTTCTGCTATAGATTTTCTTTCAGATCGTTTTCACGATTCCCTGCAGGTTTTATTAATTTTGAACTCCATATGTAAGACGGAAAAAAAGGACAAAGGGGACAAATCAATTATGTACTCTAGAGGTTTTTCTAGCAAGGATACCTATTTATTATCAAGACTTGGCGGGATGCAAAGCATGCGCTCCGCACTTGTTTTAAATTTCGAAATGTTCCGGGGTGCAACGTATGCGACCCCGCCAAGAAATTGACTCTGAAAAGATATTTAGCGAGCTAAGTATCTTTTTGTTTAAACTGAATGCATTGGCAATTTCCGTGCAGGGTACACAAACCCCAGTAGGGGCGACCGGCCGGTCGCCCCTACACCTTATTTTAGGTGCGAAAAAAATCGATCTTAACAAAATAGCATTTTTTAGTTCCGAAACGTATTTTGCTAAAAATTCCTCGCTATTAATTGGTCATCTCTCAAGTTTCCATTTGTCAACCTTCATTCGCGTCATATAATGATTATGCAACTGCATTCTCCATGCTTCATCTAAAGGACAAAGCATGAACAACCGCCTCCGCTCCATCATTCGGAAGGAATTCATCCATATCTTCCGTGATAAACGCACCCTGGCGATCATCCTCATCATCCCCATCTTGCAGCTCTTCCTGCTGGGATACGCCGCCACCAACGACATCCGCACGCTGATGATCACAGGTGATTACCCCAGTGACAGAGACCTTGCAGAAGTTGCCCGGTTACCTGCAGGTAAGCCTGCTCGGAGACCAGGTGCACCTGCTCACTTCAAAAGGCAGCAATGACGCCGAGAAAATATCCGCGTTCCTGATGGAGGCTGGAATTGCAAGCGCGAGCGTGTGGCCCGGCGAGATCACCCTCGAAGATGTGTTCATGAACCTGACCCATAAAGCTCACATCGATATCGGGTAATTGGGCAGTTGACATTACCGCATACTTTTCTATAATCAATTCATGCCCCCACAACAAAAAATAGCTGTTATTGATGCCAGCGCGTTAGCTTATCCCTATCGCCTGTGTGCAGCTGCGCTGCAAGGGCTGCTCAACCGCCAGAGTCCGCATGTGATGCTGGATTACGGCATCTATGATAATCCGGCGGCGAGGCGCACCAACGAGGTCTTCCTGGATGACGAGTTGTGGTATGGCAAATACCGCGACCTGCTTGGCTACCAGGACCGCCATAACATCGAGTATTACTCCGAATCCCACCACCTGGAATTCACACCCGCCTCGCTTGACCAGCTGATCAGCGAAAATCTCGACCAGATCAAAGGGTACGTGGTTTGGGATGAGGCGCTGGAGGACACCATCAACATCGCCCTCATGCTGGCAGCGAAAGACCACCTGCTTCCGGTGAATCGCGAAATGGAACCCTGGGCGCAGGCCCTTGGTTTAAAGTGCGTCGACAACCTGACCGGCCGCTGGGCCGACCGCGTGGCTTTATATCAATGGGCATTTGATAACTTGTTTGGCCAGTGTGTCCCGGGGAAGATCGCCTGTATCGAACCCGGCTGGCAGCGCCCTGAATTTGTCGATTATATTGTTCAGCAGAATATATTTGTGTTCAGTCTCAACAGCAGTCACAAAGGGTTGGGCAGCACCCTGCTGCTCCTGCTGGCTTTTGGTCCTGCCTGGCTGCGGGAAGCGCTGTTCACGCTCCGCCTGGATGGTCTGCTGCGCCGCTTCGCCCTCTGGTGGATGGGACAGCAGGATCGCGAAGTGAGCCTTGCCAACCGCATCCACCGCGCTGTAAAATCCGCCACCTTCCCGACCATTTTCGGTTGGCACACCAAGCGTGATGATGAACTCTCGTTCATGCTGCAGCTTTCTGCCAACGGTCTGCGCCTGGTGCCTTCACATATTGCCGGTAATTTCTCCTTCCACAGCCAGGTAAAACCCCTCGGTGCTCCCCCCGCCAGGCAGCCGGAGATACCCGCCCTCGACCCTCAGGGAATTTATCTAACCTTCACCCTTTCCGATGGCGACCAGCTGATGATGATGAACAGCGCGGAATTAGGCAACTGGCGCAGCCCTGCGCGGGGCAGTGTGCCTTTCAACTGGGAATGCCAACCGCTTCTGGTTGAACTGGCACCAGCGTTATTACAGCGCTATCAGCGCATCGCCACCCCCAACGATTGCCTGATCGCCGGCCCTTCCGGCGCTGGGTATGTGGTGCCGCCGCTGCTGCCTAATTTTCCAGCATACATGAAAGAAACAGCGCGCATCTGCGGACTTGCCGGCATAAACGTGGTCACCTCATACGTGGCTGACCCACCCCGGCGCGTACTCAAACAACTGGCTCGGTACCATGGCAGCCTGCTGGGGTATATATGCGGATATGCCGTCATTAGCCGTACCCCCCAGTCATTCATCGGGGGCGTCCCGATCATCGCCAATCAGTCACCGCTCGTCAGCGAGATCGCCCTGCATTCCGAAGAGCTGCTGCCCACCATCCAGAAGCGGCTGATGGAGACATCGATCACACCCGGCTTTATCGGGGTTCATTTATTTGCCTACCGCACGACCATCGCCGATGTCGCAGCGTTCGTCAGTAAATTGGATATTCCCCACCTCCATGTGGTTCGTGGAGATTTGTTCTTAACTTTAGCCAGTGAAGCAATGAGGAGGAAGAAAAATGGAAGCAAACCTTAAATCCGGTAAGTTGAGCCTGGGCACCAAGTTCGCCTATGGCACGGCTGACTTTGGCATCGCCATGGTCACAGCCGCCATCCAGTTTGTGCTGTTCTTTTATTACAACAAGGTGCTGGGCATGGACCCCGCCCTGGTGGGAACAGCGCTCCTGGTGGGTAAATTGACCTGGGACGCCATCAACGACCCGTTGGTCGGGTACCTGTCAGACCGCACCCGCTCAAAATGGGGGCGGCGCAAGCCTTACATGCTTTTCGGCGCCATTCCCTTTGGCCTGACGGTCTGGTTATTGTTCTCGCTGCCGCAAGGCCTCAGCGGCGCGGCTGCCTTCCTGGTGGTGTTGGGGTCCTTCCTGCTTGTGGATACCACTCAGACCATTGTCAGTGTCCCTTACTACGCGATGTCAGCAGAGTTGACCTATGATTACAATGAACGCACTTCGCTGATCTCCATCCGCATGATCTTTACCGTGCTGGGGTATATCCTGGGCGCGGGCGCGACCCAGATGCTGGCTAATTTATTTATTGACTCGGGAGTATCAGAACAGGCTGCATACAGTTATACCGGGGCGATTTTCGGGGTCGTGGCGGCAATCACCGTTCTCATCACCACCTTGTTCGTTAAGGAAAAACCAAACCCAGACCTGGTGCCTGCCACCATGCCCCCCTGGAAACAGATCGTGCAAGTCTTCAAGAACCGCCCGTTCGTCCAATACATGATCATGAGCACCATCATCAGTATCAGTTTTACCCTGCTCACCGGGCTGCTGACCTATTTCGTCACCTACCAGCTGGGGATGGCGGATCAATTCTTCCTGGTGATGCTGGTGATGTTGGGGACAATTGGTCTCTTTCTAATTCCCTGGCAGCTCGTTTCAAAGAAATTGAACAAGGGTCCCGCCTACGCCCTGGGGCTGGGAATCGCCAGCCTGGCGATCATTGGCGCATTCTTCCTTCCCAATCACCCCACACCGTTGATCTATGTCGTCGCTTTTGTCGCCGGGGTTGGCTTTTCCGCCCAGTACGTCTTCCCGTGGAGTATGATCCCCGATGTTGTTGAAGTGGACCAGGCGAAGACAGGCGAACGCCACGAGGGCATTTACTTTGGCGCAAACTCACTGCTCGGGAAGATCTCCGGCGGGCTCGGCGCGTTCATCATGGGGTGGGCGCTCAAGCTTTACAACTTCGATGCCGAAGCCGCCGTGCAGACTGCCCGCACCTTGTTTGGAATCCGCTTCTTCTTTGCCATCGTTCCAGTCGTCGCCTTCCTCATCGCGCTGCCCCTGCTCATCTGGTACCCCCTCACCCGCCAGAAACACGCGGAACTGACCGGGCAAAAGGTTGATTGACATTAAAAAAACCTCAGATCAATGAAAAGACGCCGGCCATGACAAACCATAACAGCGTGAAAAAAAAGATGCTCCATTCCAACACAGCAGACCGCCATACGCGGGGTCTATCCGGTTGCTGCTGCGGGTCAAGGATGTAATTTGGGTTCTCGTCCTTATCCATTTTGTTGCGCACGGTAAGTAAAAAAGTGCTGTAACTGGCAAGGGTAATTATGCCGATGATATTCAACCCCAAGGGCATTAGTTTTTGTTCCCCAGATTGGGTGAATATCGCGATTGTAAAAAAAAGAACGGTCAGAAGCCCGCTGTGGA
>CAZAAJ010000017.1:0-39536 GCA_964483135.1 uncultured Anaerolinea sp. | reverse complement strand
CATCGTTTAAGATTACACAATTGATCTGGTGGGTGCTTGGGCTTCTTGAAGCACTGCTTGGTCTGCGTTTTCTATTCAAACTAATCGGTGCCAACCCGAACAATCCGTTCGCAATTTTTCTCTATGAGTTGACGGATTTCTTTGTACGTCCCTTTGCCACCCTGACCGGCGCTCCGGCGGCTGGAAATATGGTATTCGAATTCTCCACGCTGATCACCATGATCGTGTACGCGCTGATCGCCTGGGGGTTGGAACGCCTATTGTATGTCATTTTCTATCGTCCGCGTGGACCTGTGAGCGTTAGGCAGACAACCGTTTCAGATCATGTCCCGGCGCAAACCTCTTCGACAAGCACCAGGACCACCACCGAAGACACCAACGTGCACACACCGTAATCAATCAAAAAGGGTTGGGGCGCAAAAAAACCCCTTCAATTTGAGAAATACATCTGGTTTTTATGAAAGGAGAAACATGAAACTGATCAATTTTATTTTATGGCTTTCTGCCGGGGCTTTTATCGGCTGGATCGCCGGCTGGATGGCAGAAGCAGAACGCAGGCGCTTGAGTATCACTCCAGTGGCCATCGACCTGCCTGAATAAATCACTCCAAACCACCTTGCATACTGCTTTGTTGTGTGAAGGTTAAATCGAGTTGGTACTACACGGTATACCGTGAAAACTATAAAAGGAGAAACACATGAACATCATTATTTATTTAGTTGCAGCAGCAGTAATCGGTTGGGTCGCATCCGTGATCATGAAAGACCGCGCAAGCATTTTCATCAACATCATTGTTGCCATCGTGGGTGCGTTCCTGGCAGGCTGGTTCATCAGCCCATTATTGAAAATTGGCACGATCAATGATGCTATCACCCTTCCAACTATGCTGGTGACACTGCTCGGCGCAGTTATCCTGATCGGGATCGTTCACCTTCTACGCCGCAGAATTTGATCATCGCCAGTCGGAGTTGATCCGACCCTAACTGGCAGGAGTGGGCCATAGCACCCCTGCCAGAATTAATTCGAAAACCAAATTTGTGCCCAGTAATGGGTGGCAATTATTAAAGATAAGGATGAGTATATGGACACTTCGATCGAAGAAAATACTGCAAGTAATATCAGCCCGGAAAGAAGTTCAAATTTGGCGCAAGTAATCATAGATAAAATCAGGAGTGTTTTCGGATTCTTTACCATGTCGAAAGAGGAAATGGACCAGGCAGGTATTGATCAAGGCGATTACTCCGTAAGTCATTCTCAAAATAGTCCGGACATCCAGTCTGATTCGCCGGTGACCCAAAACAATCGCAGGGTTGTCTGACCCAGGATGTCAATGGGACTAATGAAAGTAAAGATGCAAAAACCAGTTCCACCATCAAGAAGCAATTATCGAACCTTTCGGTTCACAGCCGACAGCTTATCTGACCAGTTGACTTCAAATAGATCTTTCAAAGATCATTCATAAGGAGAAATCTCATGTTGTGGACAATCGTTGTAATTCTAGTAATCCTGTGGTTGCTCGGTTTCTTTGGACGAAGAATTAGTCCAAGGCTTCCCAAGACAGGCAGTTGGATCCATGTGCTTATCGTCATTGCGGTCATCCTGATCATATTGAATATATTGGGAATCGTTTAATAACTAACAGGGATTAGAACAATTCAGGGGTACTAATCAGGCATTATTTACCGGGGAATTAAATACCTTCTGCCATAGCCTGGCTTAACAGCTGGGCTATGGCAGAAGGGTAGTAAAAAAAAGGCAATGGAAACAATAGTGACTGATATGTAATTTCATTAAGACCCCTGAACCAATGCAATCTCAATTTATAGCGAAGAATCAAAAATTCGCTTGAAGATAGGATCTTGAAATGAAAACTTGTGAAGAGATCATGACCCCGAATCCCATTTGTTGTCTGCCAACCGACAGCGTGAAGAAAGTAGCAGAGATCATGCTGCGTGAAAACCTTGGGCCAATTCCAGTAATTGACAACGTTCAGTCACGAAAAGTGATCGGCATCCTGACGGATCGCGATTTAGTTTTAAAGATAATCGCAGAAGGATGTGATGCAGAGAAGACCAAAGTTGAGTCAGTAATGACGCGTAAAGTAATCTCCTGCCGGGCTGATGATGACGTCCAGAAGGCAATTGATTCGATGTCAGAACATCAATTGCGCCGGGTCATCGTGGTGGATAAGGTCAATAAAATCCTGGGGATCATTTCCCAGGCCGATGTGGCAACCCGGACGAATGAACCACAAAAAACAGCCGAAATGGTGAAGAATGTATCCCAGGCCACTTGAGAAGCAAGGGCGAATCGAATGAATCGTAATCAACATATTGCAGTAAATTGGTTATTCCTATTTTTGTTGATCACGATTACCCTGATCGCCACAGTAATACAGGAACAAATAGATCCAAACTCATTATTGCTCCTGGGAGTCTAAAAAGTGTTTGTTTTTAACAATCAAATGATCATATTTACCTACAAGATTCGAGGGAACAAAAGGTAATCCTATGGTTGAACATGAGCAACAACATCGAACCATTTTAAAAACCATCGCCCATAGAGTGATGATCGAAAGGGGGTTTCTTCCTGATTTTTCAGATAAAGCACTCGCTGAGCTCGAGAAGATTCAAACCCCTGATTTAGCTAATTCTGGTGTGACACGCGATCTTAGAAATCTTGTATGGGCATCCATTGACAATGATGATTCACTGGACCTGGATCAACTGACCGCAGCTGAAAAAATGCCAAAAGATGAGATCAAAATCTGGGTTGCAGTGGCAGATGTGGATTTGCTGGTAAAAAATGGGTCGGAAATCAACGAACATGCCCGGCATAATTCGACTTCGATCTATACCGCTGCCGAGATTTTTCCGATGCTCCCTGAAAGACTTTCCACCAACCTGACCTCTTTGAATTTGAACGAGGATCGCCTGGCTATTGTTGTTGAGATGGAAATAGATGTCGATGGATCCGTGCAATCCTCGGATGTTTACCGGGCTTTGGTACGGAATCATGCCAAGCTTGCCTATCATGGCGTTGCAGCCTGGTTGAATGGCAGCGGGTCAATTCCTGAGGCTATTTCCGCGATTGATGGGTTGGAAGATAACATGCGTCTACAGGATAGGGCAGCACTGCGGATGAAGACTCTCAGGCATACCCACGGAGCACTCAACCTGGAAACGATCGAGACAAAACCGGTATTTGACGATGACCAGATCCGTTCACTTGAAGTTGAAGAAAAGAACCGCGCCAAGGAGATCATTGAGGATTTTATGATCGGCGCGAACGGCGTGACTGCCCGGTTTCTATCCTCGAAGAATTTCCCGTCAATACGTCGAGTTGTACGTACGCCAAAAAGATGGGAACGGATTGTTGAGATAGCCCACAGTCACAATTTTCATCTGCCGGAAACTCCAAATTCCAAAGCTTTGGAAGATTTCCTGGTAAAGGAGCAAATTGCCGATCCATTGCGATTCCCGGATCTTTCCCTGGCAGTGATCAAACTTCTCGGAGCCGGTGAATACGTGGCGGAACTTCCTGACGGCAATGTGCCGGGGCACTTTGGCCTGGCAGTTAAAGACTATGCGCATTCTACAGCCCCAAATCGACGCTTCACCGATCTAGTTACACAGCGTTTGTTAAAAGCAGCAATAGAGGGAAAGCCTCTGCCTTATACAAAAGGTGAATTAGATGTTTTGGCAGCCCACTGTACCGAAGCAGAAGATGCCGTCAATAAAGTTGAAAGACAGGTTGAAAAATCCGCCGCTGCCCTGCTGCTCGAATCAAGGATAGGGGAAGAGTTTGATTCAATTACAACCGGGGCATCACCGAAAGGCACCTGGGTACGCCTGGTGAATATCCCAGTTGAAGGAAAACTTGTTCACGGTTTTGAAGGAATCGATGTTGGTGACCGGATTAGAGTGAGGCTCATCCATGTGGATGTTGAACTGGGATATATCGATTTCCAAAAAGTTAGTGTATCCACATTTGATATGAATCAAGAAAGGGAGCAATCCAGTGAAAACAAAAATCAGTAAGGGTGTCAAAGGAATAGTAAAACGTCAATCCAGGGGAGTACGCTTACATATCCGCCGCCTGAAACAAGAAGAACGCAAGGAATCCTTACCCGTACCGCCAAAAAAATAAAGACAATGGATTACCCAGTTTATAAAGTGAATTAAAGTAAGGAGAAAGTCATGAAAAAAGAAGTGGGTATTTGGGTTGACCATCGTAAAGCCGTGATCGTAACGATCAAGGATGATATTGTTGAGACCCGGGAAATAACCTCAAACATGGAAAAACATGTGCGGTTTTCAGGTAGCTCGGATAGTCACAATTCTGATGACACTCACGGAGCAAACGCGGAGGATATGCGCGACCGGAAATTTGGAGATCACCTAAATCACTATTATGACGGCATCATCTCGTTGATACGTGATGCGGAATCCATATGGATTTTTGGTCCCGGTGAAGCCAAGGCTGAATTGGAAAACCGTCTTAAGAATGCGGAGCTTGGGGCACGGATCGTTGGAATTTATCCCGTAGATAAAATGACCACTCCGCAAATCATTGCGAAAGTGCATTCCCATTACCTGCACTGATGGAGGTTTTGGATAACCAAAAGGAATGATTATGCCAGAAATTATAGAATTTGAGGATTACCCGAAAGCTTTCATTAATAAGCACATCGAACCATTTCGTCAGGAATACATCCCGGGTTCCAGGGTTCTTTGCCATGAGGGAAGCAAAGGTAATGAAGTTTTTTTTCAAATTCCCAAACCAATTGCAATGAAAACAACAGAAAGCGAGTTGGAAGGACTTAAAAAACAAATTCATACCTGGTGGCAAAATAAGGGAGATGCGGTGTGAAAATTCGCCTGGTGTTACCAGTTTTTACAGGAATAATACCAAGCGGATTTTTTCAAAACCCTGGTAAAGCATGAGTGGTATGGAAAACCAATTGCCTTCTCAAACCCATAACTGGTCATTTCGACGAGTAATGATTGCCACGCTCGTGTTGGCTTGCGTTGGGTTGGGTTTTTGGCTGCTTTACCGTTTTTACATGGTCATTTTGATCCTACTGGTTGCGGTCATCCTGGGTACCGTGATCCGGCCAATTATCAATTTGTTGTATAAACGGGGGTTGCCCAGGGCAGCTGGGGTTATCCTTGTTTATGTAATCCTGCTTGCTTTTCTTATCGGTTTTATTTTATTGTTATTCCCTTTGGTATTCGAACAAGGATCAACAATTATTAAGACTATTCCGGATCAGTATCAAAATTTACGCAATTGGATGATCAATTCACCAAACGAGTTGATCCGGAGCCTGAATCAAATTCTTCCATTGGAACTTCCGGGGTTTATCACAGTCGCACAAACGGACTCTCAACAACTGGCTTCAGCCGAAGTGACACTGGGTTATGTAACTACAGCGGCGAAGGTCGTGTTTTTTACGATTGTTATCCTCCTTTTGGCTTTCTTCTGGACTCTGGAAGGACCAAGAACAATCCAGTCATTAATCAATATGCTTCCAAAGGCTCATCAAAAGAATATCGCTGAACTAATCGGAACGATGGAATCGAAAATAGGTTATTTCATTGCCGGGCAAGGTGTCTTATGCCTGGTAATTGGTGTAATGGCATTCATCGCCTACATGATCATTGGTTTGCCAAACGCCCTGGTATTGGCACTCGTTGCAGGAATCCTTGAAGCCGTTCCGATGGTTGGTCCCACGCTTGGTGCAATCCCCGCCGGGGTGATTGCCCTTTCCATCTCGCCAACAAAATTGATTTGGGTGGTCGGCGCAACAATCATCATCCAAACCCTGGAAAATAATTTACTCGTACCCCGTATCATGAGGAAGGCAGTCGGTGTAAATCCTTTTGTATCCCTGCTGGCCATTTTTGCCTTTAGTTCCCTGTTTGGTCTCGCAGGTGCATTATTGGCGATTCCAATTGCAGCCATTATTCAAATATTACTTAACCGTTTCGTTTTTAACCCATCGGAAATTGATCCTGAGGAATCATCAGGGCGTGATTTGACCAGCCGGCTGCGTTACCAAGCGAAAGACCTGGCTTTAGATCTTCAGAAGCAAGCCCGCATCAAAAAGGGTGGATCAGCCCTGAGGGTTAAAAAGATCGATCAGGTCATGGACGAAATCGAGGTACTCACTACTGATCTCGACGCATTATTGGCTAAAATCCCAAAGGCTGGTCCCCATGAGTAAGAACCTGGTAAAGATTGGCATTGCGGTTTTAACAACAGTGCTGGCAATCGTGGTGTTTTGGCAATTTAGAACCATCGTTGCCTATGTATTAGTTTCGTTGATGCTGGCAGCGACGATTCGGCCATTGTTCAGCCGCCTGGCCAGGATGAAATTGCTCCTTCGTCTGTTTTGGTTCCTTGTTTATATTATTGTTTTAGCTGGGGCTGGTTTTCTACTCTTTTTAGTCTTTAAAACCACGACTGTTGAAATTCAGTCTTTAGCAAAAAATGTGACCGTTAAGGACAGGTGGGTGATTCCAATCTGGGCAGGAAGTTCAATTCAACAGTCAATTCTATCCAAACTACCTTCTCCGAGTGTACTTTTCCAGGCGATCGTTGGAAATGAAGGGGAACTCATCCTTCCGGCGCTTTTCGGGATTGCAAAAGGCATAGGAAGCCTTGCTACTGCTTCCGCGATCATTCTGATCTTAAGCATCTATTGGGGCCTCAATCAAGTTCATTTCGAAAGGCTCTGGCTTTCGCTACTACCTTCTGACCAGCGCAAACGAGCTCGCAGTATTTGGAGGACAATTGAATCTGACCTGGGTGGCTATATCCGCGGCCAACTGCTCCAGAGCCTGGTAGCCGGATTGCTGTTGGGTCTCGGTTACTGGCTCATCGGATCACCTTATCCGGTCCTGCTGGCACTGATTGGCGCCCTGGTCTGCCTGATCCCGGTCGTTGGACCTATCCTGGCGATCATAGCTCCACTGCTGGTGGGATTGTTTTCCGTTGTGTCACTTGGATTATTTTCAGCAGTGTATGCACTCATAGTAATGATCGCCATAATGATCTGGCTGAAACCTCGTTTAGTAAATCGAAGGTGGGATAGTCCGATTCTTACCGTGGTGTTACTGATCGCTCTTGCTGACGCTTTTGGAATTATTGGGATAATCCTGGCGCCTCCCTTATCAGTAGTCTGCCAGATCCTCTGGTACCGACTTGTCAGCCATCGATCTGTTGCAGGAGCAGCTGCAGATATTTCGGATCTCAAAGAGCGTCTGGCATCACTGAAGACAACCATCAGTACAATGCAGGAGCCGCATCCACCGTTAGTGACAAGCAGCATTAAGAGAATTTCTGATCTGCTTGAGGAAGCAGAGCCCATTTTGGCTCTACCTGCAAAGCCATCAACAAAGTAGAAGTTTTTTGGGGGGTGTTTTTTGTAAATTCGAGGTTCAAGTCGCCTTTTAATCCAGCAAGATTGGAAACAAATATCACCTGAATCTAGTATCAAATGATAATAGTATTGGATAGTTTGGCCAAATTTCAAAATTCCTGCGTAAATCCTTTTAAAAATCTCTACACTAATTCCTCAACGACAACTCCGTGTGCCGCGTTGGTCTGGTAGATCTCCGGTTTGATTTTCGTTTTTAGGAAATACCCATTCCCAAGTGCTTCACAAAAACCAGTTGCTTTTGATTTCTTC
Source organism: uncultured Anaerolinea sp. (assembly GCA_964483135.1). GTDB lineage: Bacteria > Chloroflexota > Anaerolineae > Anaerolineales > Anaerolineaceae > UBA6107. Next base: position 31,840 of record CAZAAJ010000017.1, on the reverse strand, counting down.
ACCAGGCTGACCGTGCACCCCCCAAACCCCGCTCCGGTCAATCGCGACCCGTAACACCCATCCAAAGACTGGGCAATATCAACCATCGTATTCAATTCAACGCACGAGACCTCGAACAAATCCCGCAGGCTGCGGTGGCAGTCATTCATCAAGCGACCGAACTCTATGATGTCCCCCCGATCAAGGGCTTTCCTGGCATTGTCCGCCCGGGCAATTTCTTCAACCACATGCCGTGAGTGTTTTTCAACACCCGGGGATAATTTATGGCTTAGCCTATTAAACTGCTCTATTTCGACATCGCGTAATGCGGTAATACCGGGAAGGTCTGTTCTTAAAATTCTCACCGCTTGCTCGCAATCCTGCCGGCGCAGGTTATATTCGCCTGAAGTCAGTTTACGGCGGACCCGGGTGTCGGCGATGACGATGGTCACATCCGCTGGCAGGGGGAGTGTCTCCCATTCCAGGGAGCGGCAGTCGAGGTAAAGCAGCCGATTGGTTTCCCCGCACACAGACGCAAATTGATCCATGATCCCGCAGTTGACGCCAACGTACTGGTTCTCCGCCTGCTGGCATAACCGGGCTTGCTCCATCTGAGGTAGTGAAATATTGCCAAGTTTCAACCAGGCGTTGAGAAAAGCCACCTCCACCGAGGCGGAGGAACTAAGCCCGGCGCCAATCGGTACATCCGATGCAAAAACCCCATTTAGTGCATTTACCGTAAAGCCATGGTCTGCCAGGGTGCTGTTAACCCCCGCGGGATAACGTCCCCAATCGGGCATGGGAAGTCCATTCAGCAGGGCTTTGGCCTTCACGGATTGGTTACTTATCGTGATTTCCTGATGCAAGTCATCAGCAAGGATGGTTGAGGTTTTCCCTATAGCAGGGCTGAAAACCAGATAGGTGGCACGGTCAATCGCCGCCGGCATCACAAAGCCGTCGTTGTAATCCACATGCTCTCCCAGTAAATTGATTCTCCCCGGCGCTCTGACAATGAACCGTGGGGATGAACCAAATTTTTCCCGAAAGCGGGCAGTAATTCGATCAATGATCGTTGAGTTTGTAATGAGTGTCACTTTCGGTACGCAACCTTTCAGCAGCTGATTCGGGGGTAATATCCCGTTGCGGCATGGCAAGCAACTCGTAGCCAACCATGAATTTGCGGATCGTGGCTGACCTTAATAGCGGCGGATAGAAATGCGCATGCAGCACCCATTCGGGGTGTTCAGTTTTATCCTTCGGTGCCTGGTGAAAGCCCATCGAATACGGAAATGAGGTTTTAAACAGATTGTCATACCGGATCGTTAAGCGGCGATAGACATCGGCGAGGGAGGTTTTTTCGGCTGCTGTCAGCTCAGAAAGAACAGGCACAGCCCGATGGGCGATCACGATAGTTTCGAAGGGCCATTCCGCCCAAAACGGAACCAGCGCGGTGAAATGCTTGTTGCCCAAAATCACCCGTTCGTTGGATGCCAATTCCTGGTCCAGATAGTCCAATAATAAAGGCTGGTTATTCTTCGCAAAATAACTTTTTTGGGTCCGCCGCTCCTTGACGATCTCATTCGGGAGATTCGATTGGGACCAGATCTGGCTGTGCGGATGAGGGTTGGAACAACCCATGATGGCGCCTTTATTTTCAAATACCTGAACGTACTTGATCGCCGGGATGTTGTATAACGCACCGCTTTCCTTCGCCCAGGTTTGGATGACCTGATCCACTCCTTCCAATGTCATCTCGGGGATGGAAAGATCATGCCTGGGTGAAAAACAAATTACTTTACAATAACCGGTTTCGGGTTTGGCGCAAAATAGACCCTGAGACCGTTTGGAGTCCTTCGATTCATCTGGCACCAGGGCTGAAAAATCATTGGTGAAAACAAACGTTCCTTCGTATTGCGGATTCTTTACACCGCCAGCTCTTTCATTCCCCGGGCATAAATAACAAGTGGGGTCGTAAGATGGCAGATCATCGTCGTGCTTCGCTTCCACCTGACCCTGCCAGGGACGCTGACTGCGCTGGGGCGAAACGAGAACCCAGTCACCAGTAAGGAGATTCAACCGCCTGTGAGGATGATCAAACATGTTAATACTCCAAGCTTTATTGTAAAACTTTCGTGTTTCGTTCATTGTACGCCAGTAATCCATTTGCGTGATTTCGAGACTCACTAAATATTGCTAATCGTTTCAAGTTCTACTAATAAAGTGATTCTCGATTATTTTTTTTAAGGTTAATTTTAAATTTTCACAATTGCAGGAATTTGTAAACACAAAATAAATTGTAACATCCGATTTGATTGGTTTCTAAAGACAACCATTGTATTACCCATTCTTGTTTTTAAACATGATTCACTAAGCTTCGAGGTTCATCATTGGCAGGAAATACCCTGCTTCATTTTTTTCTTTAGAGTTGACCTATTCCCTTCTCATCAAGGAAAAGATCGCTCATAAGCGTTGATGATCCAATCCCATTTCGCTTCGGCTGCCAAATCGATAATCTGCCTGGCAGGGTCGGCATCGAACCAGGCTATTGTCCGTTTTACTCCTTCACGCCATAAAGTATCGCAATTGAATTCCGGCACAAACTTCTTGATCTTTGAATTGTCGAATACGACACTGTTGATCTTGTCACCGATCAGAGAACCTGTAAATGTGTCGTCCCAGGCAGCCAGCAGGTCGGAAGGAATATGAATAATATTGGGATCTATCCCCAACACCTCGTACGTTTGCCGGTAAAGCTGGTTCCAGGTCAACACCTCATCTGAAGTGATATGAAAAGCTTCTCCGATGGCGTTTTCATTTCCAAACAAACCTACCAACCCGACAGCAAAATCCTCATTCCAGGTGCACACCCATAAGGACGTACCGTCACCGGGAACGATCACTTTTTTTCCCTGCCGCATGCGGTTGATGATCGTATATGGAAACTGCCAGCTATTCACGCATAAGGGCAATTGGGATAATCCATAGGTAAGCGATGGGCGGATGATGGTTACGGGAAAACCCGATTGCGCATATTCCAGAAATAATCTTTGCTCGCAGGCAATTTTGTTCCGTGAATACTGCCAGTAAGGGTTTTCGAGAGGTGTTTTTTCTGTAACCAGATAATGAACCGGTGGTTTCTGATAAGCGCTGGCGGAGCTGATAAAAATGAACTGACTGGTTTTCCCGGCAAAATAGGAGATATCTCTTTCAATATCCTCCGGTGTATAAGCGATCCAGTCCACGATCACATCAAAATGTTTTCCAGCAAGAGCATTTTCTAGCTGCATGGGATCACCATGGATATCTGCCTGAAGCAGGTTTACGCCTAATGGTGCCTTATGTTTTTCTGTTTTCAACCTGGTAAGCAGGGTAAGATCGATCCCGCGCTGGATCGCCAACTCGGAGCAGGCTGAACTGATTAACCCGGTTCCGCCAATGAACAGGACTCTCATTTTTCCCTCCCGGCATCATCTTCTGACCATTAAAGATCGGGGATGACTCTCCAAGCTAATTATTGCACAAATAATCCAGCCCAGATATATGTCTGGTCCGGATTATTTTTATTAAAGCATTTTGCTAATAGCACTTTATTTTTGCAAGGTTTCCTTGAGAATTTTTGGGAGGAAAGCATAAAAAGCCGTCGCATCCACTACTTCCTCAAGGGGGACATTTTCGATAAAGGTATGGGCGGTCTTCTCATCCCCGGGACCGAAACCGATCGAGGGAATGCCGGCTTTGCCAGCCCAGTAGGTGCCGTTGGTCGAAAAATCCCAGGTACCGAGCGGTCGTTCTTCTCCCCACAATCCCTTGATGGTATTCTGCCCGGCCTGCACCAGGGGATGTGAGTCTTCCAGCAGCCAGGAGGGGAAGTATTTAGGCAACGGGAATTTATAACCAGTATAGGAGGGAGTGTCGTAGTAAAGCTCCTCGACGAGAATCTCATTCTGCAGGTAATCCGGGATCAATCCCTTGATCAGGTTGATAACATCATCATGTGATTCACTGATGGTGATGCGGCGGTCGATGAAAATTGTAAACTGGTCGGGTACCGCGTTCAAGGAATTCGTTCGCGCAGTGACATCGGTGATGGCGATGGAAGGATGCCCAAGAATGGGATGCGCACCCATGCCAAAGCGCATGCGACGGTCCAGCTCACGGATGAGGTTGATGATCGAGATCATTTTGTAGACGGCGTTGTCGCCCTTGAAATGCACAGCAGCATGCGCGGATCGGCCTGAAGCCGTGATCTTTAGTTCGATCCTGCCCTTGTGACCCCGGTACACATTCATCATGGTTGGCTCGCCAATGACAACAAAATCAGGCTTTACTTTGGGGTCAGCTTCAACAAATGCATTGGGACCGATGCCATCACACCATTCTTCCATGTTGCCAAAGTAATACACAGTGTAACCGTCCAGCAAGCCCAGGTCGCGGGCAATCGCCAGACCGTACACCATGCCGGGTGTGCTGCCTTTTTCATCACAGGCGCCGCGGGCATACAAGCGGCCATCTTCGATCTTGCCGGTGAATGGGTCCCAGCCCCAGTCCTCGCGGTCACCTACGCCCACGGTATCTATGTGAGAATCATATACTAGTACTTTTGGCCCGTTGCCGATGCGCCCAAGCGTGTTGCCCATTTTGTCAAAACGGACTTCATCATATTTGAGCTTACGCATTTCCGCCTGGATACGCTCGCCCACCGGTCCAATCAATGAATCCATTGAAGGAATGGTGCAAATTTCACGCATGAATTGGATGATGTTTTCCTTATTAGTTGCTACCCGCAGCTTAATCTCTTTTTGTACGTCCATTAATCCTCATGTAGATCGATAATTGACTGATAATCCAAATTTATAGACAATTGCAAGATTATAAAAAACCTTGCAGAGGGATTATCTTAATTGCATAATGCTTGATGTATTTTACTTTGTGCTATGCTCATAGGTCAATGTTATACCCAATAAATCAGTGTTCGGTTTTTCATTGGCTTCAAATAACCTGCCATAACAATGCTATGATTGATACCGAACAAACCGGTTCTAGAGACCGAGGTAATGGCAAAAGTCAAAGAGGTAAACAATGACAGATCTATTGGATGTCAAAGCCGCCCAGCAAAAGATCCTTTCAATATACAAATCAACTAAAGTGGAAGCATGCCCAGCAGAGAAATCCCTTGATCGGGTCCTGATGGAGGATATCACCTCTCCAATAGAACTTCCCCCTTTTACCAACTCATCCATGGATGGCTTTGCAGTGCACAGCGAAAATGTATCCTCGGCTTCTGCCGAACACCCGGTTCAGCTTCCCGTGAGCATGGATATTCCCGCTGGTGCAGCGCCTTCCGACGAATTGGTGCCAGGATATGTAGCAAGAATTCTAACCGGGGCAGTGCTCCCGCCTGGCGCAGACGCAGTCATCCCGCTTGAAAACACGGATGCAAACCAGTCCAGCCAGGGCAGGTCACTCCCTGGCTTCGTGACTTTTTTTACAGCCACGAAACCGGGAGAGAACGTCCGGCCTGCTGGTGAAGATCTCCAAAAAGGGCAGTTGATCTTTAAGGAAGGCAGAACTCTTCAGCCTCAGGACGTGGGATTATTGGTCTCCCTCGGAATACATGAAGTGAAAGTAGCGCGCAAGCCGCGTATTGCGCTTTTCTCCTCTGGTGATGAACTGCTAACTCCGAATCAGGCACTCGCCCCCGGGAAGATCTATGATGCCAACCGGTATGTGTTAACCGGATTGTTGACGAAAGCCGGCGCGGAGGTTATCCAGCTGGAGATCGCGCGGGATAATCGAAAAAGCGTTGTCGGAACCCTTGAGCGCGCCCATAAGAATTCACCCGATCTCATCCTCAGCTCAGCCGGGGTGAGCGTTGGCATGTTTGACTATGTGCGTCAGGTGATCGAAGAAAACGGGACACTGGAATTTTGGCGGGTGAACATGCGTCCCGGCAAACCAGTAGCTTTCGGAGATTACAAGGGGACTCCCTTTCTCGGCTTGCCGGGAAACCCGGTTTCTGCCTACATCGGGTGCCTGGTATTCGTTCTGCCAATCCTCCGGCACTTGCAGGGACTGCCTGCAACCTCTCCCCACACTGTAAAAGCTATATTAAAGGAAGTGCTTTCATCCCCTGACGGGCGGGAGAGTTATTACCGCGGAATCCTTACCAAGGGAAAAGACGGTTATGAGGCTGCGCTGGCCGGTCATCAGGGTTCGGGCAACCTGTATTCGCTGGTCCAGGCAAACGCTTTGTTGATCGTGCCTGCCGGCGTGAAACACATCCCTGCTGGCGAGACTGTGAACGCCTGGCTGCTGGAAGAAGAAATCGAATAAACAGGAGGGGAAAAATCCTATGAGCAGAAATGAAATGACAATGAATTCGGGAAAATTCGATCATCACCGCAGGGCGGCAGAACTCCCCCCGGCGAAGATCGCCATAATCACTGTCAGTGATTCGCGCAACCCGGAAACGGATACCAATGGCATCTACCTAAAAAACCAGGCAGCACAAAACGGTTTCGTGGTTGCAGCGTACCATATCCTCCGGGATGAGCCAGCGGATATTGATTCCCTGCTGGAAGAATTAACCCAAACAGAGGTTAACCTGGTTCTATTTAATGGCGGCACAGGAATCTCTAAACGCGATTCAACATTCGATGTAATCTCCAAAAAACTGGAGAAGGTCATGCCGGGGTTCGGTGAACTCTTCCGTATGCTCAGTTACGAACAGGTGGGAGCGGCTGCCATGTTCTCTCGCGCCACCGCAGGGGTTTATAAAGGGAAAGTGATCATATCCACCCCGGGTTCTCCCGCGGCGGTGCAACTTGCCTGGGAAAAACTGATCCTGCCTGAGATCCAGCACCTGGTGTGGGAACTCAACCGCTAAATGTGGCGATTTATCGATTAATTAGCATTTTCAGCAATTTCCCAATGACTCAGCTGCTCTTAGCCAACCTGATCGCCTTATACAAATTTTCCACCAGGTAATCCAACTGCGCACGGGTGGTGTATTGATCAATAGTCAACGTTAAAATACGCTCCGACATTTGCATTGCCAGTTGCTGAACTGGTGTTAATGGGCTCTTGTGCATATTCTCCCAGTGAATGGTCAGCCCGATACAAGCGTCTCCCAATTCCGCATTAACTTTGTCGCGTGAAATACCCTTGAAATACACCGGCAATCCCAGCGGCATGATGCCTGGCTGCAAAATAGTAAAAACCGGCACAATCTCTGGCATGTCTTCAATGCGAATAAGCAAGTAGGCATAATTTTCCCGTCTGACCTGACAAATCACCGGCCAATCGAGGAATTCGATACCTGCCTGTTCGTCTGCGTCACCTTCAACAACCTGATCCGATACATAATAAGATTCTGCTTTTGTAAAAAGTTCTTCCAATTGATCTCCATCGCCTTCATCGCGATACAAATAGCGGGCGTACTCCTTTCGATAACGACGGATGTAAGGCAGGCGATGATTAATTCTCCCCCGGTAAGGATCAATATATTTTTCCATCGAGCAGGGAGCGTTTAGATAAGCCCCATCACAGGGGCAAAACTTCCGCAGGCTGTTGAAAACAAAATCACCAATCGAATGCTCATGAAAACCGGACTGGGCACTGTCTTCGACCAAAATAGTGCCTCGTTCCTGTAAAGAGCGGAGAAAATCGATCTCAGGTCTGCGGGGCATGAACCCGAAATAATTAATAAAATACACTGCCTGGTTTGAAGACTCCGCAATTCGAGTCGAAAGATCTTCCAGATCGATTGCAAAATCCTCATTGATCCGGTAAAAATCAACCTTAATTCCAGATTGATTTAACGTTTCGACAATGGTCGGACACAGGTATGCCGGAAGAAGGATCCTGTCAATTTCATGGTCAATAAGATAATCCCCGATCACCCTGAGGCAGGCTTGACCGCCGTTGAGGAAATAAGTATTCCTGGTTTGGTTTGGAAATGGAGCGCGAGCTGCAAGTTTCCACCGCTCATCATAATAGAATTCACCACCGACAAACATCTCAGTAATACCTCAATGACACCTGTATCCTCTAATTCTACGCTTTCTTTAGTGGATAAATACAATCAGCAATAACCAATAAATACAATTGAGATAAAATTTGTTGGATTCATTGGATTATTTTCAAGGAAATCGCTATAATGATTTTATATAGAAAGAGGGAGCCATTATGGATGCGATGATCGGAAAGAACCTGGGAAAATACCAGATCGTCGAACAGCTGGGTGAAGGCGGCATGGCAACAGTTTACAAAGCTTACGATCAAGCGCTTGAGCGGTATGTGGCGATCAAGGTCATCCGCACCAGCAGCATGTCAGACCCGTTGTTTCTCGGCCGATTCGAACGGGAAGCCAAAGCCCTGGCAAAACTTGACCATCCATATATCCTCAAAGTGCTGGATTATGGCGAACAGGACGGTGTGCCTTACCTGGTGATGCCCTATGTGGGGCATGGAACGCTCAAACAATATACCAGTGAACGTCTCCCGTACGATCGAGCTTTTGCTTACGTTTTGCCGATTGCTGAGGCATTGAGTTATGCTCACAAGCGGCACATCGTCCACCGCGATATCAAGCCAGCCAACATCCTGTTCGGCGAATCCGGAGAGCCCATCCTATCCGATTTCGGCATTGCGAAGATGCTGGACGCAGGCGAACAAACCCAGCTAACAGGTTCCGGGCTGGGGATCGGCACACCGGCTTACATGGCTCCCGAGCAGTGGAATGGGGTAGCCGATGAACGGACTGATATTTATGCACTTGGAATCGTACTCTATGAGTTGTTAACTTCACGCTGCCCGTTCCAGGCAGAGACCCCGGCTGCAATATTGATCAAACAGGTGCAGGATCCCCTGCCGCGGCCGCGGATGTTTGCGCCTGACTTGCCTGAAAATGTGGAATCCATCATTTTTAAAGCGCTCGCAAAGGACCCGTCCTTGCGCTACCAAACCATGGAAGAATTCATCCAAGCGATGAAGGATGTGCTGCAAAACAAAACAACTGTAGTGTCAATGGCACCGCCAACCATGGTGGACCAAATGGCAACTGTCGTTGCGCCCAGACCCTCCATCCCTGTTCCTATGCCAGTCATGTCTTATCAGCCGGTAAAACAAAAGAACAAAGCGCTGCCTATTGTCATTGGCGGAGGAGCCTTGGTCATTGTGGCTTTTTTGGTACTGGTCTTCACAGTGATCTTACCAAAGTTAAATAATGTCTCACAGAAAAATCCCACCCAGATTGCTCAAAACAATTCACAGGCTACCGCTGCAGCCACGGAAGGAAGCTCACAAACCGGTTTCTTTGGAATAGGCGGTCAACAACCTGGTGCCACTGAAGCCCCCAAGGCAAAGGATACCCCAGCATCTGTTACCTTCATTGAACAATTGCCTGCGGATATTCCGGTTTTTACTCCTAACAATGGCGACGTGATAGTTTCGACCTCTCAAGGTTCCACTATGATCAACTATTCGACCAATTCGGTTCAAAAAGAAATTCAAGATTTCTTCTTAACAGAGATGCAAACGAATGGATGGGAATTGGTTAATACCACGGATATGTCGTCACAAAACATATTCATGTATGCGTTTTCCAAGGATACGCGTACAGTGGTGATCAACATCATGCCAGCCGATACCACTAGCACTTATATCCAAACCATGTTGGAAATCAGCAATTAATGGTTCTCTAACTTTTTAACTCGTTTGGTTTTCTTTTTACGGCGAGATAAAACAAGCACCTCAATCTTCTGTGCAGTTCTTTATATTATGTAATTGGCAGAAAGGGTTCCCTTACCTTTCTGCCAGTAGTAATTATGTTACTTTTGAATCGTGATCTGATTTGCCGCCATGATTCCTGCCCAGCTATAATCCATTGCAGTTGGCGTGAGATTTTTCACATAAGGTTTGATTAAGTAAGCATTTACAGTGTTATACATGAATACAGCCGGCGCGGTTTCCACGATCTTGCGTTGCGCATCCGCATACCATTGTAGCCGATCCACAGGATTCAAACCCGCATCCGCTTTATCCAAAAGATTATCCACTTCAGGATTGGAGTACCCAATTCGGGTAGCAAAGGTGCCGGTTTTCCAGTAAAAGGAAAGCCAATCGCGCGGATCAGGATAATCAGCACACCAGCCTGAAATATACAACTGTGGAGCAGTGTTGGGATTATCGATCATTTCAGAGTAACTTACAATGTCTACTGGTTTTAACTTGATTTGCACTCCAAAGAGGGATTGATAATAATCGGCCAGTTTTTGAAAACGCAAGCGGTTACGTTCGGTGTCATAGAAAGTAAATGAAATCTGAGGAAGGTTTTGAGGGGAGCCATAGGACGATTCCATAATCGCCTGTTTGGCTTTTTCAGCGTCAAATGCCCAGCGTGTCTCAGTACTATCATATCCCGGGAATCCCTTAGGAATCCAGGTCAATGTTGCAGAGCCAAGCCCTTCCAGGATTTCCTGCACATAATATTCCCGGTCCATCCCATAGGAAAAAGCTTCTCGGATTTTCGGGTCATTAAAAGGCGCCCTGGTCTGGTTCATCATCAAAGCATAGGTACAATATCCCGAGGTAATCGATATTTCTTTGCTCAATGCTGGGATTGCCCGGGCTGCTGCCAGGTCTTCCGCAACCAGGCTGATGATATCCACATCTCCATTTCTATAGGCGTCAAATGCCTGGGAGGAATCTGACATGTAGAAATACTCAATATTGACTTTTGCAAAAATCCCCAAATAATACGGGTTTGGTCGAAAATGTGCCACCGTGTTTTCTTCAAGCTTATCGAGAATAAAAGCGCCATTCCCAATTTGATTTGAAGGATCTTTCCACCAGGCATCACCCCCGGATGTGATCAACTCTTCGCGGGCTGGATAAGTAATATGAAGAGAGAGAATCGTTGGCAAAGAGGCGACTGCATATTTGGTGGTAATTTTAAGAATCACGCAGTCTTCCTGTTTATAATCCGTGCAGACATTTCCGGCAGAGTCATAAGCATGCACCCCCACTGCTGCCCGTAATGCAGCTAATTGCGCGGCTGAAAGTTTATTTGTATCCGCACTTCGGTATTCGTAAGCGCCCACAATATCATCCGTCATGTAACTAAAACCACCATGGAGGGCAGGGTCCATATTTCGTAGTATGGAATATTCAAAGCGTTTTGCATTCAATAATGCTCCATCGCTGTAATGCAAATTTCTCCGGATATTAAAGGTAAATTCTATTCCATCAGCACTGGTAGTCCAACTTTCCGCAGCACCTGGAACAGTCTCCAGGTTAACATTTAGCCTTGTCAAACCTTCGTAAATTAATTGCAGGTGGGTAATGTCTGTAACAATAATCGCATTTTGGGGATCCAGTGATTCAGGATAACCCGGCAGGTTTATTCGTAGAGTTTCAGAAGGAAGTACAAATGGCTCACGTGTGGCAACTGGAGTAGCGACAGGTGTCACTGTAAAGTATGCAATCCTGGTCGGGCTTGTATTTGATGATAAAAGCATTTGCAGGTTACTTCCCAATATTTGGGGTAAATTAACTTGTTTTGCCAGGGAGCTCTGGGGAAATAATAAAAGCGTCCCAAAAAACAAGACAGCCAATAAAACAATTATGGAGGGAATAAGCCAAATTAAATTCCGGTTTTTTGAAGGTCCTTTATTTATTTTTTCTCTTTTTACTGCTAGCAAAATGGGTTTTTGTTCAACAGGTCTCTGGTCAACAGGTTTTGGTTCCACCTGGGTTAAAAAGTAATCTGTGTCGCGGTCTACCTTTTCGCTTCGTACCGGAAGGTCTTGCAATCCCTCAATACCAGGGATTGTTTCTTTTTGTTTTATTTTTTCAAGGACCGTTTTGAAGTCCTTCATGCTGGCGTATCGGTCATCGGGTTCTTTCGCCATCGCCTTGAGTAATATTTGATCAGCCACATCACCCAGGGCAGGAACCACCAGGGATGGTTTTTTGAGTGGAATGGTGCTTTGTTTCAAAACGATCTCCATGGGGGTATTGGCTGTGTAGGGTTTTTGACCGGTTATCAGCTCATACAACACAGTCCCCAATGAATAAATATCCGTCCTGCCGTCCACTTCATGCCCGAGCCCCTGTTCGGGTGACATGTATTCCGGCGTGCCAATTCCCATCCCTGTTGCTGTGAGCGTCAACCCATCTTCGTTTTCTAACAGACGTACAATCCCAAAATCGGTTAACATAGGCTGACCGGTCTCGGTGAACATAATATTTGCCGGCTTCACATCGCGGTGAACAATTCCCTTCTGGTGGGCATATGCCAATGCGTCCGCAACAGGGGATAACATTGCTGCTGCAGTTTCGATCGACATGGGTTTTCCCAGGTATTGTTTTAATGTTCCCCCTTGCAGGAAGGGCATTACCAGATAGGGAATCCCCTCAAATTCACCATAATCAATGATATTGACGATATATGGATGGGTAAGTTTGGCAAGCGTTTTGGCTTCGCGTTCAAACCGCAGCCGCATCTTATCAACGATTGCGGGACCAAATTGCTCCAGGCGGATTAACTTAATTGCGACATCCCGCTCAAGCTGAGTGTCGTACCCTTTATAGACCGTTGCCATACCCCCCTGTCCGAGCGGCTCAATGATCCGGTATTTTCCAATGAATTGCCCTACTTTTATTTCCATAGTGCCTCATCAGACTATTTTCTTAATATTAGATTATTTATTAGTATACATACATACGCATGATTAATAACCAGTATTGAATAATAAAACCTGGTTACTAGTCGTATTTTGATTTTATTAATTGGTAAAGAGTTTATTAGCGTTGGTTAAATAAAACCAGGTATTGATCACTTACTGCCAGATTTCCTTTCAATAATTCCAGCCGGGCATGGTCAAGCAGGCGGAATTCCTCAAGTTTTTTTACCGTCGGAGAGAATGCCGGGAAGAAGTTTCGATAAGTATTGCTGACCTTATCCATCTGAGTGGAAAAAGTATAAGGGTCTATGCCCTGGATGGTGGGTTGTAGGGCGAGCGAAGATTCAAAGTCCTTCTCAAGCTCAACCAGACTACTTCCGAAAACATTAACATAATTGCTGTTAGGATATAACTGCCCGATACTTGATGCTGAATATTTTTCAACCAGGTATCCGACAAAACAACCGGCTGTGTAGTAATTATCCAGGTCATAATTATGACCCGAATACCCTAGTTCCCCGGCTACGTTCGGCAGGGAACCGGCATCATATAGGAGTTTACAGATACTTTTGAGTGGAAGATGATCAGATGTCGATATTGCGTTCATACCGCTATACACAGCCGCGCCTTCGCTAAGCATGACTGAACTTGGAACACCAAAGGTATTCCACATGTACAGATGAGTCAGTTCATGGGCAATGATGTATTGCTGATCCGCCGGGTCGCCCGTGCCATCATAAAGGAAGAGCGTTTCGCGCGCCGACGAAAAGCTGCGTCCGCGCAGGTGCTGGTTGGGCGGCTCAAAAAGCGTGCCAGCAGCATAAGCAGTGAACCGACCGCTCAATTCAATTCCAAAAATGGTTTGAACATTATTGAGCGCATTTTGCACCAATCCGGCCACAGACTCCGGATCGACGGATGCGAAAGAATCACCTTGAAAACGCAATATGAATTTGTCTTTATCCAGGAGATAAGGATACCCAGCGGTTCGGTTTGCCTCCAAAACTGACCAACTCCACACAGGCACGACGGGACTCATACCAGGTAAAAACAGTTTTTGACCAACCAGGATCGAATCGCCATACATAAAGTTAACCACGCGGAGTTGTTCCACCGTGGTGCCAGCCATTGCAGCTATCGACTCCAGCGAGTCCCCGTCTTTTACCCGGTATTCATTCGCGGTAAGCGTGGATGAGACATTTGGAGTGGTTGCCGCAACCGGGAGAATCAACACCTGGCCTGCCTGGATATCTGCTGCGGTGAGAGCATTGGCTGCCATCAGGGCATCCAGGCTCACCTGGAATTTCACCGCGATTCCTGAAAGGGTATCTCCGGCAACTACGACGTAGGTTGCTGGTACTACGGGAGTGATGGTGGGGGTGGCAGTTGGCTCAGGAGTCGATGTTGGCTGAACAGTGGGGGATTTTGTTGGTTCCGGCATGGTCGAGGTTAACACCCCAGCCGGAGTGAACGTCGGGGGTACAGCTACAGGCAATTTATTACGCGAGAGCCAAAAAATCACCGCGAAAATGGCAATCGTGCCAATTCCCAACAGGATGATTACCGCGATCAGGAGAGAGCGATTGTTTTTCTGTATATTCATGCTTATTGCGACCAGCAGGGTCCCCACGCCGAAGTCTGGTTCACAATGACCCTGGTTTGTTTGGTTGAAACATTCACCGCTTCGATCCCTTTGGAGGTGTTGTAAGCGATCCATCCATTTGCTGACCAGGAGGGTCGGCCGGCATACCCGCTGACGAGTGTGGCCATCACACCGCCACCAGCCGGCAGGTAGCCTATCCCCGCGGGATTGGTCGAGGTAGCGCTATCGGTGAGGTTAAAAGCGATCGACTTCCCATCCGGAGACCAGACCGGAAAACGGCAGCCGGTGCTGCAATTGCTGACCTGGTTTTTACTTCCACCAGTTGTATCAAAAACAAAGATCTGCCATGTTCCAGGTGAATTGGACATGTAAGCAATCTTTCCCCCGTCGGGTGACCATTCAGGTGAGCGCCCGGTAAAACCGGCCGGGTAACCCGTTCCACCGATTGAAGTGAGGTATATGTCATCAACACCTGTACTATTCTCATCCTTAGGCGAAACACGATAAACGATCTGGTTATTCACCGACCAACTTGGCTCTCTTTCATCGAAAAGGGGCGTATTGGTCAACTGGTAAGGCGTCCCGCCACTGGCGCTCACTGCCCAGATATCGTACGTACCACCGCAATTGGATTGGAACACGATGGTGGAATGGTCAGGAGACCATTCCGGTTCTGCTTCATCACAGGAATTATTGCAGGCGATACAGTGATAATTCGATCCATCTTCATTTGAAATGAAAATATCCGAATTGCCAATGGCGCCGCTGGACATGACCAGCAGGATATTCGCCGGAATTACCGGGGGGATCTGGGTGGGTGTTCTGGAGG
Source organism: uncultured Anaerolinea sp. (assembly GCA_964483135.1). GTDB lineage: Bacteria > Chloroflexota > Anaerolineae > Anaerolineales > Anaerolineaceae > UBA6107. The sequence continues at coordinate 16,743 of CAZAAJ010000017.1, read as the reverse complement.
GTTCAAGGGTGACTCCCCCCAGGGGAACCGAGGTGATGGTTGGGTTTTCTACCGGTGATTCAACGGCAACAGGATTATTAATGAAAGGAGTTAACGTTGGGGCAGTACTCCCGTTGTTATTGCCCGGGTTTGCAGGTGTTCCGCCACCCCCAAGTGCCTTAATCAATAAAACAGCTCCGATAATAAAAGCCAGCCCCACCACTCCCAGGGCGATCCACAATCCGGCTTTGGACTTTGGTTTCTGAGGTACAGGTACCGGTTGACCATAATACGATCCGTAAGGAACCTGCGCTGGCGGCGGAATTACCGGGGTGATAGGCGGGGTAATGGGCGGTGCGATATTTTGTTTAACTGTACCCGTCACAGCGTCGATGATCGTGGATTGGTCGGCAGTTACGCCAGCAAGTTGAACAACTGTTGCTCTTGCGCCGGTTTCAGCGGATGCTTTGGCTGTATTCACCGCGTCACGCATGGCATTAATGAATTCCTGCATCGAGACATAGCGTTCTTCAGGATTTCTAGCCAGGGCTTTTTCTACAACCTGGACCAGTTCAAGCGGTAAATCAGGAGCAAAAGACCTTGCCGGCGGAATTGGCTCGGTGAGAGCAGCGATCATCGTCCCGGAGGTATTTCGACCTTTGAAAGGCGGCCGGCCAGTTAGCAACTCGTAAAGGACTACCCCCAGCGCGTAGATATCAGCGCGGGCATCCACAGCACTGTCATGCCATTGTTCCGGCGCCATGTACTCAGGGGTACCGACAGTTGTACCCTCCGAGGTTAGAGTTTCGCTCTTCCCGGCAGGATCCAACACCTTAGCGATCCCGAAATCCGAAAGCATGGGAATATTCTGATTGGTCAGGAGGACATTGGAAGGTTTAACATCGCGGTGGATGATGCCCTGTTCATGGGCTGCTTGCAAAGCACCTGCCACCGGAAGGATCAAGTCAACTGCCTGTGCATAGGGTGTCGGTGAGCCCGTCAAACCCTTAAGAGTCCGACCGCCGGGAATATACCGCATCACCAGGAAAGGAACATCCTCAAATTCACCAAAATCAGTGACGGTGACAATATTGGGGTGCAGCAAATGGGCAGTTTTTTGTGCCTCGCGCTTGAAGCGTGCCAGCGCATTATGCTTGTTTTCTTCAGTAAGTTTATCCGTACGGATAAACTTGATAGCTACATCGCAATCCAGGGTGTTATCGTGAGCAAGATAGACGATCGCCATCCCGCCAGAGCCAATCTGGCTTTTGATTTCGTACCTGCCTGTTGAACGTCCGATCAGGTCCTGCATGGAGACCTCCATAAAAAGCCCTTATGACTTTAATAATAGCATCATTAAATACACCTGAATCACTCTTGTTGCCTATTTAAATAGTAAACCAATTCTTGACGAACATTAAAGAGATTGAAATCTTGCTATGTTTAAACAGGATGTTTAATGTATATAATATTGAATATCGCTCTTTACCTCGATGTGATAGGAGATGCGGAAAACTAAAGAGGATCTGATGGAAATACAATATGGTTCTGCAATCGATGTAGGGATTAAACGCAGCAGTAAACCAAACCAGGATTCAATGGTAATCCTGAATCCAAAACAAGATGGCACGCTTCCCCCGGTTCTCATCGTGGCAGATGGGATGGGTGGCTACAAAGGCGGGGAAGTCGCCAGTCAGATCGTCATCCAGCAGTTTAGCGAGGATTACGCCACCTGTAACCCGAAGAATTTTTCGATGGCTGGTTTTTCTGAGCAGGCAATCAAGAAAGCCATCGTCAGGATGCAGGAAAAGGCGAAAGAAGATGTGGAATACGCCAGCATGGGGAGCACGGTTGTTGCCGTCAGCATCATCAATGGCAGAGTGAATGTGGTCAATGTTGGTGACAGCCGGGCTTACCTCATCAATACCTATGGGGTCAGGCAGATCAGTTATGATCACAGTTTTGTCGGCGAAGCAATGCGGGCCGGCTTGCTGACAGCTGATGAAGCGATGCACCACCCAAAAAAGAATCAGCTAACGCAATCCATTCGAGCAGCAGCAACGGAAATCCGTCCATATTATGGCGCTGAAACCCTGGCGAATAATGACAAAATCCTGTTGTGCAGTGATGGCTTGTGGGGGGTTGTGCCTGAACCGATGATCCAATACATGGTCAACGAAAACCCTCCGCAAATGGCTGCCGACCTGCTGGTACAGACTGCAAATAACCTGGGTGGTCCGGATAATATATCCGTGATCATCGCCAGGCCAATCCAGGATGGACCGATCACCAAGCCTTCCATCCGGGTCTAGAAAGCGGATGCCACGTCCATTCTGAACCAAAGTTGGTAAGATTAGCAATAATATTAAAAAACATACTCGCCATTTTTTAATTCCATTGGTGTTGTTTTTTATCATGCATTTTGCTACAATGATTTTGTTAGGATTTATTGCCTCTATTATAAATTTTAAATAGCAACAGAAAATCTACCGTTTGGGGAGGTGTTTTCAGGTTGTTTAGAATTCATTAGGAACACCAATGAGTTCTTTTTGTGTTTAATCCTGAAAATCCCTAATCATATTGAGAACTAGAACTACCATCATACGCCCGCCGGAGGAACCATGAAAAAGTTTGCGCCAAAGTTTTTCTCATTTTTTGTTGCATTCACCATGGCACTGGGATTATTAGGTCAGGTTGTGCAGCCTGTGCAGGCTGCATCCACCTCAATTGTCATCAGCCAGGTTTATGGCGGCGGGGGTAATTCAGGTGCAACCCTCAAGAATGATTTCATTGAGTTATATAACCTTGGTTCCTCTGCGGTGAATATAACAGGATGGACCGTTCAGTATGCGTCGTCTGCTGGTTCATCCTGGTCAAAGACAACTTTATCAGGCACCATTCAACCGGGCCATTATTACCTGGTTCAAGAGGCTGCAGGTGCTGGTGGAACAGTAAATCTTCCAACGCCCGATGCCACTGGAACACTCGCACTTTCGGGGACAGTAGGAAAAGTAGCCCTGGTGAATAATTCCACCACATTGACAGGAACCTGCCCGACCGGCTTGGTTGATTTCCTGGGATTTGGCTCTGCCACCAATTGTTATGAAGGTTCCCCGACAGCAAATTTAAGTAATACTACTGCAGCCAACCGTAACAACAACGGCGCAACCGATACTGACAATAACAGTTTAGATTTCACTGTTGGCGCGCCGAATCCGCGGAACAGCATGTTTCCTTTTGCAGCTGTCGGTCAGGCCACTCCATCTGCTATTTCTTCAGGCGACCTGTCTTTGTTAACGGTTTCGGTCACTCCAGGCACAAATCCGGTGAGTACCGGAATTGCCGTCACCTGCAACTTGTCAGCCATAGGAGGACCAGCTTCCCAGGCATTCTTTGATGATGGAACGCACGGAGATGTTACTGCGGGAAACAATGTTTTCTCTTATTCCACAACCAGCACGGTTGCCGGCAGCCAGAATATCCCCTGTACTTTTTCCGACGCACAAGCTCGTAGCGGTACCACATCCATTACATTAACTTTAATTTCAGTAATTCCCATTGGTACAGTCAACGGCGCTGTTCTTGACAGCGACAGTGGCACTGCCCATGTTTCTCCCTATAATGGTTCAACAGTGACCGTCAAAGGCGTTGTTTTTGAGAAAACCCTTCAGGCAATCAGCAATTCCTCCAATACCTACAAGGGCTTCTTCCTGCAAAATACAGCCGCCAACAAGGACGCAGATCCAAACACTTCGGATGGCATTTTCGTATTCATGAGTACTGCCACAACGATTGGATCCTACACACCGGCAGTTGGTGACGAAATCATTCTCTCCGGTAAGGTCAGTGAATACTACAACATGACCGAATTGGTATCCACATTAACTGTAATGTCAGTGGTCCGAACCGGAGTGAATATCGACGCCGAGATAGTACCAGTTGTAGTCAATCCGCCTGCCGCTGCCGCAGACGCCAACCGGTACTGGGAACGCCTGCAGGGGATGCGCGTCCAGGTGCCCGCCTCGAGTATCGTCCTGGGCGGACGCAGTGTTTTCAGCCCGGCGGATGCCGAGATCTGGCTGGCGCGGTCTGATAGCACCGTTGGACTGCGAGCAGCCCCCTATACCAACCGGGCTTTCCGCGATGCCCACCCGCTTGATGACAACTACGATGCGGTCAACTGGGACGGCAATGGCTATCGCATCCTAATCGGCAGCCTGGGGATTAAGAATTACTGGGGTGATGCTCAAACCTTGATTTCACCTGCGAGTACATTTGATACACTCACCCAACCTGCTACAGGCGGCATCAATTACACCTTCAGCAAATACCGCATCGAAATTGACCAACCAGCAGTTTTCAGCGATGGAGCTGATCCCGCAGGGAACAATCCACCCTCCGCAATCGACCGCAGCACTGGCTACGCCATCGCCGATTACAACCTGGAAAACGTATATGATTACCGCGATAACCCGTTCTCCGGCTGTGATTTCGCAGGTAATTCCGGCTGTCCAAAGGTTGCACCATTTTCCTCAGCAGTAACTTCACCTTTTGATTATGTTCCTGCTAATGATGCTACCTACCAAAACCGCTTGAATGATATCGCCAGCCAGATCATCAATGATCTGCATAGCCCGGATATCCTGATGGTACAGGAAGTGGAGAACCAGGATATCTGCGTGGTATCTGGTGGGGTACTTGACTGCGGTTCCACCAACAATGCCGACGGCAAGCCGGATGTGCTGCAGGAGCTCGCGTTGAAAATCGCAGGGCTTGGCGGACCATCGTACGATGCGGCTTTTGACCGCGACAGTTCTGACTTACGCGGTATCCTCCCGGCATACCTGTACCGCACTGACCGGGTAGAGCTTTTACCCGCAGCAGGGGATCCTGTACTCGGAACTACCCCGGCAGTGTCTTATGCCGGCGCAGGTGTTGCTGCCAACGCTGATGTATCCAACCCCAAGACACTCAATGCGGTTTTACCCGGCGGTGTTGCCTCCTGTGAAACTTCATGGGTCTTCCCGCGCGCTGTCTCCGTCGCTTTGTTCCGTGTCTGGCAAAACACTATTGGTGCTGGCAATTTTGCTGATGTTTATGTGCTTAATAACCACTTCAAAAGCGGACCGGACACCTGTGTTGGTCATCGCACGGAGCAGGCAAAATACAATGCAGCCTTGATCGCGTTTATCGAATCCGCCGCACCCGGCACCCGTATCATTATGGGTGGTGACCTGAATGTCTACCCGTGGCCAGATGATATTGCTTATGGCGCATCCGATCAACTCGGGTCTTTGTACAATCCTTCACTTGGAATGACGAACCTGCTGGATGTGGAAATGAGCCAGACTCCTGAAGGCGCATACAGCTACGTATACCTGGGGATGGCTCAGACACTGGACCAGATGTTCATCAGTCCTTCTGCCTTTGTTGATTTACGTCAGTTCAAAGTGGCACATGTAAACAGCGATTTCGCTGCCGAATATACCGGAGATACCGCCCGGGGCACAAGCGACCATGATCCAAGCGTGGCTGCGTTCAACTTTGGTACTGGCCCAACGGCTGTGACCACCAATCCATTGAATGGTGATCAACTTTCAGTTAGCATCAATCAACTCACTGTGGCATTTAATCGGGATGTTCTCCATAATGCCGGTATCTACGCTGCAGATAACCCGGAGAACTACATGCTAGTCTCCCGCGGGACAAATCGAACCTTTGATACTGTCGCCTGCGGTCCTGAAGGGATCGGCGGAGTCCAGGGAGATGATGTAGCCATTACCATCAACAGTGTTGCATACAACCCGTCGACATTCATCGCAGTATTGAGTATCAATAGTGGCGTGTTACTTCCGTACGGCACATACAGGTTGTTCGTATGCGGGACAAGCTCAATCCATGACACGATGGGGAATGTCCTGAATAACGGCGAATTTGATTCCATTTCTACCTTTGGTATCTATGGAGAGCCGGGAGCTAACGCTACATCGCTTCCCGCCACCGGGTTCGCCCCGGATCGGGTGACTGAGCTCCCTGCCCAGACTGTCTCCTACGACACCCTCGGTGACCTGTGGCTCGAAATCCCCAGCCTCAAGGTCAAGACCGCCATTATCGGCGTACCGCAGACCGGCAGCACCTGGGATGTGACCTGGCTCGGCTCACAAGCCGGCTGGCTTGAAGGCAGCGCTTACCCGACCTCCCTCGGCAATGCCGTCCTCACTGCTCACGTCTGGGATGCCCTCAACGAACCTGGCGCCTTCTACGCGCTCGACAAGCTGGGCTATGGCGACCGCGTGATCGTTCACTCCTACGGCAAGACTTACACCTATGAGGTTCGCCGGGTGATGACGGTGGCTCCCTCCAACGTAGAAGCCATGCTCAAGCACCAGGATGACGCCTGGCTGACGCTCGTCACCTGCAAGGGGTTCAACACCGCCACCGATCAATATGCCTACCGCACCCTCGTGCACGCGGTACTGGTGGATGTGAGATAAACATAACATCCTCGCAATTAAAGGCCGGGAATTGTTTCCGGCCTTTTTGTTTACTTTAATCATACTGAATGTTACATAACTCCCGATTTTCTTCTTAATCCATACTGCTTTCATTGACTATCCTTTTTAAGATGCTATACTTTTTTTATCAACCCAAAATAATAGAAAAAGGATTAAAAATGAAAGTAGACCTCCCAACCCCAGTTTCAACTGAAGAGATGAAAATCGATGTACGTGATATCGAAGGCATCCTTTCAGCTGCCCCAATGAAGTTACCTGTCTGGCCCGGCGCACAGGTAAAACTCCCTGATGGCCGCATGCTCTACATCCGCACCATCCAGGAATCAGAATACAAACCCGTACTTGGATACCTCGAGCGGGTCATGAAAGTCGAAAAAGACTTTTATGATATCGTCGGCGTCCGGGTTTACGGTGAAGTTCTTTCCCTTATCCGCAAGCGCCTCAAAGACCCCTTTACTTTTGTTGGTCTTGTTGATGGTGAATGGCTCGGTTTTGCAAACGGTCGTGTATGGGACAAAGATGTTGCCATTTCCCTGCACACCCTCACCTTCTCCCGCCGCGCTAAATTGGGCTGGCCGATGTACTACGCCAAGACTTACTATGCCATGGAAATGATCAAAGTGCAGGAATGGTGGTCCACCTTCGAATCCTACAACGGATGGCGTATGGCTGGCCTTTCGATGGCACAACCAACCAAACCCTGGCCGCAATATCAGCATGAACTTGGCGGCGCAAAGATCTTCTATGTCAACCAGGATATGTGGCAGAGCCGTCTGAAAGATTACTGCAAGCAGGTCATTGGCGACGACCTCAACTTCAATGTAACCGATGAAGTATTGAAAGCCAATGAACACTTCCGTGTTCCTGAAGGGCTTGATCTGTAAGATCAAATAACTATGCAAACATCCCCGACAAAAACCCGGGGATGTTTTATTGTGTAATAAAGATAGGGAAATTTGTCACCTAATTAGTGCTTAAGGTAATTTGATTTTGAATTTTCACTATGCTATATTGAAACAGTGACAATCTCGCATTGTGAAGAGTTGTTTTTTGTGTAAGGAAACAAAACCACAATGATCCTACCTATGCGCATGCAATATGCCCCGCTAGAACCTCACCAGGCTGCCCTGCCGGAGATATTCGATTACCTCCAAAATTGCACGGCAGCCGATTATTTTAATTTCTCTCTCAGGAGTGATAATGGCAACGATCAAAACTGAAATACGAAGTGGTGTGTATTATGATTCCGCCAAGTTGATGTCGCTTCAACGGTCATTGGCTGGCCTGCCAGGCATTGAAGATGCCGGCGTGGTAATGGGAACCGAGTCCAACAAGGAATTGCTGGAGCACATCGGTCTCGCCTCAAAAGAGGTCATGGCTACAAAACCGGATGAACTGGCGATCGTGGTAAAAGCCAAGGATGCCAAATCCGCTGACGAAGCCCTTGCCCAGGTGGATAGCCTGCTGGCTGCCCGTAAAGGAAATACTGATGAAGACTACCGCCCGCACAGCCTTGAAGCCGCTGCGGAAATGCTGCCGGATGCCAGCTGGGTGATCATCTCCGTGGCCGGCCGTTATGCGGCTGCTGTCACGCGTGAAGCCCTGCGGCTTGGCAAGCATGTCCATTTGTTCAGCGACAACGTTTCCGTCGAAGAAGAGATCGCTCTAAAAACCAAAGCCCGCGAACTTGGTTTGCTGGTGATGGGACCGGATTGCGGCACTGCCATGATCGAAGGGCAGGGGCTGGCATTCGCCAACAAGATCCGCCGCGGACCGATTGGCATCGTTGCGGCAGCCGGCACCGGTTTACAGCAGGTGGCCTGCCGCATCCATCAACTCGGCAGCGGTATCACCGAAGGCATTGGCACTGGCGGGCGCGACCTTTCTGAAAAGGTTGGCGCAATCACCTTCCTGATGGCACTTGACTTTTTCGTACGCGACCCGGATACCAAAGTGATCGTTCTTACCTCTAAACCGCCTTCACCCAAAGTGGCTGAAGAAGTGCTTAAGATTGCCCGCAAAGCCGGTAAACCGGTTGTGGTCAATTTCATCGCCCGCGCAGTGACCACCATGCGCGATGGTAACCTGTTCTACGCCACCGGACTGGATGATGCAGCCCGCCTTGCGGTTGAACTGGCGAACCACCCGCCAAAACTCGAAGCAGAAGAAGATTTGCAGATCGGTAAGTTCAATGACAAACAAAAATATTACCGCGGACTTTTCTCCGGGGGTACGCTGGCCTATGAAGCTCAGCATATCCTGGCTGGTTATATCCCCAAGGTGTGGGCGAATTCCCCCATTAACAAAGACAACAAGATGCCCAATGCCCTCGAAAGTATCGAGAATTGCATCGTAGACCTCGGCGAAGATGAATTCACCGTTGGCCGACTGCACCCGATGATGGACAATGAGCTGCGCATCCGCCGCCTGTACGAAGAAGCCAAAGACCCCGAAGTGGCGGTCATCATGCTGGATGTCGTCATCGGTTACGGTTCCCATCCTGATCCTGCCAGCGAGATCGGACCTGCCATTGCCAAATGCCTGGCAGATGCCAAAAAAGACAACCGCCACCTGGAAATCGTATGCGTGGTAACTGGCACCGATGAGGATCCCCAGGATCTTAATTCCCAGATCGCCCAGCTCAAAAAAGCAGGTGCCTGGGTGGATACCAGCAATGAAATTGTCGTCCGCCGTGTTGGCCGCATCCTGCGCGCTTTAAATGAGCGCGGAATAGTTGCAGCGCAGACAATCGGCAAGCCGGTTGACCTTGCGACCATCAAACGGGAAATGCAGGCAATCAACGTTGGTCTTGAATCCTTCTCTGAGAACCTGAAAGACCAGGAAGCACCGCATGTGCAAGTTGAATGGAAACCCCCTGCCGGCGGCAATGAACGCTTGATGAATATCCTTGAGAAAATGAAAAGTTGAGCTTGACCTTAAACCCGATTGGAGGAATAGACATGGATAAAGCCACAATTGAAAAAGCAAATGCAAAGGTTGTAGAAAAATTCATGGAAGCTCGCCCGGTTGCCACCACCATGGCCAAGGCGATTGAAGTTGTTCCCGGATTGCATGAGAACATGTTCCTGCACGCTGGTCCTCCCGTCACCTGGGATCGCATGGCTGGCCCGATGAAAGGCGCCATGATTGGTGCATGCTTATTTGAAGGTAAAGCCAAGACCGCTGCCGAGGCTGAAAAGTTGCTCGCTTCCGGCAAGATCGAATTCTCCCCATGCCATGAGCATATGTGCACCGGCCCGATGGCTGGTCTTATCTCCCCCTCGCAGCTGGTTTACGTGGTTGAGAACAAAACCCACGGGATTACCTGCTACGGCAATCTCAATGAAGGACGTGGTAAAGTACTGCGCATGGGCGCTTACAGCGACGACGTGCTGATCAAATTACGCTGGATGGAATCCACGCTGGGTCCCACAATTAAAGTAGCCCTCGAAGCGATGGGTGGTATCGACGTGCGCGCCATCCTCTCAAAAGCATTGCACATGGGTGACGACGGCCACAACCGCCTGGATGCCGCTTCTGTGCTCTGGACGACTCAACTGGCACCCTATATCGCAAAGACTGCCAAAGACACCCAGACCGCTTTTGACGTGATCAAATTCCTCGGCGAGAACGCGCTGAGCATCCTCAACCCGGTTATGGCTGGTTGCAAAGCAATGACCGCTGCCGGCGATAACGTGGAAGGCAGCACCATCGTTACCATCATGGCGCGCAATGGCACTGATTGGGGCATCAAAGTGAGTGGATTGGGTGGTAAATGGTTCACTGCTCCAGCACCCATGGTAAAGTCGCTCTACTTCCCCGGTTTCAGTGAAAAAGACGCCTGCCCTGATATTGGCGACAGCGTGATCACCGAAACTGCCGGCATTGGCGGATTTGCCATGGCGACTGCCCCCGCACTCGTCACCTTCATCGGCGGCGTCCCCCGCGACGCCATCAACACTACCCTCGACATGTACGAGATCACCTACGCTGAACACAAACAGTTCACCATCCCCTACCTCGATTTCCGCGGAACCCCCACCGGTGTGGATATTCGTAAAGTGGTTGAAAAACAGATCACCCCGCGGGTGAACACTGGCGTTGCTCACAAGGATCCGGGCGTCGGGCAGGTTGGCGCTGGGGTTGCGTCTGCACCCATGAAATGCTTCGAAGATGCTTTGATCGCTTATGCCGATAAGTACGGCTTTAACTAGAAAATATTTTTACTATAGGAGGAAATATGGATCAAGATTCTTTTATTAAGATGATGAGCGACGCGAAAACCTACGACCTCACCCAGGATTGCAGTATTTTCACTCCACCCCATCCGCATGAACAATCATTGGAAGTGCATTTCTTCAAACGTGTCACCGGTGCCTATGGAGGCGGTCAGGGCGCTAATGGGCAGATTTTAAAATGGAGCAACACCGTGGGTACCCACCTGGTGGGTGAACGGGCGTTCCACTCCGGCGCGCGCGCCATTGCCGATATTCCCCTTACTGATCTTTCCGGACCAGGTGTAATCGCAGATATCTCCGACCTGGTTTCGGATTACAGCATTTACACCCCCGAGATGATCCTTTCCAAAGTGGATGTCAAGAAAGGCGATATCCTCATCGTTAACACTGGCTATCACAAGTATTCCTGGGATCAACCGCAGGTGAACAACAAGAAAGCCCAGGGTGGCGTTGAATCCATGGAATTCGGATTCCTTGTTCGCCATCCAGGTCCATCCATGAGCTTCTATAAATGGGCGATGGAAATGAAACTCAAGGTCGTGGGTGTGGATTGCGGCAACGCCGAACACCCGATGAATACCCCCATCCGCCGCTGGCATGAAGACCACTTCAAACTGGCCGAAGACAAACTCCTCAAAGAGACCGGCAAGACCTGGGATGAAACCTTCCCACAGGGCGAGTATTACAAATTAACCCACCTCAACATGCCCAAGGCACACCTGGTGCTCGCTGAAGCCATCGTTGGTGAAATTGATAAGCTCAAGAACAAACGCGCCTGGATAAGCATCATGCCCATCCCCTTCATGGAAGTGGAAACCGCATGGAGCCGTGTCTTTGCCATGACTGCCCCCGCAGGAATGAGTGAAGAGGATTTCCTCCAGAACATGCAGCGCGCTGAAATGATCGATATGACCGTACCGTTCAGTGTGATGACCCCGCAGTGGTTGAACTATGTGCCATTGAGTGTCGTTTTCACCAAGCGTGTAGGTGGTCAATACTTCGGCATGGGTCGTAACGGCTCAACCTGCAACGCCAGCATCCACCTCGGAACTCACATGGATGGCGAGAAACACTTTTATCCCAATGGCCGCACCATCGGACAGGTTCCCCTCAAGGATTGGGTTGGACCCGGCGTTATCGCAGATATTTCCAAGCTTGTAAGCGATTCCAGTGTCTATACTCCCCAGATGATCATGGACCAGGTCGAGGTACACGAAGGCGATATCCTGATCATCAAGACCGGTTGGAATAAATATGGCTGGAACAGCAAGGATTCAGATGAATTCCGATACATGGTCAAGCACCCGGGTCCTTCACCTGACTTCTCTGCCTGGGCAACCAAGATGAAGATCAAATGGATTGGTGTGGATGCCGTATCAGCGGACCACCCGATGAACACCATCATGCGCCTCTGGCACCCGAAGACATTTGCAGAAGCCAACGCGAAACTAATCAAGGATTTCGGCAAAGATTGGGACCAGTTGTATCCGTTGAAAGATTTCTATCAGGACATGCACCTCAACCTCTTCCCGCACAGGATCGTGCACGCTGAGAACCTTGCAGGTCAGCTTGCCACCGCCAAGAGCGGACGCTATTACATCGGCTGCTATTTGCAAAAAGCCATGGAAGCAGAATCCATGTGGGGCCGCTTCGTTGCTTTCAAAGAGTAATTGTTAAACCTGCAGACCTTCAGCAGAAGAATATTCCCTGAAGGTCTGCTATTTTCTAATGAAATTATCCGGTACAATTAGGGCTCATTCCGGTTAACCTCAACTTTATTTCAACAGGAGGCAAAAAGTAGATGAAGCCAGTAAAATTCGATTATTTCGCCCCTACTAGTGTTCCTCAAGCCTTGGATACACTGGCAGAACTTGGTTATGACGGCAAAGTACTCGCTGGTGGTCAAAGCCTGATTGCTGCGATGAACTTCCGTATGGCCAGGCCGGCAGCGCTTGTCGATCTAAACGGCGTGCCTGAGCTTTCCTACATTAAAAGTACATCCGATGGCGGACTTGCCATTGGCACCATGACCCGTGTCAACGTCATTGAACATGATGCTGAAGTTGCAAAAAGGTTTCCTCTGCTACCCGAAGTGGCAAAATTCATCGCCCATCCCGCCATTCGCCGTCGCGGCACCTTTGGCGGCGCCATAGCACATGCAGACCCAGCCGGACAGCTTCCAAGCATCGCAATCGCGATGAATGCCAATGTGCTCATCCGCGGGAAAGACAAGGAACGCTGGGTAAGCGCTCCGGACCTCATCCTTGGACCCTTCATGACCGTCATTGAACCAGATGAAATGCTGGTCGAAGTGGTCTTGCCCGCCAACCCACCCCATACGGGCAGCAATTATATGCAGGTATCCCGTCAGAATGGCGGCTATGCCCAGGCGGCTGTAGCCAGTATTGTCACTCTGGATGGAGAAAAAGTAAAGAATGTCCGCCTCGTATTGATGGGTGTCGGTGAAGCCCCCATTCTCTCTCAAAAAGCGGTCGAAATCCTGGTCGGGCAGAAACCCAGCGAAGAGGCTCTCAAAGCCGTTGCTGAAGCCTGCGCGACCTCCGAGATCGATCCTGCCACAGACCTGCACGCCACGGCAGATTACCGCCGAACCCTCATCCGCGCGTTGGTCGTTCGTTCGTTGGACCAATCCATTGCCCGCGCAAAAAAAGGAGGATAACATGACAAAACTCTTCCCTGTCTCTGTAAAAGTTAACGGAATGGTTTATGAACGGGAAGTTGAAGCACGTATGCTTCTCAGCGACTTCCTGCGTCATGAACTTGGATTAATGGGAACCCACGTAGGGTGCGAACATGGTATCTGCGGAGCCTGCACAGTTCTATTTGACGGTGAAGCAGTCCGATCATGCCTGATGTTTGCAGTCCAGGCATCCGGTCACGAGATCCGCACCGTTGAATCCCTTGGCACCCCTGAAGCTCTTCACCCACTGCAGCAGGCATTCCATGAGAAACATGCCCTCCAGTGTGGTTTTTGCACCCCCGGTTTCCTGATGACTCTCGTCCCCTTCCTCGAGCAGAATCCCCACCCGACCGAAGAAGAAGCGCGCGAGGCTATTGACGGCAATATCTGCCGGTGCACAGGTTATGAGAAGATTGTCGAAGCTGTGGTCGATGCAGCCGACAAGATGTCTCATAAATAATGAAGCGAGGTGAACTGTGACTGGAAAATATTTTGGCCAACCCATATTACGACTCGAAGATAAATTCCTCTTAACCGGTAACGCAAAATTTATCGACGATATCGAGATTCCCGGAATGCTGCACGCTGCATTCCTGCGCAGTGATTTCGCGCATGCTCGCATTATTAGCATCGATGTCACTGAAGCCCGCAAGCACCCCGGCGTGGTTGCAGTATATACTGCTGAAGACTTCGGCGATTACTGGAAGGTAGGGCCTCTCCTGGTGCCGCCTCCGTTCGCCATTAAAGGCGCACAATTCAACGCGCGGCCTCTTCCGCCCATCGCCAAAGGCAAGATCCGCTTCTCGGGTGAACCGCTGGCAGTGGTGATCGCTGAATCCCGCTATATCGCTGAGGATGCCCTCGAAGACATTGTTGTAGATGTAGAAATGCTCCCGGCAGTATGCGACCTCGAAAAAGCCTGGGATGATACTTCGGTATTAGTCCATGAAGACCTTCCGTCCAACATGGCTGCCCTGGTCAAACAGGAAGCTGGCAATTACGAAGAAGCGAAACAAAAAGCGGATTTGGTGATCTCAAAACGCATGAATATTGAGCACGTTGCCGCAGCTGCCATGGAAAACCGCGGTTTCGTGGTTAACTGGGATGAACGCAACCAGGAATTGACAGTTTGGGCTACCACTCAATCCCCCCTCACCATTCGCGGCAGTATGGCACGCGCTCTCGGACTGGCTGAAAGCCAGGTGCATGTGATCACTCCATTTATAGGCGGCGCTTTTGGACCCAAAGTGATGAGCTCACAGGCAGACGATGTACTGCTGCCCTGGATCTCAAAACAACTGAAACGACCAATAAAGTGGCTTGAAGACAGGCGCGAGAACTTCCTGGCAACCACCTCAGAACGCGACCAGATGCATCACTGCGAAATCGCCCTCAAAAAAGATGGTACTATCCTCGGATTCAAAGATGTCTTTTACCACAACACCGGTGCCTATAATCCCTACGGAATGACCGTGCCTTTGAACACCCAAGCCCACACTGTCAGCAATTACCGGATTCCCAACTATTACACCGAAATCCGCATGGTTTTCACCAACCAGATGGTGGTTACCCCCGTCCGTGGCGCAGGCCGCTCGGAAGGTATACATGCCATGGAACGCATGATCGACTTTGCAGCCCGCAAACTGGGCATGGATCCGGCGGAGATCCGCCGCAAGAACCTGTTGAAACCGGACGAATTCCCGTTAAAGTCGGGGATCCTCGGACAGGACTTTGTAGAAGGGGTTCTCGACAGCGGCGACTACCTGGATAACTTTGAAAAATGCCTCAAGATGGTGGATTACGAAAAATTCCGCAAGGTGATCCAACCGCAAGCCCGCAAAGAAGGCAAACGCCTCGGCATCGGCGTAGTCGCCTTCACCGAAGGAACTGCAGTCGGACCCTATGAAGGCTGCCGCATCACCGTCAGCACCAATGGCAAGGTAAGCATGGCTACGGGTTACAGCTCACAAGGGCAGGGACACTTCACGGTTTTCGCCCAGATCATTGCCGATGCATTGAATGTTGATGTTGAGGATGTCAAGGTCATCACTGGTGATACCGGTCACTTTGCATGGGGCGCAGGCACTTTTGCCAGCCGCGGCGCTACCCTTGTGGGTACCGCTACTTATCTTGCCGCCCAAAAAGTACGTGCCAAGATCTTTGCCACCGCCAGCAAAGTGCTGGGAGTTCCTGAAGACCAGGTAGACCTCTGCAAAGGCAGCGTTTGTGTCAAAGGTCAGCCTGAAAAATCGATTACCCTGGGCGACCTGGCCGGGCGTGCCAACCCGATGCGCGGCGTGGTGGAACCTGGTGTTGAACCCGGGCTTGAAGCCACCGCCTATTACGGTCCCCCGCACGGCGCCACGGGCTCAGGTGCATGCGCGGTCATCCTCAGCGTTGACCCCGAAACGTATAAACCCAAGATCGAACGCTTTGTCATCGTGCATGACTGCGGCGAAGTGATCAACCCGCTGCTGCTCGAAGGGCAGATCCAGGGCGGTGTATCCATGGGTATCGGCAATGCATTCTATGAAAGGATTGCCTACGACGAAAATGGCCAGTTGATGACTGCTTCCTTCATGGATTACCTGATGCCGCAAGCCACTGACATGCCTGTAAAGATCGAAATGGGGCACAACCATACGAAGAGCCCATTGAATCCTCTGGGCATCAAGGGCGTTGGAGAGGCAGGCGCATTACCACCACCCCCAGCATTTGCCCAGGCATTGGAAGATGCGTTCAGCGAATACCCGGTGGAATTCCTGGAATCAAACCTTAACCCCAGCCTTGTTTATGAATATGTAAAAAAGGCAAAGAATCAGGTGTAACAGTTTTATATTTTTTCAGTTAATAAAGGAGAAGGGAAAACCATGATCATAGACGGCGAATATAAATTCAATGGCCCTCGAGAAGCGGTTTATGAAATGTTCAATGACCCGAACGCACTGGCAACCGCCGTGCCAGGTATGCAGAAACTTGTAAAAGTTGATGACGAACATTACGAAGGCGCCATTCATCTGCGGGTTGGCCCGATTTCGGCTCAATTCGCTGGAGTACTATCGGTTTCCGAAGCAAATCCCCCTGAAAGCTGCACGTTGAATGTGGAAGGCAAAGGCGCAGCTGGGTTTGCCAAGGGAGTTGGAAAAGTTCATTTCACAGATCTCGGCGATAACACTACCCTGTTGCACTATTCTGGTGACGTAAACATCGGCGGAACTCTCGCCAGCGTTGGACAGCGTATGATAGACAGTGTGGCAAAGTCAATGATTAAATCTGGGCTTGATAAATTACAAAAAACTTTGGAGGAAAG
>CAZAAJ010000016.1:0-40217 GCA_964483135.1 uncultured Anaerolinea sp. | reverse complement strand
TTTTTAATTGAGTCAACGTTACCTCCAAAGTAACCTTTTCTAATGAGGCATTACGCAGAACAACAGACTCTGTCGGTGACATCTGCGATCCCGATTGTGTTAAAATCACAGCATATGGAAAACATACCTGTTAAGAATTACCTTATAGATATGGACGGTGTGCTGGTTAAAGGAAAAACCCCCATCCCTGGCGCCCCTGAATTTATTGAAAGACTGTTGGCGCGAAAGATCAAGTTCCTTATTCTCACCAATAACCCGCTCTATACCCAGCGCGACCTTGAACACCGCCTTAAGAACAGCGGAATCAACGTTCCCGCTGAGAATATTTTCACTTCGGCTATCGCCACCGCCCGCTTTTTGCAAAGCCAGAATCCCAACGGGACGGCGTTCGTTATTGGCGAGAGCGGTCTAACCCAGGCGATGCATGAGGTTGGCTACATCCAAACCGACACCAACCCGGATTACATGGTATTGGGTGAAGTGAATAATTACAACTTTGAGTTGATTACCAAGGCGATCCGGCTCATCAACGCCGGCGCAATGTTCATCGCCACCAACCCGGATAATACTGGCCCATTGGAATCAGGTGTCGTACCAGCAACCGGTGCGCTTGCTGCTTTGATTGAAAAAGCAACCGGCAAAGCCCCCTTCTTTATCGGCAAGCCCAACCCCTTGATGATGCGCAGCGCCTTACGCTACCTGAATGTCCATTCCGAAAACACAGTGATGATCGGCGACCGCATGGATACAGATATCGTAGCCGGCGTAATGAGCGGTCTGGAAACGATTCTCGTTCTTACTGGTGTTTCCACACGCGAAGACGTAAAGCATTACCCTTACCGCCCCAGCCGCATCGTCAATTCGGTAGCTGAGATCGAAGTCGAGTAAGACCGGGCAATCATGCATTTTCACATTGATCAAACGCTGCAAAAGCGATACGTCCTGTCAATCATTCTCACTGCCCTCATCCTGGTAGCTGAAATTGTTGGCGGTATTATTTCGGGCTCGCTGGCGCTGCTTTCCGATGCTGCCCATGTATTCATGGATATTTTTGCCCTTGCTTTAAGCTATTTTGCCATGCGCCTGGCAGCGCGCCCCCCCGATGACCGGCACAGTTACGGGTGGAACCGGTCTGAGGTGATCGCTACTCTCATCAACGGGTCAACCCTGGTGATCATGGCAATCGGAATCTGGGTAGAAGCTCTCAAACGCTTGCGCAGCCCGGTGGAAATCCGCAGTACCGAGATGCTGGTCATCGCCATCATCGGTCTGGTGGTGAATCTCGCGGTGGTGTACGTCCTTGGCAGTCACAACATGCATTCGCGTGTTGACAACCATGATCACAAAGAACATGAAAACGCGCATATCCCGCGGAAGAACCTCAACCTTTACAGCGCATTCCTGCACGTGGTGGGTGATGCCATATCCTCAATCGGTGTCATAGCCGCTGCCATCCTCATCCGGTTCACCGGCGCCAATTGGCTCGATCCTATGATCTCCATTTTTATAGGGATCATAATCATTATCAGCGCCTGGCGGGTGCTGCGCAGTTCATTGCATATTCTCCTCGAGGGTGTACCCGAAGGGCTGTCGGTGAAAGACATCAATTCGCGGCTGCTTTCGATCCCGGCAGTTCAAGATGTGCACGATCTCCATATTTGGAATTTATCTTCCGAGAATGTTTCCCTCAGCGCGCATGTAACGCTGGATGAAACACTTCACCTAGATCCGGAAATGACACTTACGCAGATTCGCGAATTATTGTACAGGGAATTTAATATCCAACACACCACCGTGCAATTTGAAAAAGTTCACTGCGAAGACGGTCACGGCGGTTGTAATTAGGCATATTTTCTATTTCATTTATCGAAAGCAAGTACAGCCTGGCAGACTTCCTCAACCATTTCAATGGTCATTTCGGGGTAGAAAGGCAAGCTAAGAACTTCACGGCTTGCCGATTCAGACTCTGGTAAATCTCCGGCAGCATATCCAAGGTCCAAATACCCTTTTTGAAGGTGAATTGGCGCAGGATAGTGCACAAGCGTAGTAATCCCCTTACCAGCCAAAAACTCCTGCAAGGCATCACGCCGCGGATGCCGGATGACAAACAGGTGGTAGACCGGTTCGCATCCACTGCGAACCGCTGGTAATTTGATCTGCCTGCCAGATAACCTTGATCGATAGAGGTTTGCCAGTTCAAGCCTGCGTGCGTTTAATGTCTCGAGATATGCCAGTTTTACCCTCAAAATAGCAGCCTGGAGTTCATCCATGCGGCTGTTCAATCCTTTTTCTTCGCTTATCTTCTCTTTTTTCCAGCCATATTGCCGCAGGCTGCGAAGATGATTCGCCAGGTCAGGATCATTTGTAACAATAGCCCCGCCGTCACCATAGGCACCCAGGTTCTTGGTGGGATAGAAACTGAAGGCTCCAGCTTTTCCGATGGAACCAACTCTTTTTTTATTAAACCGGGCGCCGTGTGCCTGGGCGCAGTCCTCTACCAGATCCAGGTGGTTTTGGCTGGCAACTTCAAGAAGGGAGGAAAGATCTGCCGGGAAGCCATATAAATGAACCGGGACGATTGCGCGTGTTCTCGAGGTTATTGCCCTGTGAACCCGTTCCGGGTCAACACAATAGGTCTCCGCATCAATGTCTACCAGGATTGGGCGTCCGCCAGTTGACTGAATTGCCGCAACAGTTGCTACTGAAGTGAACGTGGTGGTGATCACCTCATCACCTGTTCTTATGCCACACGCCATCAAAGCCAATTGGATGGCCTCTGTGCCATTTGCCACCGCCACTGAATCACCCACCTCACAGAAATCGGCAAATTCATGTTCGAATGCTGCAACCTCCTCGCCAAGGATGAATTGACCCCTCTCTAGAACCCGTTGAATGGCTGCATCGATTTGCGGACGTAGTCGCCGATATTGAGCCTTAAGGTCGATAAACGGAATGGTCATAAGAAGTAGAATTCCCGGTTGGCACGATAGTACGCGATTGTCCTGGTCAGGCCGTCTCTAAGGGTTGTGAGTGGTGACCAGCCTAATTGATTGTGAATTTTTGTGTAATCTCCATAATAATCCCCGATATCAATCTTTTTTCTGTCCTTCGGAAAAGGTTCGAAGTGGTAGGAACCGGAACCATTGATCTCAATCATCATTTCCGCCAGCGCTGACAGGTTGATCGGTTCAGCGCCAAGGTTGAAAACATCGCCAATAGTTCCCGGATCCGCGGCTGTCATAAGAAGTGCTTCAACAACATCATCGATGTAATTAAAATCACGGATTTGTTTTCCCGTTCCGAAAATTGGAATCTCTTTGCCTTCGATCAATTGTCGTATCCAAAAACCAATAAACCCTTTGTAAGCGTCACGAACTCGCATCCGCGGACCATAAACATTGGTCATCCGAAGGATAGAAATCGGTAACTTGTTCACTCGGTGACTGACCAGGTGATAGCACTCGCCAGTCAACTTGCTCACCCCGTTCATATCCACGGGTGCGAGGGGATGTTTTTCATCCACTGGCAAGTACTGGGTTCTTCCGTAGATCTGACGCGTACTGGAATATACGATCCGCATATCCGGGTTGTGTTTACGGCACATTTCCAAAAGGCTTAACTGGCTTAACCCATTGGCTTGAAGGTCGCTATAAGGATCTTGCATACTACCCAGGTGGCTGATCTGTCCTGCCAGGTTAAAGAGGAAATCCTGATCTTTTAATAGCGGACCCACCCGGTTCTCGTCACCTATATCTGTCATGATGATGTTGATTTGATCAGCCACACCATGAAGGTTGTAAGGATTTCCTCCCGAATAAGGATCCAGGCTATCCACTATGGTCAGGTGCGCACCTAGTTCTAACAGGCGGTGTGCAAGGGTGCTGCCGATGAATCCCATTCCTCCAGTGATGATCACCTTTTTCTTGAAAAAAACCTGCTCATTAACCGGGATCATTTTGCGCTTCCGGGATTGTTCTTTTTAACCATTAGATTCCACCATAACACAATCAAGTGTTTTCCGGTTCGAAACAGACGTTTGTAATTGAAGAATTGGGATTTTCCATATTGTCGAAAATAATGATGCACAGGCACTTCGCAGAAAATATAGCCGGCATCCTGGAATTTCTTTACCATTTCGAGCGGCAAGGTTCCGGTCGTGCTTTCCAATTTTACCGCATCAAAAATGCTTCGTCGAATCAGGCGAAAATCACAATCCACGTCACGCAGTCGAATGCCAAACATGTATTTGACGATGTTATGATACATATGCCCAATGATTATTCTTATCAGCGGGTCTCTGCGTGAGATCTTGTAGCCATTTACGACATCAATCCCTTCAGTTACCGCTGATACCAGTGTGACCAATTCCAACGGATTATACTGTCCGTCACCATCGGTGTAGAATATCCATTCCTTTGTGGCTGCTGAAAAACCATTCCGCAACGCGCATCCGTATCCCTGGTTCGTGCTATGATGGATTACCTTCAATTCTGGACACCTGAGCAATAATTCGTCGAGAATACTCCCCGTGTAATCCGTGCTGCCATCATTGGTAACGATTATTTCATAGTCATTGGTCACCTGCCGCAGGGCAATCGAAGCCGCGAGAACCACACTGGCGATTGTTCCACCATCATTGAATGCCGGGAAAACCGCACTGATGCTTGAAAGTTTGACCAATTGTGGAAGACTCTGCTCTTTCATAATGGTTTTTGTGCCACCACAGCAATACTAAGCCCATAAGGGAACCCAAACCTGGATACAATGGGGGCTTCACCCTTTAGAACAGCTGTTAAGATTCGGTTGGTCAATTTACCCGGCACGTAAAAATCCGAAACCGTTTTGTTGCTCGGAAGCCATTTTTCAAGCATTCTTTTGAAAAATGCAATCGGGAAGAGAATTGCATTAACATAAGAACGGTGACGGATTAAGAAGCCACCATCATGCAATAACTCAGAAATCTCCTTTTTGGTGAACCTTCTCGCAGTATTGACTGTGTCATCATGCCGGCCATGCAGCCAGTCATAAGCGGGCACACGCAAAACAAAAAAACCACCCGGCACCAGGATACGATTGATTTCTAAAATTGCGGTACGAACCTCGGGAACAGTCCTTTCATATAGGACATCAAAACTGGTTACCATGTCGAAACTTCCTGATTGAACCGGTATTTGGTCAATCGAACCCTGTATCAACCTATTAAGGTGTCGCATCATGCAAAATTCCAGTGCCACGATCGAAATATCCAGTCCAGTGACAATGCCAAAATCCGAAAGCCAGCCGTGCATTGATGCCCCGGTACCGCAGCCTGCATCAAGAATTCGCAATCTTTTATTTGGAACCCAACTTGTAATTATTCTACTGAAAATTGCAGCCATGCCCAGATACCACCAATGGGTATCCTCAACTGAAAACATGGTCTTGTACTCGTTGGGATCCAAATCAACCTCAATGAACGGTATAGGCAAGTAAGATCAGGTTTTTGCATTCGAAAATGTAATCCCGTTTTCCGCCGGGATGCGTGAGCATCCAGTTTTCAAGTTCTTCGACCCTGCCCGGACTGGCAATGATCACATCACCAGAATTGCTGTCCCAGGTCGCCAGCGCTTCTGGGACGTTGGCAATCTTGCGACCACCACTGAGAAAATCTGTCGAGGCATGAGTCCCGTAAATATAGATGTCATCGCTAAGCAGAAAAACAGGAGTGCCGTAATTGAGCGTTTTAGTATACGACCCAACGTAGGATGCAAACCGGCTGGCAAGATCGCCACTATACCGGCATTGACCCACAAAATCGCCAAAGTAAGCCCAAATATTGATTGCTGCAATACTGATCATTAAGCAGGAGGTAATGAAAATATAAGAGAGTTTTTGATTTTTTAATGTGATCCCCACCAATTCCAGGATTCGATCAATTCCCAGTGCAACCATCAGCAAGGCTGGCGGTAAAACCATGAGCATGCGGTAAGAATCGGCAGAAGGAGGGATGGAAAAAATACCAATCGCCAGCATTGGCGCCCAAAAGTATCCATTCAATAAGATCATCCCGCGTTTCTTTGTACTCAGCAAAGCTATTCCAAGTCCTACCAGGAATAAGATTGAAGAAATATTTGAGAGGATTTAAAAATTGGATCCGTAAAAATCCTGCGCCGGGTAATAGATCAAGGAGAAGAAGGCATGAGCCACTCTTCCAGCAAGGACCTTAAAGGCACTTTGACCGGTTGAAGCCATGGTTTGAGCCAACCAGCCGCTCTGAAAGGTTCCATTAGCATTGAGGCGAGAGAAAAACTCCTGGGTATTCCGGATAATGTACGTAAGTTCGGGCAGGATCATGATTACGAAACCGCCCCAGAAGGCGATCACCTGCCGCCAGGTGTCTTTTAACCACTTCCTATAGAATACGACAAGTATCAGCGTAAAGACAAAAATCATGCCTAGAATGACCTGGGCAGTCAGATAAACACTAAAATGAATTGCCAGTAATACTCCCGCTGCGGCAGTCATCCAAATTTTGCGTTTTTCCAGCCCGGCGAGCAGTAAGAACAACTCCAACGGCACCAACCAGGTTCCATGGATATATCCAACTGAACCGATGCGGCTGAAATGCACATGGGCGTGGGATACAGCGAGCAAAAAAGCGCTGATAATTGCTATCCTCTTGCTTGCGACCTGCCTGGCAAAGAGGTAAAGAGCAGGAATTGCCAGGATCCCGCTGATCGCCGGCAGGATCCGGATAGCCAGGGGCGATGCTCCAAAAATCCTGATCATGATGTTAACTGACTGGAGATAAATCCCGCCAAAGTTTTCCCATAAGGCAAAAGGATTGGCATATAAGCCTGTGCCACTTGTTTGAGCGAACAAACCTAACAAACCCTCATCACCGTCAATAACGCGCGGTAATTCGCCCAACCTTGCAAATCTCAATATTGCTGCCAGCAGCATCAATCCGCCAAGAAAGAACAACTCTTTGCGGTTTGTCTTTATCCATGCCTGTATTTGGATCATTTTTGGGAATGACTCATGAAATGAAAAAATATAACAAGCACCGGCACAAAACCAGGCAATTAATACAAAATCATAGTTTTGAAAATCCTTTTTCAGGAAAAACAGCATCGAAAATACAGCCAGCCCAACCAATAGGATGGATATACCAATCCAGTAACCGGGTCGGAATCTGGCATGACCATCCTCGGATAATCCCTTTTTGTTTATGGTTTTCAAAACGATACCAATGATGATCAGAAATACCCCCGCCAGGTTAAGCAGGAAGAGTGGGGGAGGTAGGCGATTAAAATCAATAGGCTGGTTAATCATCAAGTACTGAGCGACAATAATTAATATGATCCCGATTATCAATAATATTTGGGGGAAAGGAGTGCTCTTTCTTTTAATCCCTGGTTGTTTGTTCATTTTCATCTCCACTGTCTATTTTTGTAATTATTGACCCTGAAGTTTTCTTCCTTTGGGAAATTTGATTCAAACAAATCGAAATAACCCGGAAATTGAATGGCGAAGAAATAGAAACAATGGAATCTAAATCGTGTTTCCACACCCCCGGCAGTAATGATCCCCCGGGTAGGTCCGCTTACCGCAGTGAGGACAATATTGGACATGACTGGTAAATTCATCTGTGGGGCTGGATTTTTTCTTCTGACGCTTTAGATAATTCGAAAGCGGGTCAGCTCCTGAACTGGCGAATACACTTACACCGATCATCAGAACGATCCCAATAAAGATCAGTGTACCCGCGGTTGCAAGGCTGCGGTTATCCAGTACCTGGGTGATCACATTGGATACAGTTTGAGAAAAATCCGAATTTTGAGTAGCAGGTGTTGCGGCAATAAGAGGCAGGTTCGAAGCGCTTAGCTCACTGCTGGTTCGCGTGTAAGAAAGTTGTGAATAAAATGTGATCCCGCTTGCCAGTGCGCCAAAATCGCCTGAGTGGTAGATGAGATTATCATAAACATTTAGCTCACCCAGCCCCAGTTCAGGTGTAATCGTAAAATCCTTTGAATTGCGCGGCTCCTGGACTTTGATCACTAATTTATCTATCGGATAATCGCAGATCCACGAAAAGGCGTAACTCCGCTTATCATCGTTCTTTACAAGTCTCGGATCGTAATACTCGATATAAAGCTCGTTGCTGGGTGTCGTCAGTACCACCTGTTTCCAGCTACCCTGGGGTTCGAGGGTAAATTCAACGTTATAAAGTAATCCATCCAGATCGCGTATGGCAACTTTATATGGAGTCACTGCTTCATTCGGGATGCGCAGACTGATCCGCGCCGGCAACTGGGTATCGTTGGAAATCTGTACTCGATAGATCACCAACGTTTGCGGGCGGTCATAATCCGGCCACAGATCAATTTCCATGCGTGAAATCTTAATTGGGTTTTCATCCTGGAATGCAAAACCCACTCCAAAAATAAGAATCAGCAGGGTTGCCAGAATAAGCAGTTTCTTCATCACAAAATACGCCTTCTTCATAGTGTAACATAGATAAAAAACACGGTTAATTATGATAAAATAAATTTATACCAGACGGAGCACTCAGCCTGGAAAACAACGAACCTCAAAGGTGCACCCCGACCACCATCGGAAAGGGCACAAAGGGGTTTTTTTTATTAAGGATCACGAGAGCTTATTATGCGCTGGGTAAGGGACCTTCAACCGCAAGCGGAACAAAATAGACTCTACCGTCGTGCCCTTATTATCACGCTGGCGGGTAACGTGTTTCTGGCTTCCACCAAGGGAATCGTTGCTGCCCTTTCAGGCAGCGCAGCCATTTACTCTGACGCAGCGAATTCCATTTCGGATGTTGTTTACTCCCTGCTCATGGTATTAGGCTTATGGCTGGCCATGCAGCCTCCTGACCTTTCGCATCCCCAGGGTCACGCCCGGTTTGAACCCCTGGTAGGCATGCTGATAACGCTCTCCATGGCGTTTGCAGGTTTTTCAGCCGCACGCAATTCCTATCTGCGCTATATGGCTGGTGGTGAGATCATTGCTCTCAACCTGCCAACCCTCGTTTTGCTTCTCAGCGCAGCCATCAAGGCTGTAATGTTCGTGGCAATTACACGCATTGCCAAAAAACTGCTCAGCCCCACCCTCAAAACCACCGCACGCGATAACCTAAGCGATGTCCTCACCTCTATTGCAGCCTTCCTGGGGGTTCTTGGATCAAATTTCATCCATCCACTGGCGGACCCGATCGCAGGGTTCCTGGTTGCCATTTGGATCTTTCGCCAGGCTTTCATGGCTGGCAAGGAGAACCTGGGTTTCCTTACCGGGAGAGGCGCCAGCAAAGAGGAGGTTGAAAAATTCCTCAAAGCAGTGGAAGCCGTTCCCGGCGTTCTGCGGGTACATCACATTATGACCGATTACGTGGGTCCTCGCTTGATGATCGACCTTCATATTAATGTTGACGGTAACAAGACGCTCAACGAGGTACACGCAATTTCTGATGAGGTAATCCTCCGGCTCGAGGAATTCCCGGGTGTTGACCGCGCCTACGTGCATGTAGAACCGCACGATTGGGTGGACTGAGTCCTTAATTCCCATTTGGCATAGAACTTGTAATTATCTTCAATTAAGTAAATCATTTTTATTTACAGCAGCGGTATTCCGCTGACCGTGAATTTAACCTGCGCAGGGACAAGGAGCGTCTATGCATGCCTGGCTGCATCATTTTGCGTCTCAATTCGACCTTGAACGGGCACTCACCCGCGAAGGACGGCAGGAGATTACCTTGCGGTACGCCGTCTGGTTCTCTATTTTCGTTCTGTTGGCGCTCCTTCCCTTCAGAGCGGCTGCCTGGATCGGTAACAAGAGCCCATCCAACACATTCTATTTATTTAATAACCTGGCAGGGATGGCGATCCTCCTGGTTGTGGGCTTGTTGAATGCCAGTCAAAAAAACGCGCTGGCAAGTAAGATCTTCATCTTTATTTCCTGTTATCTCTGTTTCACCGCCTATCCATTCCAGAACGCGGACCAGGTGCTCCTTTACCTGGTTATCCCGGTTTCGATAAGCAGCCTTATTTCGGATGGTCGTCGATCCATTTTGGTAGCGCTTATTGTTATCCCAATTTTCCTGGTGTTATACCAGGTCGAATTTGCCAACTCTCCCTTCCCAATTTTCTCCGTCATCTGTGTGCTCTTGGTAGCTGTCATTTCCTGGCAGGCTGCAAAGGTGATCGATAAAATGGTCGGTCAGCTGGTGAGTGCTTACCACGGTACCATCGAGGGGTGGGCTTCAGCTCTTGAAATGCGCAACCAGGAGACTGAAGGGCACAGCCAGCGCGTGGTGGCGTTAACCATGCAATTGGCAGAGAGGATGCACATCCCACAGAGCCGCCGCGAACATTTGCAGCGGGGGGTTCTGCTTCACGATATCGGTAAAATGGGAATCCCCGATGCCATTCTCTGCAAGCAGGGTCCCCTTTCAGACTCCGAACTGAAAGTAATGCAAAAGCATCCATTATATGCCAAAGAATTATTAGGTCATATTGCTTATCTCGCCCCTGCCATTGATATTCCTTACTGCCACCACGAAAAATGGGATGGCACAGGCTATCCCCGCGGCATCCAGGGAGAAGCCATCCCGATCGAAGCGCGCCTTTTTTCCGTGGTGGATGTCTGGGATGCCATGCGTTCCAGGCGCTCCTACCGCGATGCCATTCCTGAATCCCAGGTTTTTGAATACCTGAGGTCTGAAAAACAGCGCAGTTTCGATCCGTTAGTGGTGGATGAATTCCTGGAAATGATGGATGCCCCTGCATCTCCGGGCGGCAATTCCTCGCGAATAATGGTGATCGCACCGCTGCGTAAATAGCCGCCGGAATCTGGTAAGATAAATTACCAAAACCAGGTTGAAGATTATGCCGACGATCCCTGCCAATTTTTACGATGACCCGATCGAAGTGGAATTCGACAAACAGCCAACGCGGGAAAAATCCCCTCACTGCCCCGACCGGTTTATCTGGCGTGGTGAATCCTTTACCATCTCCCAGGTGCTGGAGGAATGGAATGACTACAAACGCCGCGGGCGCATGGCACGTAACATGGCGCCGGCACACCTTGCCAGCGCCAGCCGGTTGGGATCCTGGGGAGTAGGACGCTTTTATTTTCGCGTAAAAACCTCCGCCGGGCGGATATTTGAGTTGTATTATGACCGCGCGCCGGAAGATGCGGATGGACGCAAAGGCAGCTGGTTTCTCTTCGCAGAACGCAAAGAAACAGAATAATCCCGTAAGGATAAATAATATTTAGTAATATTAAGTCTTTTCTTAATATTATCAATTTTGATATTGACTTTTTTGATAGCCGTGCTAATATATTTTTACATAGAATTTTTATATCGAAACATAGGAAATAGAAATCAGAGGCAGCAATGGTCAATAAAACTATCAACAAGTGTCCGGTATGTGACGAAGACCTGGCAGTCACCCGACTGTATTGTGTCAATTGCAACACCACCATAGAGGGTCATTTCGCCGCAGAACATACCCCATTCGGAAAACTCACCCCCGAGCAGATGCAGTTCCTGCTCACTTTTGTGAAATGTGAAGGACGCCTTAACCGCATGGAAGATGAGATGAAACTCTCTTACCCCACCCTGCGCAACCGCCTGAACGAGATCGTCCGTGCCCTTGGTTATGAACCAGGTAAGGAAGAGGGTCCGGTTCAGCTTTCTGCTGAAGACCGCCGGGCTATCCTGGAAGAACTCGACAAAGGTACCATCACCTGGGATGAAGCACAAGCGCGTTTACGCGGTGAAAAAGCCGTTGAAACCCGCGCTGCCACGGAGGTGAAATAATGGCCAGCAGTGAAGAACGCCTGAAGGTTCTCAAAATGGTTCAGGACGGTAAGATCACTCCTGAAATGGCGTCTGAGCTTCTAAAAGCATTGGATTCAAGCACTCGTAAACCTCAACCAGAAGAAATTTCCGGCGGTCCATATACTGGCAAAGGCGGCGGACGCTTTTTCCATGTTCGTGTCACCGATACGGATTCAGGTAAGACCCGGGTTAATGTGCGTCTGCCATTGGGCATGGTGAATGCCGGGATCCGCATGGGAATGCGTTTTTCCCCCGAAGTGGAAGGGCTCGATACTGCCCGATTGGCTGAAGCCCTGGCTGCCGGTGAAACCGGTCAGATCATGGATATCTACGACGATGAAGACGGTGAACACGTAGAAGTTTATATCGAATAACTTACATTCGGAATCTTTTAAGAGCAAATCCCATTCTCATTTTGAGCTGGTGAGAATAAACATTCCATTTAGCTGGGAGAAATTATGGAAACCACTCAAAGGGTTGCCGATCAACAATGGATGCGTAAATTCATCCCCATCTGGAGTGCCCAGATATTTTCGTTGCTTGGATCCGGGCTGGTGGAATTCTCCCTGGTTTGGTGGATCACCCAAAAAACCGGTTCCGCTGCTATGCTCGCCACCGGCACCCTTGTTGCCGTGCTGCCGCAGGTCTTTCTGGGTCCTTTTGCGGGTGCGCTGGTAGATCGCTGGAACCGCCGCAAGGTGATGATCTTCGCAGATGGCATCATTGCCCTCTTGACGCTCTCTCTCGCAATCCTGTTTGCTTTTGACCTGGTGCAGGTCTGGCATATTTTTGTGGTCATGTTCCTGCGCGCTGTAGGTGGAATCTTCCACTGGCCGGCGATGCAGGCTTCGACCTCCCTGATGGTGCCGGAAAAACACTTCGCGCGCATTGCTGGGATTAACCAGGCGCTGCGCGGCAGCCTGAGTATTATTGCTCCTCCACTCGGCGCGCTTCTCATGTCGGTGCTCAAGTTCTACCAGGTGATAGGTATTGACGTCATCACTGCCATCATCGCCATTACCCCCCTGCTCTTCATCCACATCCCGCAACCTGTACGCGCTGATGCCGGTGAAATAATCACCCCGAAAGCACTTTTCAAGGATATGGCAGAAGGATTCCGATATATGAAGACCTGGAAAGGGTTGGTTTACCTGTTGCTTATCGCTGCAGTCCTTAATTTCCTGCTGGGTCCTGCCGGTACGTTGAGCCCCCTCATGGTCACCCAGTACTTCAAAAAGGGAGTATGGGAGTTAAGCCTGCTGGATTCAATAGTTGGGGTGGGGGTTGTCATCGGCGGTTTGCTACTGGGAGTGTGGGGCGGTTTTAAGAGCAAAATCGTCACCAGCCTCTCAGGGGTGGTCGGGTTGGGGTTTGGCGTTCTCCTTTTCGGTATCGTTCCCGCCGATGCTTTCTGGCTGGCAGTGGTAGCCATGGGGGTGCTCGGGTTCATGAATCCGATGGCCAACGGTCCACTCCAGGCGATCATGCAGTCGCGGGTACCGGCTGAAATGCAGGGGCGTGTGATGGGGGTCACTTCCAGCGTGTGCACCGCCATGATGCCTCTTTCGATGCTCATCGCTGCGCCAGTTGCTGAATTTTTGGGGCTGCGCTTGTGGTATTGGCTTGGAGGCGCGCTGGTGATGCTTATCGGCCTGGCTGCCTTTTTCGTACCTTCCATCCGCGCTTTGGAGGAAGGTCCCTCTCAGATCTCGGCTGCGGTAGTAGCCGCGGATTAAGCCTTATCAATAATCGTAGCAGGGGTGAGTCACAACAGATTCACCCTGTTTTTATTGTGAAATATGAGGCAATTATTGGAATTATGGATCGAGAAAGATCACCATGCTGAACAGGGATATATCCACGTTGGGAGAAAGCGTGCTGGTCTGCCGGAGGGTGAATCTCACCTGTGTTCGTTTGCTCACCGAGTAGGGCAGATCAAATGCGAATGGCACAAAATCGGCGCCTTCACTTCCTTCAATATATACCGCTTTGTTTGCTAGGATCCCCCCCGTTTGAGTGATCAATTCAACGATAACCGGATTCTCGTTGAAAAGATGGATCAGTCCCTCTATGTGCACATTTCCCTTTTTATAAAAACCGCCAGCCACGGGTGATTTCAGCTGCACCGGCTGCTTGTTAAAGTGGCGGCTCTCGATTTCACTCTTGCCAATCTGCAGCAGGGTGACGGGTATACCAGTTTGCCCGATCCGGCGGCCAAACGCATCCCGGGTGGAGATCACAACCAGTGCTGATTCCCCTGCTGAAATGGGTTCGAACTTGATCTCGGTTGCCAGCGACACCCAGCCGGATTCGACCTTTGAGAGTTGGATCAACTGGTCTGACATCAGCCGCCCATCCTCTCCGAATAACTGTACATTAACCATCCCATCCTCACCAGGGTACACGTTGGCTGTAACAAGGAAAGGGGATACTAATTTGGAAAAGTCACCAGGTTTTTCGACCTGCAGCAGGGCAGGAGGAAGCACATAGCCAGTGGCGATCGGGTTCAATGTAGAGGTTGCCTGATGGGTGGGTTGTTCAATCACGATGGGGGTTAATGCACTGAGGGTAGGGGTAATCGTAGGCGCTGCGTTCGGCAAAGTAGGTTGCTGTTCCGATGTTGGAATTACCACCATTGAAGTTGGCGCAACCTTGGTTGGAGTAGTCACAGAGGTCGGAGTAGCCGTGATTTTGGTGCGGGAACACGCGCACAGCGCAAGTGAGAAAATGGCCAAGAATCCAATTTTAAGAAATAGAGAGAAAATTCTCTTCATGCAGGAATTTTACAACAAAAAGGGGTTTGCTGTCTGGCAAACCCCTTTCAGGTTTAGAGATGATAGAGCTCTGTATATTTCTTGGTGAGGTAGCGCATGTAAGGTTCGGGTGTGATAGTGCTTCCCGTCACCTTCTTCACCAGCACCTGGGGTTCGAACTTTGCGCCATGCTGATGGATGTTCGTCCGCAGCCAGCCCAATAGGGCATCAAATTTTCCCTGCTCGATCTGGCTTTCGAGGTCGGGGATGGCTTCGTTGATCTTCTCCCACAGCTGCACGGAGACCAGGTTGCCCAGGGCGTATGTCGGGAAGTAACCCAGCATACCGCCGGACCAATGAACGTCCTGCAGTACACCCAGGGTGTCGGTGGGGGGTACCACACCCAGGTAATCTTTCATACGCGTGTTCCATGCCTGCGGTAGGTCTTTCACCTTGACGGTGCCTTCCAGCAGGGCAATCTCAAGTTCCAGGCGCAGCATTACATGCAGGTTGTAGGTGGCTTCATCAGCTTCCACACGGATCAACGATGGCTCCACCTTGTTGATACCCTTATAAAACGCTTCCATGCTGACGCCCTTCAATTGCTCCGGGAAGATCTTAAGCATCCTAGGATAGAAGAACTTCCAGAAAGGTTTCGAGCGCCCAACCAGGTTTTCCCACATCCGCGACTGGCTTTCATGCACCGCCATTGAGGCGCCACCCGCAAGCGGTGTCCGGCGCAGCGCAGATTTCACACCCTGCTCATACATGGCATGCCCGCCTTCATGCATGGTGCTGAAAAGCGCTGAAGCGGCGCGTTCCGGGTCAAAGCGGGTGGTGATGCGCACGTCATCAATACCGAAACCGGTTGTGAACGGATGGACCGATTTATCCTGCCGGCCGCGGTTCCAGTCGTAACCGAAGTGAGTGATAACATCCACACCGAAATCCCACTGTCCCTGTTCAGGGTAGGGAATGTGCAGGAAGGAATCATCGATTTCCGTTTTTGAGGCAATCTTCTTCAGCAAATCCACCTGCTGTGGACGCAGCTTTCCGAAGATCTCTTTTACTTCCTTTGTTTTCAAACCGGGTTCAAAATCATCCAGCAACGGATCGTAAACATGGTCGTAGGGTTTAAAGAATTCCGCGTATTCCTTGCGCAATTCAACGATCTTTTCAAGATGTGGCTGGAAAAGCTTGAAATCGTTCTTGTGTTTGGCTTCTTCCCAGACTCCCTGGGCGATGGTGGTCACACGGGCAAACTCACCCACCCATTTCATGGAAACTTTGGTTTCTTTATCATAATTATGTGCGATGCGTTTGATCAGGCAGGCATCATCGGATTCCGGGTCCAGTTTTTCGGCATACGGGCGTAATTTTTCGATCAATGCACCCATTTCCTTTGACACAAATTTATTATGGGTGATGGTTGCGAGTGTTTCCAGGATGTTACCGCGGTCTTTGGCGCCACCGCGCGGCATATACACCTGCTGATCCCAGCCCAGCAGCGCCTGCGCCCTGCCAAGGTCAGTGATTTCAGCCAGTAACTGCTTGAATTCATTCAGTTTTTCTTCCATCTATCACTCCTAGTTTGATTATGCAACTTTCCATCGCAGAGGTCTATCCTCAAGCGCGGCTAAGATCTCTTCAGAAATATCATTGGCAGCGCGCGCTTGGGCTTCCACAGTCTGCGCACCAATGTGCGGGGTAACGATTAGTTTGGGATGGCCCACCAATCCGGCCAGCTCCGGTGTAGGCGGCTCAGCCGTGAGAACATCCAGAGCAGCACCAGCCACCTTGCCGCTGTTTAAGGCGTCAAGTAAGGCGGTTTCATCGATTACTCCCCCACGGGCAGCGCAAATGATATACACACCCTGCTTCATTTTTGAAAAAGCTGCAGCATTGAGCATATTCTTCGTGTCTGCGGTCAACGGCAGGTGCATAGTTATAAAATCGGATTTCTTGAGCAAGTCATCCAGGCTCACCGGCTCACCGCCGCGCTTCTTGATCTCATCGGCTGATAACAGCGGGTCATATCCCAGTACTTTCATGTCGAATGCAGCAGCGCGCTTGGCAACCGCTGCCCCGATGCGTCCGAAGCCTACTACTCCAAGCACTTTGCGTGAAAGCTCAGCGCCTTCAAATTCCTTTTTCAACCATTTTCCGGCTTTCATGCTGGCGTCTGCCCGAGCCAGTTCACGCACAATGCTCAACATCAAACCCAGGGTCAATTCAGCCACCGCGGTGGTGGTCGCCAGCGGCGAGTTGACCACGGTAACCCCTTTCGCCTTGGCGGCTGCCAGGTCGATATTATCCACGCCCACGCCGGCACGCCCCACGACTTTCAACTTCTTGCCAGCGTCAAAAACTGCCGTTGTGACCTTGGTGCGCCCGCGGACAATGAGGGCATCATACTCCCCCACTACCTTTAACAGGTCATCCGCGCTGATACCGGGCTGATCTGTAACCTCAACCGATCTTTTGAGAAGTCCCTTGCCATTCTCATCCAACCCATCCGTGATCAAAACTTTCCACCTGGTCATTCCTGCACTCCTTTGCAAATATTTTTTCAGTAGAGTTCCCCTCTACATTTTACACTAATTCATTAACTGAAAATGAATAGCCCTGTGAACACCTCCTAAGATGATACAATGCGGGCATGGAATCACAATCTTACGAGGATCGCCTTTCCCAACGCATGTTGCGCTCGGAACCATTACGCCGCTGCACCCTGGATGAATGTCACGGGGCTTGCTGTGTTTTTGGCGTTTGGGTCGATTCACGCGAAGTAACCGATATCTTATCCAATGCGCAGATGATCCTGCCCCACATGCCACCGGAAAGCTGCAATCCAGGTGAATGGTTTGCCCCCGTTGAAGACCTGGATAAGCACAGTCCGACCGGAAAGGTCATCCACACCGCTGTTGAAAATCACGCGGAACATTATGGCGGCACGGCTTGCATCTTCTGGCGCGAGGATGCCAAATGTGCTTTACAGGTGGCGGCAGTTGAAAACGGACTCCACCCATGGCGTTTTAAACCCTATTACTGTATCCTGCACCCGCTGGACCAGGATGAGCAGGGACACATCACCCTCGATGAAGTCGAAGCACTAACCAGTGAACCGGGAAGCTGCCTGCGCCATTCCGAAACATCAATCCCTCTCATTGAAACCTTTGAGGCAGAACTTCGCTACCTGCTTGGAGACAAACTCTACGGAGATATCAAGGACGCCGCAGCTGAAGTGGAATCCCAGACAGAGATTAAGTAAAGTCCACTGGATTTCTCTGGTAAAATAAGGCAATGTTTGTCCGAATTAGATTTCTCGTTTTAAAGCGGATTGTGAATTTTCTGGTCACTTTGTTGTTTGCTGTGGTGATGTTCTTTTCGCTTTCACCAGTAAATTCAACCACAGCCCAATCCAGTTCCGGGCAAGGCTCCCCTCTGGCCGATCAGGCTTTATGTCTGCCGATGCAAATTGAGCAATTTAGCAGTCCGGAGTGCGCTGACCTTGGTCCAAGCGGCCGCCTCAAGGAATTGGCAAGTAAAGGCATCACCTTCCCGGCTGAACCGCTGCCCATTTCAAAACCACCGGCAGACCTGGCAAACATCCCGTTTGCCTATGCCCTGGTCAACAACGAAGCTATACCGGTTTACGACAACCTGGAGAAAGCCGTCGAGGGTATCCCCGGTAACACCCTGCTGGCGAGCCAGATCAAGTA
Organism: uncultured Anaerolinea sp.; assembly: GCA_964483135.1. GTDB lineage: Bacteria > Chloroflexota > Anaerolineae > Anaerolineales > Anaerolineaceae > UBA6107. The sequence continues at coordinate 21,903 of CAZAAJ010000016.1, read as the reverse complement.
CGTATCCCTCTATCAAAAATCCAATACCGAAAAAGGGATGTTCTACCAGATCGCCACCAATGAATGGATCAGCAGTCAATTTATTAAAAAAGTATCCATTCCAGCCTTCCAGGGATATATTTTCAACGCCAACCCTTCACGCCCGTTTGGCTGGGCGATGGATACCTTCACCACCCGTACCAGCCCCGGTGGAAATGCCCCCGAAACCGGCAGGGTCTACTATAAATACAATCTCCTGCAAATATACGATACACAAGTGGTGAATGATACTGAATGGTCGATGGTTGGCGTTGATGAGTGGATCCAAAGCAACTACCTGGCGCGGGTGATTCCAAACTACACCAAACCGCAAGGCATTACCGGAGATCGCTGGATCGAAGTGAACCTGCAGGAACAGGTATTGCTGGTTTATGATTCCGGCAAGCTGGTCTTTGCCACCTTGATTTCCAGTGGCTCACCTCCGTTCTACACCCAGCCGGGGGTATTCCAGATCTACAAAATGCTGGTGAATGACCCGATGAGCGGTTCGTTTGAATCGGACAAGTCAGATTACTACTATCTTGAAGATGTTCCTTACATCATGTATTACGATAAATTGCGCGCGCTGCACGGGGCTTATTGGAATAATTACCTCGGCGATCGTGGTTCCCACGGATGTGTGAATCTCTCGGTAGCAGACGCCCACTGGCTTTTTAACTGGGCAAAAGAAGGTGATTTTGTCTACGTGTGGGATCCCAGCGGAAAAACTCCCACGGATCCATCCCTTTATGGCGCAGGCGGATTTTAAATATCTGCTTGCAATTCTACGTTTTTTCCTTATCATAAACAGTGAGATTCTTATTTATCATTTAAGGAGAGAAATGAAAAAAAACCTGGCTCTTCCGTTTTTTGCCTTACTCGCATTCGTTTTAATTGTCAGTACTGCTTGTGGTTTTTCCACTGGAGATAACAGCAGTAAAACCGAAGTACCACAGGTCATTGTGGTTACTGCCACCCCCGAACGCGCCGCCCCCACGAAAGCGCCCACGAAAGCCCCAATCGAACAGGCAACTGAAGCCCCAACGACATCCGCAGCAGCTACCGATTACTTCGTGGAGGAATTCGATAATGGGATGGACAATTATCATTACTTCCAGACCGGCAGCGGCAACGAAGATAAGATGGATATCTTCTATGAAAACGGGCAATTAAAATTCGAATTATCTGATTACAACCTTTGGCCCTATGTCGTATACGACCCCTGGATCTACTCAGACGTCCGTATTGACGCTGAAGCTGAAAACTGGGGAAACAACGATAATTCAGTCACCCTGATCTGCCGCTATGATGAAAACCTGGGTTGGTATGAATTCAACATCGCCAATGACGGTACCTGGTACATCGCCTATTACGATGCGGTGATCAAAAAGGGATATACCACCTTATACGATGGCGGTTCTACAGCCATCAAAATGGGGCGTGATACCAACATCTACACTGCTATTTGCCAGGGTCAGGATCTAACTTTGTATATTAATGGAGTAAAAACCCGCACCGTGCAAAATAAAGACCTGAAGGAAGGTCTGGTGGGTGTTGGCGTATCCTCCTATGACTCATATCCAGTAAATGTGTACATCAACTGGTTCGAGATCAGCCAGCCATAACCAGCCATACATGAATTCAAAAGGCAGGGATAATAATTCCTGCCTTTTTTATTTTTCCGATGATTTCGAAGTCAAAATTGATGAGCTATCTTAAAATTACCTTAAAATTCTTAAAACCTATTGACTTTAAATTTCTCAACTTGTATTATGCTAACTTATATAGACTTCTTATGAACAACTTAACCAGTTTGATTTATGCAATTTATTTCTGGATGCTTATGGGCCTTATGGCGTGGGTAAGCATATTTCGGGTTAGGTTGGCAAAAGTAAAAGCATAAGATCAATTCAAGAGTATTTACAAAAGCCACCTGACCAAAAGCAGGTGGCTTTTTTGTAGTTGCTCAAGATTCAGGAGGTGCTGCAATCATTATCTTGCTTGGCGTTTCAATAAACACACTGGTCGTTCAATCTAACTAAGGAGAATGCAACATGAAAAAGATGAGGTTTTTTGGAGCTCTACTGGTACTTGCATTATTGTTCACTGCGTGCGCACCCAAAGCGTCGCCTACTGCCGCACCAGCGGCAACTGAAGCAGCAACCGAAGCCGCGGTTGCCGCCACTGAAGCCGTTCCAGCTGACCCCTGGGGCGATATTGTTATCCCAGCCGGACAATCGGTGAAGATTGGTCTTTCCTCTGCGCTTGCCGGCGGGTATGCTGTTTACGGTACCGACATGCTTAACGGCGTTGATCTTGCGATCCAGCAGTTTGGTGGATCTCTCAAAGGCTTTCCTGTGGTTTCTGAGGGTCAGGACGATGCCTGTGAAGGGGCTTCCGGCGTCACCGTCGCTGAAAAATTCTCTGCCGACCCGTTGGTCCTGGGCGTCGTTGGCCCCATGTGCTCGGGTTCAGCCGTTCCCGCAGAAGATATTTATGCTGCGCATAATGTTGTCATGATCACCCCCTCCAGCACAGCTATTGCCGTGACTGCGCAGGGTTTTGAAAATGTCTTCCGTACAGTGGCCAATGATGACCTCCAGGCTGAAGTGACTGCAGATTACCTCTTTAACGTTCTTGGCGTCAAATCCATTGGGATCATCCATGATCAATCCATCTATGGCGAAGGTCTGGCGACCGCCGTGAAAGAGAGATTCACCGCCCTCGGCGGAACTGTGACCTCTTTTGAAGGCATCACCCGCGGCGAGTCTGATTACTCGGCAGTCGTTTCCACAACGGTTGCAACCAATCCGGAAGCCGTCTATTTCGGCGGCATGGATGCCGAAGGCATGAAACTCGTTGTTCAATCCCGCGCAGCCAATTACGCTGGTTTCTTCTTCGGACCTGACGGTATCAAATCCCAGCCGTCCTTTGCAGATGCAGCCGGCAAAGCTGCTGAAGGCGCTTTCATGACCTTTGGTGCAGTTGGCGGTGCCAGTGGTTACGATGAATTCCTGACTGCATTCAAGGCGAAATTTGGCAGCGATCCGGTTGCTTATGGTCCGGGCTCCTTCGATGCCGCGACCATACTCCTACAGGCAGCCGATCGCGTCACCAAAGTGGATGCCCAGGGTAACCTGGTCATTGGGCGCAAAGCCCTTGCTGATTCCATCCGCGCCACGCCGTTTACCGGGGTTACCGGTCACCTGGAATTTGATGAGGCAGGCGACTTAAAAGTTGTTTCCATCACAGTCTTTGAAGTTAAAGATGGCGTAATCACTCCGATGAAAGAATACGGTTTTGGGAAATAGCTTGTAGACACATCACTATGAATGGAGGGCGATTGAAATCGCCCTCCATTCTGGACTGGAAAAATACACTCATGCCAATGTCTGCCGGATTGCAAGCTTTTTTGGAACAGGTTGTCAACGGGATTACCATTGGCAGCTTTTATGCACTGATTGCCCTCGGGTACACCATGGTTTATGGTGTTCTCTCGATGGTAAATTTCGCTCATGGCGATATTTTCATGGTGGGGGCTTATTGGGGATTTTTCGCCACCAGTCTGATGCAAAAAACAGGCTTGCTTGCCTCAAATCCCATCCTCTCTATACTGATCGCTTTCCTGATCGGTATGCTGGGGGCCGGGCTAACCGGCGTCGTTGTCGAAAGGGTGGCATACCGACCATTACGAAAAGCCGGCCGCCTGGCTCCTCTCATCAGTGCCATCGGCGCTTCCATCATCCTGCAGGAAACCGTCCGGTTGGTTCCAACCTTTGGAAAAAAAATCTTTGGCATCAAGCTTGGCGGCAATCTCCTCTTCCCAACAACCTTCAGCAGCGGAATACAAAAGGTGTTGGATACTTTCGGAGGAGCCGCTGCCAAGACCTACCCCGCCATTCTCGGCACTGAGGGATTTACGGTGGCCGGGATTTTTATTTCTAATTCACGCTTGTTCATCGTCATCCTCTCCCTGACGACCATGCTGCTCCTGTTCCTGCTCGTCAGATTCACTAAGATCGGGTTGGCAATGAGGACTGTTTCAGAGGATAAAGATACGGCTGCCCTGATGGGTGTCAATGTCAACCGCACCATCTCCACCACTTTCTTTATTGGTTCCGCGCTGGCGGGTATTGCCGGCGTCATGGTCGGTTTTTTCTACCTGCAAATTCGCGTGGATATGGGTTTTGTACCAGGGATCAAGGCATTCACTGCCGCGGTGCTGGGCGGTATTGGCAGCATCCCCGGTGCCATGATCGGCGGATACCTGCTGGGCCTGGTGGAGACGGTGAGCGTCCGGGTTCTCCCCGCCGTATACAAGGATGTGGTCGCGTTTGTTGTGCTCATCCTCACGCTGATTTTCATGCCCAATGGTTTATTGGGACACCGCAAATTCCAGAAAAAACTTTAGGGAGAGATTATGACCTTGCTAAAAAAGTTATCCGAACTATTCTCCCGTTTGTCCTGGATCAAGTGGATCTTTGTGGCAATGTTCGGCATATTGCTCCTCACATTGCCGTTCTTCCCGATCCCGCAGGTGAATCTCTGGGTTCGGGTGCTTGGTTACGCCGGGTTGTACATCATCCTGGGGCTGGGTCTCCTCATCCACGTCGGATTTGCCGGCTTGCTTGACCTGGGATTCGCAGCATATTATGGCATCGGCGCATATGTCTATGGTATTTTCGCTTCGCAGATGTTCGATATGCATGTCCCCTTCTGGATCATGCTCCTGGTTGGCGGGCTGGTTTCCGCGCTGGTGGGAGCATTGATCTCCATCCCGGTGCTGCGCCTGAGGGGGGATTACCTCGCCATCGTCACGCTTGGGTTTGGCGAGATCACGCGATTATTGCTGCTCAACTTGAAAACCATCACCAATGGCTCGCAGGGAATCATCCGTATCGATAAGCCAGTGCTTTTTGGGATGACATTCAATACCGGGGTGCATTTTTACTTCTTGATCATTGTCCTCATCGTCTTTTTCGTTTTCATCACCAACCGGCTCATCAATTCTAAAATTGGCCGCGCCTGGATGGCGATCCGGGAAGATGAAGATGTGGCAGAGATCTCGGGGGTTAATACAGTCTGGTACAAATTGCTGGCATTTGCGCTGGGTGCTTTCATAGGAGGAGTGGCGGGTGTTGTATTCGCTGCCTGGCAGGGGTCGATATTCCCTGATAATTTCAATCTCCTTTCATCCATTAATATCCTGTGCCTGATCATCCTCGGCGGGCTGGGCAACCAGTACGGCGTCATCCTGGGCGCACTCGGATTGATTGCCCTGCCGGATATGCTGCGCGGTTTTTCAGAATTCCGCATGCTCATCTTCGGGATCCTGCTGGTGACCATGATGATTCTCAAACCCAGCGGGTTTCTTCCGCGTGTCGCCCCCAAACTGGAAGCCCGCATCCTTGACCTGATTGCCAGAGAAAAGGATAGCGTATGAACCCGCCGATCCTCTCTGTAAAGCACCTCACCATCAACTTTGGCGGCATTAAAGCAGTCGAAGACCTTTCCTTCGAAATCCCTGCCGGTTCGATTTGCAGTCTCATCGGTCCCAATGGCGCTGGAAAGACCACCTGCTTTAATTGCATCACCGGCTTTTACAAGCCGGATTCCGGCGAGATCATCCTCAACGGGCAGGATATTGCCGGGCTGCCCTCGCACAGGATTGCTGAAAAAGGTGTCAGCAGGACTTATCAGAATATCCGCACCTATTCCAACCTGACCGTGCTTGAAAACATCCTCGCGGGTGAACATATCCAGATGAAGACCAGCCTGTTTGACACCGCGTTTCACACCCGGCGCTACCGTAGTGAAAACCGGTCAACTTTGATAAAGGCAGGAAAGATCCAGGCACTCATCGGATTGAGCGGACTGGGCGACCAGATTGCGCGCAACCTCCCTTATGGCGCGCAGCGGCGCCTTGAGATCGGGCGCGCCATCGCGGGTCAGCCCAAATTATTGTTGCTTGATGAACCATCAGCCGGCATGAATCCAACCGAAACCCGCGAGCTTTCATTGTTAATTCAGCGCTTGCGTGACACGCTGGGTCTGGCAATCCTCATTATTGAGCATGACATGTCCCTCATCATGAGCATCAGTGAGCAGGTAACCGTGCTGGACTTCGGGCAAAAGATTTCTGAAGGTAAACCGGCTGAGGTTCAGAAGGATCCTCGCGTCATCAAAGCTTACCTCGGGACGGCTGTTATACATCTTTAACTGTAAAGGCTGCCATTTCTTCGTCGCTGGCTGGAAAACCTTATGACATTATTGAGCGTTGACAATATCGAAACTTATTATGGAAAGATCCGTGCCATCGATGGGGTTTCTCTTACCGTCGAATCGGGTGAGATCGTGTGCCTGATCGGAGCCAATGGCGCAGGCAAAACAACGACCCTGATGACCATTTGCGGGTCGATCAAACCCGCTGTTGGCAAGGTCGTCTTCGAAGGGGAGGAGATCTCCAAAGTCCCGCCGCATGATGTGGTCAGGCGTGGTATCGCCCTGGTGCCGGAAGGTCGCCATGTCTTTGCAGGTTTGTCTGTTAAAGAGAACCTGACCATGGGTGCATTTACACGCAGCGATCAGAAATCCATCCGGGAAGATTATGAAAAAATGTATGTGTTGTTTCCCCGCTTGAAAGAGCGCCACAAACAACTTGCCGGCACTTTGTCCGGTGGTGAGCAGCAAATGCTTGCTATTGCCAGGGCATTGATGGCTCATCCGCGCCTGCTGCTGCTGGATGAACCTTCAATGGGACTGTCGCCAATTTTACTGGAAAGCATCTTCCAGATCATCCGGGAGATCAACGCCAGCGGGACAAGCATCCTGCTGGTCGAGCAGAATGCCCTGATGGCTTTGTCGATTGCCAACCGGGGCTATGTGCTGGATACCGGCCGCATCGCATTGAGCGGGAGAGCCAGCGAGCTCCTGCATGATCCCATGGTGATCAAGGCTTACCTGGGTGGCGAAACGATTACTGTTTGATCGAAAATATCAAAAAAGCTCTTCCAATTGGAAGAGCTTTTTAATCCGATAAAATGAATTTACCAGCCTTGCCCCTGGGCAAACTTGGTGATCACGGGGATATCCAAATTGACACCCTTGTTGGCTTTGATGGCATAAATGATATTGATAATATAAATAAATGGAACGATGCACTGTACAACCGGGATCCAGGACAACAGGGCAATAACGATGCACTCAACGATCCCGAAGATGAGAGTTGGAATAGTGTGATACTTGACGAAGGGTCGATCTTTCTTGGTGTCCATGAACAATGTCACCAGTGGGATAAGCGGGGCAAAGATGAAACAGAGAACTACCCATAAGCGATCATCGCTGGTGATTTCCGGGTTTACTGCGGGTGGAACTTCAGGTGTTGCAGGTGTGGTCATTATTCCTCCAATTTTTAAGATATGTTCATCATAGCATAAGAAGACCGTAGTGTATCCGGTCATTATTAACCGGCCAGGAATCGGCCGATCACCACCGCCAGGAAAAGCCCGCCTGATAGCATCGCGCCCCACAATACTTCTTTTTTTGCGCGGGAATCCACCAGTTGATAATTGAGGGCGTCGGTGGCAATACTCATTTTGAAAACCGGACCGGCAAACCAGGCAAAGATCAGCCCGCCTGCCAGGCCGCCCAGGTGCCCCCAATTATCGATGCCGGGCTGCAACCCAAGCGCCAGGTTAACCAGGATGACTACTCCCAGGTTCACGAGCATCCCGCGCGCTCTTTCCCCAAATAGTTTGCGGTTGGTGTAAATGAAAACCGCTTCCGCCGCCACCAGACCAAACACTGAAGTAGAAGCACCAAGTGAGGGATTGGGAGAAAGTACGAACGAGAGCACATTGCCGGTAAATCCAGCAATCAGGTAAAGTAAAAGGAATCGCTTATGCCCGTAAAACCGCTCAAGCTGCGGTCCGATGATAAACAAGGCGTACATATTAAAACCAATATGCAAAATGCTGGCGTGCAATAGAACCGGTGTGATTAACCGCCACACCTGCCCGGTAAGAATGAGTTCATTTATCTTGGCGCCCAGCAGGTAAGGCCAGTCATAATGATTGGCGCTGAGGCTTTGCGACAGGTACTGCACCCCGAATACAAGGATAGTTAATGCCATTATGACGTAAGTAACGATGGGTTTATCGGCTGCCGCGTTCAGTCTGACCGGAATCCTCGCCTGGCTTTGAGAGGTTTGTCCGGGGTTTTGTGAATATTGATCAGTCATTTAGAGGGTTTTCCTGTGTTTTACACGATGATGTTCTACATTTATTATTTCAACAATATCATCCACCGCTTTATCGAGCAGCTCATCCGCGTTGATGACAATATAATCAAACATTTCAATTTGTAACAATTCCTGTTTGGCGGTTTCAACGCGCAGTTTATAATCCTCAGGGGTCTCGGTATTGCGCGCTTTCAACCGGCCGCACCATTCATCCTTGGTTTTAGGGAGTAGAAAAATGAGAACAGCCTGCGGATACAACTTCCGATAAGTCGCAGCCCCCTGCACATCCACCTTGATGACCACGTCCTGCCCGCTCATCAGGGCTTCATCAATTTGCCAGCGCGGGGCTCCTTTGTATTGATCATAGACCAGGGCGTATTCAATGAACTCCCCATTTTTTATCCGCTGCTCGAATTCCTCCTTTGAAAAAAAGAAGTAATCCTTACCGTCTACTTCATCCGGGCGGGGCGGCCGGCTGGTGGCGGTGACTACAAAATGCAATGGCAAATTACGCCGCCGCAATCCTTTTAACACCGCGTCCTTGCCAACTCCTGAAGTGCCGGAAAGCACGATCAGCAGCGGTTTGGGATGATACAGGTCAAAAGAAAGGTCATCAGAAGGCATGGACACCACTTTTTCTCAAGGATGAGAAGATTATAATTGATAATCATTTGTTTGCCTGAGGTTTGCATGCCCCTTTACGAATACCGCTGCCAGGATTGCCACAAGAAATTCGATATCCGCCTGTCGTATGCCGAGTACGATTTGTTTGTACCCGTCTGCCCGAATTGTTCTTCATCGAAGGTACAACGCATCATCCGCAAGATACGAGTGGCGACCAACGACCTCTCCCGCTTGTCGGAGATGGCTGACCCCGCCAACCTGGATTCTCTGGAAGACGATCCCCGCAAGCTTGGCAGGATGATGCGCGATATGCGCGACCAGGTGGGTGCCGATGACCTGCCAGGCGAGTTTGACGAAGTCGTCGACCGCCTTGAAAAAGGCCAGTCGCCGGATGAGATCGAACGGGATCTGCCAGACCTGGCTGCCCCCTCCTCGACTGAAATTGATTGAATTACTGATTTACCGCGATTTTCAGATCATCGTAACTGTTCATCTGCCCCATCTGCCGTAAAAAGATTGCCAGGGTCGGGCTTTTTGCGCGTACCTCTCTCACTGCCTCCCCTACCGGGTCTTCCCCTGCAGCACTGACCGGGTTATCTGCATAAGCACCGTAGAAAGCAAAATACGCCTGGTTGAGCTTGCGGATGATATAACCGTGATTGACGAAAACCTGGCGGCGTTCTTCCATGTAGGCTTCAGCTTCCGTGATCTTCCCGGCAGCGAGCAGCTCATCAACTTTCACGCGGGTATCGTGCATTTCTACCTGGAAATTGAATGGTTCATCCTTCACCGGTGCCGCCAGTTTACTCGAATTCTCTCCGGTCAATGCCAGTTCCGGGTAGTAGGTTTTCAAGACCTGCGCGCTAATCTCGTTGCCGGCGATGGACGCGGTAGTCTCGTTCATAATGCGTAGTTCCGCGGTGGTGTCGTAATTCAGTCCCAGCGGGCGGATCGTCAGGTAATTATGTGTCCATTCGTGCGCGATCGTGTTCAACACCCAGGCAAGATCTGAGGTGCGCATGATCATCGTCGGGTAAACCCCGATACCGCCTGTTCCCAGCACCAGCGCGGATTCACCCGTGCTTTGCTCCACTCGGGTTTCCAGCGTCGTGGTTTCTTCGAGCGTGAGATCCGTCATCAGCGATAGGCTCACATCCTGTTCGATCCTACCGCGCGGCGATGTGATAAGCGATTTCGGAGTCGCCGAGGTGTGGTACAGCACAGGAGGGACCACCTCGCCCAACCGGGCAATTCCCATTTCCACCAGGGTGCCTGCCACCTGGCGTTGCAGGATGCTTTCCACCAGCGGATCCAATTTCTGCAGCGCGGTCTGAAGTTCCTCCTGGTTTGCCAATAGGTCGGCGGCATTAATTTCCGGATGTTTTTCTTTCGGATCGGCGTAGATTAATTCCACCTGGTACTTTACCTTTTCCAACTCATTTACCAGGTCAAAATAACGTATCACCAACTGATGCTGCTGCGCCGGTGTCAACCGCTGTGGAACATCTATCCCAGTCTCACCCGCCTTGATGGCAACGGCGTCGATTGTCCAGGAGGCATAATCAAAGTCGATATTCCTCGTTAGTTGCTGTACTTTTTCCTCCGGGGTGACCAGCAGAACGGTGGATTCGGTAAACGGTACCATCATGCAAATAAAAAAGACGATCAGCTGGAATACTCTAATGATTTTCATATAAGAAATTATAATGGATTGGGTTACAATCAAAAAGTTAAAGACAGAGAATATGGGATGGGTATCATGAAAAAGAAATCAAAACGAATCTATTGGATTATTGGCATCGTGGTTGTCTTGGCTATAGCCGGCTGGATCACAATCACTACGATAAACAAGCAAAAAGCTACCGCTGCCGGTGTACAAACCCAGGTGATTGAAAAAGGGAACCTGCTTGCCATCATTGGGGCAACCGGTTCCGTGCATGCCAATCAAAGCGCGACGCTCGTTTGGCAGACGAGTGGACGGGTGGTCCTCATTAATCAGTCCACAGATGACAAGGTTGCTGCGGGCGCCGTACTTGCCGAACTTTCTGAAGGCTCCGTACCGCAAAATGTCATCCTCGCACGCGCTGACCTGGTAACTGCCCAACGCAACCTGGATAACCTGCTTTCCTCAAGCCAGGCGCAGTCACAGGCACAATTGGCTCTCGCCAAAGCTCAAGAAGCTTACAACAAGGCACTTTGGAACCGCAAGTTTTCGAATACCGCTAATGTGACCAACCAGGACCGGATCGATGCAGCGCGCGCTGCGGTGACCCTGGCAAAAGACAAGGTGGATAAGGCGGAAGATCTCTACGATCGTTATGTAGAAAGCGCAGATACCGACCCATTGAAAGCCAGTGCGTTGAGCAACCTGGCTAACGCCAAAATTGCACTTGAAAACGCCGAGAACACCTTAAAATTTTACACGGATGCCCCCGACCAGCAGGAAATCCTGATCTCGGAGGGTGAAGTAGCCGTTGCGAAAGCAAAGCTTGACGATGCACAAAGAGAGTGGGATCGCCTGAAAAACGGTGCAGACCCCGATGATATCGCCGCTGCCAAAGCGCGGGTTGCTGCTATCCAGGCGACCATCGATATGGTCAGGCTGACCGCCCCATTTGCAGGTACGATCACCGATACAAACCTCATGGTGGGAGACCTGGTGAACGCAGGTTCAGTTGCCTTCCGCATTGACGATCTTTCCCGCATGCTGGTGGATGTGATGGTTCCAGAAGTGGACATCAATAGCATCAAAGTCGGTCAAAACGTAGACCTCACCTTTGATGCTATCACCGATGGTCAATACCAGGGTAGAGTCACCCGGGTTGCCAGGGTGGGCACTTCCACCGCTGGTGTGGTTAATTTTGAAGTAACCATTGAACTGCTAAACCCTGATGCCAGTGTGCTTCCCGGCATGACCGCGGCAGTGAATATCATTACCAGCAATCTGTCCGATATCCTCCTCATCCCCAACCGGGCAGTCCGCATGGTGGACAATAAACAAGTGATTTACCTTATGAAAAATGGGGTCCCCACCAAGGTAGAAATTGAAATCGGCGCTTCATCAGATACCGTGAGCGAACTGGTTTCGGGCGATGTTAAAGAAGGAGATGTGATTATCCTTAATCCTTCCGCCGATTTTTCGGGATTTTCAGCAGGCAGGCCACCTTTTTAAGGAATACCATGCCTGATCATGTGATTGAAACCGCCAACTTAAAGAAGATTTACACCATGGGGAAGATGGAAGTCCATGCGCTTGATGGTGTTTCGTTTTCCATTGACCGTGGAGAGGTAATTGCCATCATGGGTCCTTCAGGCTCAGGCAAATCGACCTTGATGAATTTGCTTGGCTGCCTTGATCGCCCAACCAGCGGTAATTACATCCTGGATGGTGAGGAAGTTCATTCGCTTGAAGATGATGAACTGGCTGACATCCGCAACCGCAAAGTTGGCTTTGTCTTCCAGAGCTTTAACCTGTTGCCGCGCGCAACCGCGCTTTCCAATGTTGAACTTCCCTTGCGTTATGCCGGTATCGAAAAGAAAGACCGCATCCAATTCGCCAAAAACGCACTTGAATCAGTAAGTTTAGGCGACCGTATGTACCACAAACCGACAGAACTATCCGGCGGTCAGCAGCAGCGCGTGGCGATTGCCCGCGCCCTGGTAAACAACCCTGCCATCCTTATGGCTGATGAACCTACTGGCAATCTGGACTCAAAATCAGGCAAGGAGATCATGGAGTTGCTGCTTGAACTCAACCGTACACGTGGAACCACGTTGATCATCGTTACCCATGACCCAACTATCGCCTCACAAACACGCCGTATCATCCACCTGCGTGACGGGTTGATCGAGGAGGAGATAGCATGAACCTCGGTCAAGCCATCCGTGAAGCCCTCGAAAGCCTAGCTTCGAACAAAATGCGCTCCATCCTCACCATCCTGGGGATTGTTATTGGCGTAGGCGCGGTCATCGCCATGCTCGCGGTCGGGGTTGGCGCGCAGGATACCATCACCGGTTCCATCAGCGGCATCGGCAGCAACCTGCTCTTTGTCTTCCGCGGCAACCAGACCACAGAAGTCACTCATGTTGAACCACTTACCCTTGAAGATGCCAAAGCTCTGCTGGATCAATTCCAGGCGCCATCGATCTATAAAGTGGCTCCGGTGGTAAATGGCGAAGTCAAGATCACTTATAGCGGTGAATCCACCTCCACCTCGTTGGTTGGTGTAACCCCTTCGTATGCGGATGTTCGCAATTACACTGTCACTGAAGGAGAATTCATTACCCAGGAACAATATATTGGCAACGCCTCAGTTGTCCTGATCGGACCTGACGTAGCAGATAAGTTATTCGGCCGCCGGGATGGGCTTGTCGGTGAAACCGTACGACTTAATGGGCAGCCGTTCCGTATTACCGGAGTGCTGGAATCAAAAGGCGGTGGCGCCTTTGGTTCGCAGGACAACGTGGTGATGGTGCCATTTACCACCGCCCAATCCCGTATCACCCGGCGCACCGGCAACCGTGTGGACATGATCCTGGTGAGCGTGCTTGAACCTGACCAGATGCAGCAGGCTACCGAGGAAATTTCGCAAATTCTACGAAGCCGGCACCGCTCCAAGATCGGTCAGGATGATTTCACCATCTTCTCGCAGCAGGATTTTGTCGCCACCGCCAAAACGATTACCGGTGTTTTAACCATTTTTCTCGGTGGAGTGGCGGGCATTTCCCTGCTGGTAGGCGGCATCGGCATCATGAATATCATGCTGGTTTCTGTCACCGAACGTACCCGTGAGATCGGCCTGCGTAAAGCCCTGGGTGCGCGTAAAAAAGATATCCTCATTCAATTCCTAACTGAATCCTCAATGCTCAGCCTCTTTGGCGGGGTGATTGGCATCGGATTGGGATGGTTGATCGCCTTCGTGGTCGGACGCATTGCTGCTGCCAGCGGTACACCATTCACCCCCAAAGTCGGCATTGATGCTATCCTGCTGGCGACCATCTTCTCTACTGCAGTTGGCCTGTTCTTTGGCCTTTACCCGGCGAACCGGGCAGCCAATCTTGAACCTGTCGAAGCGCTGCGCTACGAATAAAAAAAGCCGGAGAGTGTGATCTCCGGCTTTTTTTCTGTTTGAATCGTTATAGTGCCGGTTCTCCCGGGATCAAGATCATCAGAATAATGTAAGCCAGCATAGTTCCACCGACGAACAACAGTCCAAGCACAAAAAGTAATCGGATCAAGGTCGGGTCAATGTTGAAGTAAGCAGCCAGTCCGCCGCACACTCCGGCAAGACGCCGGTCAGAACGGGAACGATATAGTTTTTTCATAGGTTCCTCCATTTTCACCTCCTATATTACAGTTGGGCTTTCCGGGATAACGACCCACAGCACCAGGTAAAGCCAGAATACCAGCGATCCGGTAAGGAAAAAGCCTGCCACAAACAGGATGCGCATCACTGTGGGGTCGATATTGAAATAGTCACCAAGCCCTCCGCAGATGCCAGCAATCTTTTTATCAGTATTTGAACGATATAACTTCCTGGTTTCAGTCATTTCAAATCTCCATTAATTTTGATATCAAACATACGCAGGAGGTGAACCAAAGTTGCATCGGGGATGCTCGCTGTCAATTTATCCGGTACAATTCATTTGATGGAATTCTTTCGATTCCATTCCGGAGGCAAATATGTCTACTCACAAAACACCCCAGAGCCAGCAGCTTTTAAAACTGGTCGAATCTGCCCCGTTCACCCAGGAAGAGAAGACCCGATGGGGCTCAACTCTGCATGAAGAAGGTATCACACCTGAAATAGCTGAGGAGATTCATCAAGCCCTCACTGCGCTGCCAGCAGAGAAATTTGAAAACGATTGGGGAAAAGCCAGGATCAATATGGAACTCGCAGCGCTGCTCAAACAATGGCGCATGTCCGAAGCGAGCAAAAACTTCAAACACAACCGCTGATCACTATCTCGCCATATATGCCTGACCAACCCGCGCGCTCACAACGGCTTACTTCGGACCTGCTTCTGCTCCTCGCAGCGATCGTGTGGGGCGGCGGCTTTGTTGCACAGCGGCAGGCTTCGGTCAGACTTGGTTTCTTCAGTTTCAACGCAGTACGCTTTCTACTGGCAGGGCTGGTGATGCTGCCGTTCATCCTGCCAAGGTTAAAGAAAGTCAACCGCTCTTTTTTGTGGATCTTTCCTGCTGGACTGCTTTTATATGGCGGGAGTGCGTTGCAGCAGGCAGGTATTGAAACGACCTCGGCCGGCTCGGCTGGATTCATCACCGGCATCTACGTGGTGCTGGTGCCAATCTTTCTGGCTGTTTTTTGGAAGGTACGCACCCGGCCAGTGATCTGGCTGGCAGCACTGGCAGCCATAATTGGCACTTACCTGCTTTCCACTGGCGGCAAACGGCTGGCTCCCTCTACTGGAGACCTCATCGTGCTGATTGGATCGTTCATCTGGGCACTCCACGTCATCATTGTTGGTCTTTCGGTGAGGAAAATGGACGTTTTTGTCTTTTCAGTGGGGCAATTCCTGATTTGCGGTTTGCTCCATCTGGTATCCTCCTTTTTCACTTCACCGCCGGATATGATAAGCATAAAAGCAGTCCTTCCATCCGTTTTGTACGCCGGGTTGGGATCGATTGTCATCGGGTTCACCCTGCAGGCTGTGGGGCAAAAACATGCCCCGGCGGCTGACGCAGCCCTGATCCTGAGCCTGGAAGCGGTTTTTGCGGCGCTTTTTGGCGCCTGGTTCCTTGCAGAGAGGATGAACACCCTGCAGATTATCGGTTGTGCCATCATCCTGGCAGCCATCCTTGGCGCGCAGTTGATCGTCATCCGTTCGCAAAAAAATCACCCGGCCGAATCGGTGTCATAATATATTGATCAATTAAGCAGATTTTGATTCTTGACACTCAATATTGGGTGTGTTAAAGTAATTTGGTAATAACCATCAGCAGGAGAATAAATCTTGGTTCATCCAAAAAAACAAGCACTAATAGACTGTATGCAGGCCCTCCAGCAATCCTCGCCGGATATCCTGGCAACTGCCGTGGTAAGCGTTGACGGCTTGATCATTGCTTCGAACCTGCAGCCGGAAATAAGCGAAGACCGCGTTTCTGCCATGTCGGCTGCCATGCTTTCACTCGGCGAACAGATCAGCAAAGAGATGGGCCGCGGCTCGCTTGAACAGGTTCATATTAAAGGCGATAATGGCTACGTTGTTCTTATTTCTGTCGGTGAAAAGGCGGTGCTCACCGCTCTTGTCAACCAGCAGGCGAAGCTCGGTATGATTTTCCTGGAGATGCGCCGCGCTGCAGATGACCTTTGTGCCATCCTTCAACAGGAAATGAATGGATAATTTCATGCCAGACGGTCTTTACCTTCCCAACCGGTTTGTTCGGATCACCCTCCAGGCACTAAAAGAGGTGGTAGGGGCAGGTGCCATGAAGGCCATCTACCATCACGCGGGTCTGCCAGATTTAGAAGAGACTCCCCCGCCTAATGACATGAATTGCGATTTTTCCAACGAGAATTTTTCAAAGTTATTTGCTTCCCTGAATGATGTCATGGGAAAACGGGGCGGACGTTCTCTTTCCATTCGGGCCGGACGCACCACTATGAAGCTGAGCGGTATGCACTTCGGCACGAGCCCGCTCCCCACTACCCCGGTGGTACCGGAGCTGGATGATGACGTTTTATTGATTCGCCTCAACCGTCTTTCTAATTTCTTAAATTCGATCAGCGATATGCGCACGATTGTCTGCAAGCGTGAAGGTCAGGATGGTTTTGAATTCCTCATCCGACAATGCCCCAATTGCAGTCACCAGCAGACTACTGAGCATATTTGTGCATTCTTTGAAGGATTCATTGACCAGGCTGTGAAAGATTTTTCTTATAGTGACGATTTCGAAATCTCGGAAACCGAATGCATCGCTGCCGGGGCACAAAACTGTAAATTCCTGATCAAAGCAAAAGCCGCGGTAGAATAAATCTCCATGAAAATCGCTGTCATCATCCCCACCTATAACGAAAAAGAGAATCTTCCCCCGATCACAGCCCGGTTAATGGCATTGCCTCTTCCGGGTCTTCAGGTGCTCATTATTGATGACAACAGCCCCGATGGCACCGGACTTGTGGCAGACGCGCTTTGCAGCCAGTACCCCGGTCGTGTGCAGGTTCTGCATCGCACCGGTAAACTTGGCCTTGGCACCGCCTACGTGACCGGATTCAAAATGCTGCTAAAAACAGACGTGGACGCCATCGCGCAGATGGATGCCGATTTTTCGCATCCGCCTGAAAAGCTGATGGAAATGACCGAAGCACTTGACCAGGGAGACCTGGTGATCGGTTCACGCTACGTTGCTGGCGGCAGCCTTGATCATGACTGGCCAGTCTGGCGTAAATGGCTCTCGCGTTTTGGCAATGAATATTCCCGCGTGATATTGGGCTCTAAAATCAAAGACATGACCGCAGGGTACCGCCTGTGGAAACGCCATGTGCTCGAAGCCATCCCGTTGGATGAGATCCGTTCGAACGGTTACATCTTCCAGGTGGAAATGGCTTATGTCGCCACCCGGCTCGGATTCCGTATCAAGGAAATCCCAATCTATTTCGCTGAACGAAAGTTCGGTCAATCCAAGATGAACCTGCGCATCCAGGTGGAAGCTGCCCTGCGCGTGTGGCAGTTGAGAGCACGCTACCGCAAACTTCAAAAGAAATAAAGATAGGCCCTTTTTTACTCGGTATTATTTTCCAATGCCCGAAAACAATTACCTATCAGGGAGGAACTATGAACGACGACGAATTTACTGTTTTCCTATCTGTTCTGGAATTTGCAGCCGAGAAACATCGCTTTGGCAATCGCAAAGATAAACCTGAAGGTCAGCTGCATGGAACAGCCTACATCAATCACCCGATCCAAGCTGTTGGATTACTCTGGAATACCGGGCAGGTAAGGGATATTAAAATTCTCGCAGCGGCTCTATTACATGATGTGCTTGAGGATACCCCGACCAAAGACGATGAAATTGAGACCCGTTTTGGATCGGAAATCCTCGGGATTGTCAAGGAAGTGACCGATGACAAATCACTCCCAAAAGAAATTCGCAAGCGTATCCAGGTCGAGACAGCCGCTAAAAAGTCATTTGAGGCAA
This sequence comes from uncultured Anaerolinea sp., assembly GCA_964483135.1. Taxonomy (GTDB): domain Bacteria; phylum Chloroflexota; class Anaerolineae; order Anaerolineales; family Anaerolineaceae; genus UBA6107. The sequence goes on along the minus strand of CAZAAJ010000016.1, from coordinate 3,862 downwards.
AAACGGTAAAAATCGCTGATAAGACCACCAACGTGAGGGATATTCGCCTTACCCCGCCGAATTGGGATAAAGACCACAAACTCAACTATGTCAAGTGGTCGAAAGAAGTGGTCGATCAAATCAGGGGAACAAATTTAGCACTTGAGAAAAAATTCGATGAGGAATTTTTCCTTGCCCTCGCCGCGATCGAGAACAAAGAAACAAATATAAATTAGCGATTTCACGGCGTGTTTTCGTATTCCCCCACCAGTGTCCGCCATTCCACCAGGTCTAGCGTCTGCGCCCGCCGCGTTGAATCGATTCCAGCTGAACGCAGTAATTCCTCCGCTTTCTCTGAAGATATCTTAAGTCCGGAAGACATCGTGTTCCGCAGCATCTTCCTTTTTTGCGAAAAACCTGCTTTTGCCAGCAGGAAAAAATCAGCCAGCTGGCGGTCATTCATCAACGGTTCTTCATAAATATCCACCCGCAATGTGGCAGAATCCACCTTGGGGGGCGGGAAGAACGCCCCGGCCGGGATCGTATTGACAATGCGCGGGAATCCAAATACCTGTACGCTCAAAGCCAGCAACGATAAGTCTCCGGGTTCAGCGCAGATCCGCCGCGCCACTTCCTGCTGCATGGTCAGTACCAGCCTTGTCGGTTTAACCTTGGCTGTGAGCAAATGCCTGATGATGGCTGATGTGATGTAATAGGGGATGTTCGCCACCACAAGATAGCCTGCCTCCCCAACGATCACGGCGGGATCCAGTTCCAGGATATCCCCCTGGAGTATCTCGCAATTATCGCTGCGGCTCATCACTTCTTTTAAGGGCGGGATCAGCTTGCGGTCGATCTCCACTGCCACCACGCGCCTGGCCGCCTGTGCCAGCAGGCGGGTCAGGCTGCCCAGTCCGGCGCCAATCTCCAGCACCGTGTCACCTTTTTCGATCGCCGCTGATTCAACGATCTTTGCCAGCGCAGAGTTATCGACAAGGAAATTCTGCCCCAGCCCTTTATAGGGATCCAGGTTGTATCGCCGTAATAGAGAATGAATATCAAGTGATGGCATTTTTATGGCATCACTCCCGGAACATACGCCGGCGCCGGCGCCAGCAGGTAAACGGTAATACTCGGGTAGAACTTGCCATATAAAGCAAATTCAGCATCGGTAAAGCCCAGGTCAATCCAGTTGGGGTTGTAAGGGTAGTATCCGGTATCTTCCACTGACCCGATCCCATATCCGGGAACGTACATTTTGGTTCCTTTAAGAAACTGGTACCATGCCTGCCGGACAGCAATGACTCCTTTTTGAACTGGTTTGCCGGAGGCTGTGATGGGGTAACAACGGTCAGCGGCGGAATTGCAGGGTGAATAGGACGTCGCGGTGACGGTAATTGCCCGGTAATAGGTGATCGTGCCTTCCGGTGTATCCAGCGTCCTTAATACGATTTGCGTGCCATAAGCTTCCTGGCGGGCCACCGGTTCTTTCAGGATCACCGTGCCTTCATCGGTTCGCTTGACTTCCTTGCCGTTCTCGTAACGCACGCGGATGCGTTTTGCCTGCAAGCCATACGATCCTTCAACTTTTACGCTGGTCTGATCAAGCTCCAGGGTGTCATCCGCCACGTATTCGACCGTGTATGGTATGGTGGATTGCTCCAGGATGATCTCTTCGCTGACCCGCATGACCTCGATCTTCCCATCTTCGGGCAGCGGTTCGGATTCCGCGGGTTTGCTGTAATCCAGGTCCTGAAGTGCCACCCCGGCGATTGCCAGTGCCTCGCCCACCGAGTCAGCATTCGAGTTGACTTCAAGCACACGTCCATCCACCTGGATCTCCAGGAGCATTCCGCGGCTAATGACCACTTCCATCCCATCTTGCGGTCGCGTATCCGTGGAGGGTGAAACCGCATCTCCATTGAAAAGCGCTATCCCGGCTTGGAAGAGTGCGTCACCGATCGTTGACGCTGCTGTGGACACTGGCAGTGTTTCACCATCCACCTGCACCGAGATCATAACAGCCGGGCTGTACTGAAGCACCATTCCTGTGTATTTTTCAAGGGGTGCGTCCGCCAGTACCAACTGCCCATTAATGCGGTATTCATCACTGATGCTCGGTGAATATCCCGCTGCGTTGACGATTTCCGCGGGGGTTTTCGCCGCTGTGTTTACCGGGATGAGCTGTCCCTCCGGTTCCACCCAAACCTGCACCAGCCCGGCATGGTTGAACTCAATTTTTGTGTCCCTGTCCACCCATTTGCCGGCAGCAGGGGTAACCTCATCCAACGAAGAAACCCGAATACCGGCGTCCCTTAAAACACCTCTCACCGTAAATGCCCGGCTGATAATTGTTTGCTCGACCCCGTCGATCTTCAATTGCACCGGACGGGCTAACAACAGGTATCCCGCCAGGATCCCGGCAACAGGGAGCAGAAGCCACAAGTAACGTTTATATTTCAAAAGCATAATGCGATTCTAACAGAAAAAAGAGAGCCCCAAGGGGCTCCCCTATATTTGGTGCTTCTCAGGTTATTTTATGATGCGGGGGTTAACCCACTGCGCCCAGTCCTGGCTGGAGGCGTCCACCGTCACCGTTTGGAGAACAAAGGTGATATTCTTCCCCGCCAATGCTGACAGGTCGACATCAATGGCAAGAGGGGTATCGCTGTATTTAATATCCCATTGACCAAGCTGTTTGAGTCCGGCAACGCCCTGTTCGTAATACCGCAGGAAATAACGCACTGTGCAGGCATTGGCATTCTGGCGGCAGCCAATCGTTGCCCTGAATTTCATCCCGTTCTGAACAGCCATCACCGGGAACTTGCCTGCGATGGAACCGCCGTCGATCCATTGCGGATGGGTCACGAGGGCAACGCCATTATACGTCTTCCCGTCAGAGAGCACCGGGTTGTCATTGCGCACCACGTACCCGAGCGGGCTGGAAGTGTCTCCCGGGCATGGCAGGGTACCGGGGGTGGAGGCGTTGTTCCAGCTTCCGGAGCAGTAATTGGTTGCAAAATCATAGACCAGGGTTTCCAGTGGCAGGAGGGGCAGAATCCCACCCAAGTCAAAGGTTGGCATGAGCATCAGCTTGTTTACCTTGATGTTCGCAAATAACGGTGCATTGAATGAGGACCCGGTTCCAAAAATGAGACCGGTATCGCTGCGCAGCATAAAGTTAGTGGTGTATTCACCGTTATTGGCAGGCGACTTCATATTCACCGAGATGTCCACCGTCGCACCGGGAGCAACATTCCCAAGGAACGCGGTGGCTGCGGCTTCACTCATGTGATCCCCGCTCGAATAAACGATGGCGTAACTGGTGTTCCAGGTGCAGGTGCCCACGTTTTGGATCCGCCAGGTTTTGGTGAATGCCACATTCGGCAGGTAAAGACTGCCATCTGGAACGGACACATCCTCGATCCACTTTGCCTGGTTGCAGGTGTCTTTGGTAGGAACTGGCGTTGGCGGAACGGCAGTTGGCGCCACAGTTGGCAGGGCGGCAGTGGCTAATGGCGCGCTGGTGATTGTTGGAAGAACTACAGGCTGGGTTGTAACTCCGCCCCCGCCCAATGCCGCAAGTGTTTGTGCCACTTGTGTATTCACTGCGTTTTCATCAACAACAGCTGTCGGGTTTCCAATTGAGAAGGTGCAGGAAATCAGACTCAAGACAATAACGACAAGTCCCGAGAGTATCTTGATGTTATTTTTCATTCATCCTCCGAGAAAATCGGTTTCTTTCGTGCTTGTAACAATTATACAAAAAACTCTATTAATAAACCGTTTTCAATAGGGTTATATTGGATTTCAGCACAAGTTGTAAAATTGCGAATTCCGGTGATGTCGCACACCGAATCCGGAGCATGCCGCACAGTCAGGA
>CAZAAJ010000015.1:0-40901 GCA_964483135.1 uncultured Anaerolinea sp. | reverse complement strand
CTGAAGCAAATGAACCGCTCAACTGGTACTCTCCCCTGCCGCCCCAATTCGGCGACGTGCACGTGAACGACGACTTCGACGGGCAGCGCTACTCCGCCCGCGTCACCCGCGGACCGATGTCCAGCGCACTCTACAATGTCAAGGACGACCCGCAGCAGCAGAACAACTTATTTGAAGTGCGACCTGAAACCGTAGAGCGGTTGAAAGCCAGCCTGCGCGAGTTTCTCACTTCTATCGACGCCCCGCGCGAACAACTCATCCGCCTGGGATTGGAAGACGACACTCCGCCTTTGTAAAATACGGTTGAATTCATCCAAACCTGCGGTATGGTTATTGGATGATGCGCTTGATCTAACCCAATGAGCGGACAGTCATTACAGTTGTTTATCCAACCACTCTTATGAGTTACTTCTTGACATTGTGATAGAAAAAAGTAATATAAAGATATATTTGACTCATCTGCAAAAAGGTCGTAATGCCCAAATTCACATACAAAACCTGGCTCTCCTGCTTTACTTATGGAAGTCTACGCATATGATCAAAATGGACACAGAGTAGAATTTACACAATCATGGTTCGTGGTGACAAATCACGAATCGCAATTAAGGCCAGCTAACTGGGCTAAAAACCAACAAATTCAGTGGCTTTGCGATTCCTTTCCGCGGAGCAAGTTCACGCGGTGTTACGGAATCGCAAGAACATCAGCCACCTTAAGGCTATGAACCGACATAGCAAGCGGTATTATGCTTTGCGTAATAATAATTGTGATTCAGTCTGATGCATAAGCATCTAGGAGCCTGCTGAAAAAGTCCCTTTTTAAAAAAGAAATATTGCGTACGTGGGGCATGCCGCCCATTAAATAGCTATTTCAGTATGCATTTTCCCAAAATATAGCCATTTTATGGCCTAAAGTGGGGCACTGGCACAAGGCAATATTTCGAATAGGGGCTTTTCCATAGCTCTCCTAGACTTTTATTAATTTTTTAATGAGAAGGTTCAGTGGAAAAATGAACATTCTAAGTTTTGTGATCAGCTTATTTGCTTCAATAATTGGAGCCATTAGTGGAATTGGTGGCGGCATAATCATTAAACCATTTTTAGATGCCACAAAGCTATTTTCATTGGGGACAATCAACTTTCTCTCAGGGTGTACTGTTCTGGCAATGACGTCCATGTCAATGCTGCTAATAAAAAGGGGAACCACTTCAGTTAATTTAAATATGAGTACCTTCCTTGGAGTTGGAGCTGCAGTTGGAGGGATCGCTGGAAAAGAGTTATTTGAAGTTGCACTTCAATCAGCCGCAAAAAGCACAACAGTGGGTATTGTTCAGTCGTTTTTATTGCTTATTATTACTGTGGCAGTATTCTTTTTTGTCCGTTTTAAAGGGAATTTTCACTCTAAACATATCGGAAATTTGTTCATCGTTTTTTCAATTGGTCTGGGTTTAGGAACGATTTCCGCATTTTTGGGCATTGGAGGCGGTCCGCTAAATATTGCAATGTTAAATTATTTTTTCTCGATGGATGGAAAAGCGGCTGCGATCAATTCTTTGTATATCATATTTATTTCCCAAATCTTCAGTCTTGTCAGCATTCTGGTCACAAAATCTGTACCTTCCTTTGACACAAGTATTTTAATCTTCATGGTTGCGGGAGGGCTTCTTGGCGCAATTATTGGACGCAGTTTCAATAAAAATATGAATAGCCAACGCGTGGATGCTTTCTTTTGTATAGTGTTGGTGAGCATTGCTTTATTGAATATTTGGAATATTGTTCGATATTTGGTGTAGGAATAAGTAATTCATGGTAACTGCTCAGGCAGGCGAGATGAAAGAGGGTAAAACAGGCGTACCAGCGAGAGCAGGTCGAGGGTAGCGAAATCCTGAAAGACGCGCACGGGATCATCCGATGACAACACAGTGACAGCCGTGCTGAGTTGGTTGGCGGCCGTTGAGGACGGCTGGAACCTGCTCAAAGGCATTAGTGATCATGTGTTCATCATGGGGCAGTCTTTAAAGGGGCGTGTTGACCATGGTCGCTAGTAGCCGTTATGCTTTTGACGGCGTGATTGGCATTTCCACACCTTATGGCCTGCTCCAGGGGTGGCAAGCGCGTTTGCTTCACCCAGGATTGTTAAAATTTGCCAGCCTGTTTCTTCCCGAAATCAAAAAACCAGCTCTGAGCGACAACCCGGACAAATTGGACGAACGCGCTCCTAAGTTCGATCTAGATCCCTACCCGCGCTACGTTACACGTGCTTTGGCGGAAGTTCTGGAGCTGATCGAGGTGATGCATGATGGCTTGCCCCAAGTAACGGCGCCACTGCTGCTTATCCAAGGAAGGCATGACATTGTAGTTGAGAAAGATGCAATGCACCTCTTTGGCAATCGGGTGAGTTCTAAGCAAAAGGAGCATCTGTGGATGGAGAACAGTGGGCATGTGATCACCCTCAGCCCGGAACGTGAAATAGCTTTCAAGGCAATCCTCGAATTCATTAAACGCGTTGAGCGTGGCCAAAGGTCGCCCGAGGGAGAGCCAGGCTAGCTGTCAGAAGCACAAAACTATTTCAAACATGAGGACCTCGCAGGCATTTCCTCGATGTCTACGACGGCAAAGACTATGATTCTGACCGAACCGGGAGGGGCTTACGAAAGGGGAGAAGGCAATTCCAGTATCGCCTTGAACCATCAGCCGCAGGTCGTATGCCGATCTGGGCATGATCGGCAAACCCTGGTCAGACTTGGGCGATTCAAATATGTATCAGGAACTTGCGCAAGTTCCGTTGCTGATCTACCACCCCAACGGACAAAAATGAACGAACCTCTCACTGGTACTCTCCCCTACCACCCCAATTCGGCGATGTGCGCGTGAACGACGACTTCGACGGGCAGCGCTACTCCGCCCGCGTCACCCGTGGACTGATGTACAACGCACTCTACAACATCAAGGACGACCCGCAGCAGCAGAACAACTTATTTGAAGTGCGACCTGAAACCGTAGAGCGGTTGAAAGCCAGCCTGCGCGAGTTTCTCACTTCTATCGACGCCCCGCGCGAACAACTCATCCGCCTGTGATTAGAAGACAACGCTCCGCCTTTGTAAAATTCGGTTGGATCCATCCAAACCTGCGGAAGGGTTATTGGATGTTGCGCTTGATCTAACCCAATGAGCGGACAGTCATTACAGTTGTTTTTGCAGCCAGTCTTTGATCGTGCTCAGAGACTCGGCGGTGATGGTGTGACCCATATGAAAGTTGTAATACTTCAAATCCACACCCAGACTCAGAAGGAAATCGCGTGATTGGTGCGACCATTCGAGTGGCATACTTGCATCTTCAATGCCGTGTGTCATAATGATAGGCTTGCCCTTCACGCTCGCCTCATCTACCACCAGCCCAGACTGTAAGGGAATGTAGCCCGATTGCGCGATAACGCCTGCAATGCGCTGAGGGCGGGTGAGAAAAAACGACATGGACATCATACTTCCCTGGCTGAAACCTATCAGAAAAAATTTCTGCGGGTCGATCGGATAAGTTGCCAGCAGTTCGGTAATGAAGTTGTCAATCCGTGCTAGCGCGGCGGCGAGAATGATGGGGTCGGGCTTACCAAATTGCGTGACGGTGTACCAGTCATAAGCGCCGGGGGCGAAGTCTACGGGTCCGCGCCCGCTGATCCAGAGCAGATTATCCTGCAAAGAATCCGAGAGTCCAATTAAGTCACGCTCGTTGCTGCCGTGACCGTGCAGGGCAAAGATGGCTGGATAGCGCGTTTCCTGGTCGGCGGGATCGTAGCCAGCAGGAAAACGAGTGAGATGATAAATCGAAAGGTTTGTGCGTTCTTCAACAGGGATTTGATTCATAGGAAACTCCTAAATTGTTTAATTATTCCGTCCCGAAGGGTTGATTGGCCAAATAAGGTTTTCAAGGAAACCTTCCGGACGATTGTATATGGCAAGTTACAAAAATCTACGCCGACAATCGGCTTTGAATTTCCTTGCGGACAACAGGCACGACCTTCGTTCCGAGCAGTTCAATCGAGCGCATGAGTTCTTTGTGCTGAACTGTGCCAATATCCATCTGGAGCAACAGGCGGTTGTAATGCAGAATGTTTTGTTGAAAGAGAATCTTTTCGATAACCTCATCAGGATTGCCAACGTAATCAGAGCCGCGCAGACCGCGGGAGTCTTCGAATTCATCGCGTGTCAATCCGCGAAAACCGCGCTCGCGTCCCAGTTTATCCATCATCGCGTGCAGGGCTGGGAAGTAATCATCTGCTGCGTTTTGCGAATCATCCCCGATGAAGCCGCGCGAATTAACGCTCAACTGCAATTTGGCAGGATCGTGTCCAGCCTTCAGCCAGGCTTGTTTGTGCAAGTCCGCCAACGGGGCAAAACGTTCGGGCATTCCGCCGATGATCCCCAGCGCCATCGGCAAGCCCAATGCCCCGGCGCGCGCAGCGGATTCGGGCGTGCCTCCCACCGCAATCCAAATCGGAATTTCGCGTTGCAACGGGCGCGGATAGACGCCCAGATTGTTTAGGGCGGGACGATGCCTGCCGTGCCATGAAATGACCTCCGATGCGCGTAGTTTCAACAGCAGGTCAAGACTTTCGATAAACAGCGAGTCATAATCCTTCAAGTCATAGCCGAACAACGGGAAAGACTCGATGAACGCACCACGCCCCGCCATGATTTCGGCGCGCCCTCCCGAGAGCAGGTCGAGGGTAGCGAAATCCTGAAAGACGCGCACGGGATCATCCGATGACAACACAGTGACAGCCGTGCTGAGGCGGATGGATTTGGTGCGCATTGCGGCGGCGCCCAGAATCACTGCCGGGGAGGATGAAAGAAAATCGGGGCGGTGATGTTCGCCGATTCCGAAAACATCCAAGCCGACCTGATCTGCCAATTCGATGGTTTCGAGCAGGTTTTTCATGCGCGTGAACGAGTCGAGTTTCTTGCCTGTCACCGGGTTGGTTTCCCATTCGACGAAGGTGTATAACCCGATTTCAAAAGGTTGACTTATGGTTGACATAAAAATAAACTCCTATTTTGATTGATTTATTCAGAAATTGAATGGCGTTACACAGGTGTGTTTTAGACTTCCAGCACTTCAAAATCGGCAAATTGCAGCGACCAGAGATGTTCGTACACGCCGTTTTTCGCCAGCAGCGCGGCATGGGAACCCTGCTCGACAATCTGTCCATTTTGCAGGACGACGATGCGGTCGGCGCGCTGAATGGTGGACAGGCGGTGGGCGATGACAAACGAGGTGCGGCCGTGCGTCAGGCGTTCCAGCGCCTCCTGCACGAGACGTTCCGATTCAGAATCCAACGAGGAAGTAGCTTCGTCCAAAATGAGGATGCGCGGGTCTTTGAGCAACATGCGCGCAATGGCGACACGTTGGCGCTGTCCCATCGAGAGTCTGACGCCCTTCTCGCCGACCAGCGTCTCGTAGCCTTCGGGAAATGCCTGGATGAAGTCGTGGGCATTGGCGGCGCGGGCAGCTGCTTCGAGGTCCGCGGAAGAAGCGTCCGTTTTTCCGTAAGCGATGTTCTCGCGCACCGTCCCGCCGAAGAGGAAAGTCTCCTGCGGCACGAGTCCCATTTGCTCGCGCAGGGCGCGCAGGTTGTAGCGGCGCACATCCATACTGTCTATTTCGATGACGCCAGCGGTAGCGTCGTAGAAGCGCGGCAGCAGGTTGACCAGGGTGGTCTTGCCCACGCCGCTCGGTCCGACAATGGCAATCATCTCGCCAGGTTGAACTTCAAAGCTGATTCCCTTCAAAATGGGTTGGTCAGGCTGGTAGCCGAAAGAAACATTCTCGAAGCGTACCCCACCTCGCAGGGCGGAGGGAACGACTGCATCAGGGGTTTCGAGCGGCTCGGATTCGGCGTCCAGAATTTCAAAGAGGCGGCGACCCGCGCCGAGGGCTTCACGCACCCGGGCATACAACCCGGCAAATTCGCCGAGCGGACCCGCGACCATCATCATGTAAAAGAGAAACGCCACCAGTTCGCCTGGCGTGAGCGTTCCTGCGATGACCTGCCGCCCACCATACCAGAGCAGAAAAGTCAGCGCGCCGAAACCGAGAAAACTAATCAGCGGGATGAAAACCGAACGGACACGTACCCGCTGCATGGCTGTCTGATACGCCGCTTCCACGTTCTGCTGAAAGCGCCCCTTTTCAAAGGTTTCGCGCGCAAAGGATTTGACGACGCGGATGCCCGACAGCATTTCTTCGAGCGTGACAGTGGTGTCGGCGATGCGATCCTGCGTAGCAGTGGCAAGGGTCTGAAGGCGGCGTCCGAACAGCACGCCGACGAGAATAATGGGCGGGATAATGGCAAAGATGATCAGCGTCAACTGCCAGTTCATCACCAGCATCAGAACCAGCCCGCCCACCAGGTTGATAATCTGGCGTAGGAAGTTGATGGGCGTTTCAGTGACGACTTCCTGCACGAGGGTCACATCATTGCTGACGCGCGAGACGATCTCGCCTGTGCGCCGCTCGGCGAAGAAGCGCAGGGGCAGTCCCGTCAGTCGCGCATGAACTTGCACACGGAAATCGGCGATCACCCTTTGTCCGACCTGCGCCATGAGGTATGTGTTTCCCACCGAAAGCAGGCTTTGCACGATAAACAATGCCAGCAGACCCAGCGCGATCAAGTCCAACTGCGGCTGGTTGCCTGCCACGAAGACCGTATCTACGAGGATGCGAATCGCCCAAGGCAGCGCCAGCCCGATCAACGTGGACACGATGAGCAGGAATGCGGCGAGCGCAAACCTGCCCCAATAGGGAGCGACCAACGCCATCATACGGCGCAGGTCGGAGCGAATCTCAGGAGTGATGAATTTGGGCATCTGCATTGGTTTACGCAACCGCCACCCGTTTGAGGGTAATGGCTTTTTCGGGGCAACTGGCGACGCACTCCGCGCAGGCGCGGCAGGCTTCGGCGTGGACTGGGAAGGCTTGTTTCCAGCCGTGCGCCTTGCCGTTAAGCCGTCCCACGAAACTTAATGTGGCGCGCTCTTGCGGCGAAACAATCCCCATTTCGAACACATTGTACGGACAGACTGTCACGCACTCGGCTTTGCCTTCGCATTTTTCGCGGTTGACGATGGGCATGAATACGCCCGGTTCCTGTTTGCAATCTACAGATTTTGAAGCAGCCGTCATGGTTTGTTTTCCATTCCTTTTACAAACTCCAACAATTCATGGCTTTCCTGAAGCCAGATCATCGGATTGACATTGCGCTTGATGTATTGAATCAAACCATTTCGATCTACCACCACCGAGGCGGTGCGCTGGATGACAAAGGCCACTTTATCCAACCCAAATAACTGATATACTGCGCGGTTAGGATCAGACAATATAGGGAAGGGCGTCTTGAGTGTCTCCGCATACTGGCGGGCTCGTTCGGAAGTATCTCCCAAAATCACGAGTACCTCCGCACCCGCCGCCTGAAAGTCTTTATATAATCGCCCCAACTGGGCGACATGCGAACGGCACTGCATTCAGTTGTATTCTCGCACGAAGAACAAAACGACGTGCGATTTGCCTTGGTATTCCATCAACCCGATTTGCAGTCCGTCATTTGCGGTCAGTTTGAAATCGGGCGCGAGGGAACCAACTTCCGCTTCAATATTCATTTTGACATTTCCTTGTTGGTTTCAACTGAGAATAGCACGCTGTTCTGCGCGGGGTCTGTAACCAGAATCCCCTCATCGTTCTGATTGTAAGGCATTTCGATTTCTTCAATGCGTGCCAGAAGTTGGTCCATGGCAGCGCGGTCGGGTAGGATAAAAGAAATATTTTTCAGCCCCAGCGCGTCGGGAGGAGGAGGAGGTGCACCTTCTCCCTGCCAGGTGTTGAAGCCGATGTGATGATGATAGCCGCCAGCTGAGACCATGCCCATGCGAAAGGCGCGCGCAGTTCCCATATCATCAAAGCCGAGCATGTCGTGATAGAAGCGGCGCGTTTGTTCTATGTTGGCGACAAAGAGGTGGAAATGTCCCATGCGCGTTTCCGGCGGGACGGGCGTGTCGAAGCGATCGTCTTCTCTCAAGTGGGCAAAGAGCGCTCCGAGGTCGAGTGGTTCACGCCCGTCACTGAGTCTGCCATCAGCATGACTGGAATAGATTTCCCCGTTCCTGACCTCAAAAATCCCATCTTCCGGCGATTCGCAGTAAAGTTCGATGTTGTTTCCTTCCGGATCGTCCAGGTAGGTGGTTTTGGTCATGATGTGGTCAGTGGGATAGTTGGGCCAGCGCAGGTCAAAGAGACGGGAGATGACACGTGCCAGTTCGCGACGGTTGGGGAAGAGGATTGCAAAGTGATAGATACCGGTTACGCCGCGATAGCGCTGTCCATTCGGGATTTTCGTCAGGCGCACCAAATCTGCGCCGCCCGCGCCTAACCCGATGCTATCCCCTTCCTGCCAGTGCAGACGTAAACCCAATACCTGCTGATAAAATGCCAGTTGGTTATCAAGGTTGGCGACTTTAAGATGGACGTAACCCGGACGGGTCTGCGGATGGATTCGATGTGGGGCAATGGCAACAGGTTGAGGAATGGTTATGACGTTCATTTTTCTCCCACATTTACAGCAGAAAGGACCTCTTCGGCCTGCAAACTGCGCCCAGTGACGAAATTGTAAGAATCTACCACCAATTGGAAGATCACGTCGAGTTCCTGTGTATCGCGCGGAGTGTAGAGCAGTACCATGCCTTCGATGCCAATTTGATGGGCCAGCGGGTGATATTCCGCCCATTCGGCTTCGATGGCTTCGCGGGCGCGCTGCGGCGAAAGCGTGACGTGAAAACTGGCGTCCGGGTGGATGTGAGCAAACTCGCGGCCTTCGAGGACGACTTCGCCGTGCTCCAACGGCAAATCTTCGCGCAGCCAGATGGCGCGCGCTCCGGGGATGGAAATTCGCGTCGGCTCGTTGCGAACGTCGGGCAGGCTGTAAATTCGACGGAAGAGTTCCGCTTTTATCTCTGGGTCCGGCTTAAAATTGATTTGCATATGCGGCATCCAGGGAGTGGTAGGCGGGCGAGTTCCCGCTCGATGGGGTAATACGTTGTAGTTTGTCATTTTTCTCTCCATAATTTATAAGCAAAATTTAGCCTGTGGCGAGGTAGTATAGGGGGATTGTCTTTTCTATGTTTCTCCTCTACCGGAGTCGCCAGGCTGGCGTCGCTAATCTCCCCTACTTCCCCGCGCGTGGCGCAAACAAAAACCACACGTGTTCCAATCGCGGCATACTTTGCCAGTGTTCCACCAACCCCAAATGATTCGTCGTCGGGATGAGCAAACACTGCGAATAAACTCGATTTCACTTTTCCTCCACCGGATACCAGCGCCCCACCCATTCCTCCAGTTCATACACCACAGAAAGCAAATCTCTCCCTTTTTCTGTAAGATCGTATTCAACGTGACGAGGGGCATTGGAAATGGCGTAGCGCTGAATGATCCCATCCTGTTCCAGCACTTTTAGTCGTTGAGTCAGCGTGGTAGGGTTAACGCCACCGACGATCTCCTGCAGTTCGCAAAACCTTTTACGTTCACGCAGGTAGTAAATCATTTCAAGCGTCCATTTTCTGCCAAGTACTTTCGCTGCTTTTGTGATTGGACAGTGTGGATCCACCACAGATTAGCTCCTTACTATAAAAAATAAAGTAACAATGGGTAAAAGATACGCCGTTCATAGTGGCAAAGAAAAAATCTCACTATATTTTTTATAGTAACCAAAGTTTATCAAAATACTCTAATTAAGTCAAGAGGATCCTCTGAGAAAGAAAAAGTACTTGATGAACCCAGAAAAAACAGACACTTTACGAAAATCGATTAGCTACCGCAGCATGCCCGGCAAGCGTAAACCAGAGTTCGTCAGGTCGTCTGATACCTGCACTTGTAGCAGGTGCAAGTGTTTGCAGAACCCGCCTCACAAATCCTGATGTAATCAGGACGATGTATCACAGATTCAGGATTTTGACTCATACCACATCGAATGTGGTACGGTGTAACCCGGAGGTCAGTGGTTTGAATACCCTTGCGGGCACTTGTCCACTCCCCGCTACCTTAACAGGCTCTTTTATGAGAGTCTTTTGTTTTAAGTGTTTGAATACCATCGAGGTACACGTCCTCTCCCCGCTACCCGGTTTATAAGACTGAAAGATCGTTTTTTGATTAACACTAAAATGCATCTGAATTAGAATACAATGAACTAAAGCAATGCGGAACCAGAGTTGGCGTTTCGTAAACCTACCCCTCCTACTTTATTCGAAAGGTTTTAACAAATGACCTCCCAATTATCCCAAGATGAGATCTTTCGATATTCAAGGCACCTGATCATCCCCCAAGTAGGGTTGGAGGGGCAGAAAACACTCAAGTCAACCTCCGTGCTGATCATCGGGGCGGGAGGTCTTGGCTCGCCGGTAGCGCTCTACCTGGCTGCTGCCGGAGTGGGCAGGCTAGGTCTGGTGGATGACGACGTGGTGGAAATCTCAAACCTGCAGCGGCAAATCTTGCATGATACGCCCCATGAAGGTCAGCCAAAAGTCAACTCGGGGAAAGAACGGCTGCTGGCACTAAACCCGTCGATTCAGGTTGAAGCGATCCCGGACTGCTTCAACAGCCGTTCTGCGGAAAAGATCGCGGAAGACTACGACATCCTGGTTGACTGTTCAGACAATTTTGCTACGCGTTACCTGGTCAATGATCTGTGTGTTCTCACGCACCGGGCGGATGTTTATGGAGCGGTCTACCGCTTTGAGGGCCAGGTGAGTGTTTTTGATGCCCGTTTTGGCGCCTGTTATCGCTGCGCTTTCCCGGAGCCTCCTCCCCCGGAGCTTTCTCCCGGTTGCGCCGAAACAGGGATCTTCGGTGTTCTGCCCGGAGTGATCGGTACGCTGCAAGCAGTGGAAGTGCTCAAACTGGCGTTGAAAATCGGGCAGCCGTTATATGGCAAGCTCCTAATTTATGATGCTCTCTCAACCTCATTCCGGACGATTAAAATATCCAGGCAGGATACATGCAAAGTGTCCGGGAAGCACCCGCTGGTGACCAGCCTTGAATCTTCTGAACATTTATGCGGGGATGAAAAGCTCTCCTTGACCGAAGACGAAATGATCTCCGTGAAGGAACTTAAGCAGCGCATGTCCGAAGCGAACCCTCCCCTGCTGGTAGATGTGCGCAACATGGTTGAACAGCAGGTTTCCGTGATTCCGGGAGCGCTGAATATCCCTATTGAACAACTTCAGGAAAAACTAAGGACGATTGAGAAAAACCGCGAAATTGTCCTTTTTTGCCGGAACGGCAGACGCTCTTCGCGGGCAGTGATCCAATTGAAAGCCCGGGGATTCACGATCGTAAAAAGCCTGGCAGGTGGAATTAATGCCTGGGTAAGCGAAGTCGATCCGGGGCAATTACGCTATTAATTAATAAAAAGGATATCGCTGGTTCCATGCTCTTTGTTTCGCCCAAGGGGATTGTTCACCACGCGCCCCATGAAATACATCTCCGACGAGCCGCCGCCATCCAGGTTATAGGCATCAGTACATCCCAGCGACTGGAAAATCTGCGTAAACTCGGTCAGGCTAACACCGCGGTTGTATCACTGGCTGCGTCCATCCACAATCACAAAGACAAAATGGTTCGGGCTGATGATACCAATGCCGGTGCGGGGTTGGTTTCCCTGGATGGTGTGATTGCCAAAATTGGTATCGACCTCAACACGGGAAGTATTGTCCTGAACTACTGAATCGATCAATAAAGCCGGCCAAAAGGAATATGTGTTCCAAACCCCCTCATCAATCAACTGCATTGCGCTGGTGGTCGTCTCGTCATAGACCTTCATTGTGCCGTCACGATAAAAAGCCAGCCCCACCCGGGCGGGAACAACCCGGTAAATAACCTCGTTGCAGAAGACGATTCCATCGTCATGGAATCCATAGAGATCTCCGTTGATGGCAAAGACCGCATCATTCTGTTCTGCGATGGTGAAGGTGTTATCTATAATATTTTGCCCGAAAGGGTCATTGGCAAAGGCGTTTTGCAGGGGCGTAGCATCCGAAACCACAACATCCGCCACAAAACAGGTGACGCGGTTACCCTCACTTCCGGTGATCACCCTGGTAATAGCGATGGATAATTTATCGCTGGAGTAATTCCAATCATCATAAGCTGTAGTCACGGTTGATTGGAGTGTAGGCGCAATTGTACAAACTTCCGTTTCTGTGCAGTATCAGGTTGGGTTGCAACTGACGACACATAGACATTCATATTGCTGATTTCAACTTTATCGATCAAATATCGGTCAGCCAGTAAATATGCACTTATCCCAAATACAATTGCGATTATGAGAATATGAAGGTACTTCAATTTACTTTTTTGATTTTTCATTCAATTTCACACCTTGTGCACCAACCATAAAATACAGATAATAGTATAAGAAAGATGAAAACCAACAGGAATAAAAATGATATATCAATGGAAAAATAACGATGAATGAATCTCCCGAAAAAAACATTATCCGAACCTCTAAACTCAATATGCTATTTATTGAATGGGGCGTACGTATCGTTTCCCTGTTGACCATATTAATGGGAATTATTAATGTGTCCTCTGCCCTGACCCCGGCACTCAGGGAGAGAATTCTAGTCCTCGAAAACCTGCTTCCACTCGAAGTGCGAACCGGGAGCAGGTTTACCTCAATTATTGCCGGGTTCGCGCTAATTCTCCTGGCTGACGGGTTGTGGAGAAGAAAACGGGCAAGCTGGATCCTGACCCTGCTCGCGTTGATCGTTTCTATCATCGCCCACATCAGTAAAGGGCTGGATTATGAAGAAGCCAGTCTTGCCCTGGGGTTGGTGATACTTTTGCTAGTCTTACGCAATCAATTCAAGGCACATTCCGATCGCCCCTCTATAAAAAAAGGGGTGATCGTACTCTTATTCTCATTCCTGTTCACTCTGGTTTACGGAACAGTCGGATTCTTTTTACTGGATAAGCATTTTAATGTACACTTCAGCCTTTTGGATGCGGTTCGACAGACCTTTGTCATGTTCACCTCATTTTATAACCCCGGCCTTGAGCCAATCACCCAGCATGGACGATTCTTTGCCTTTTCGATCTACCTGGTTGGATTGGTGACGGTTGGCTATTCCCTCCTGATGCTTATTCGGCCAGTTTTGGTGCGTGAACCAGCAACACCCAGTGAGAGAAAAAAAGCAAGTGAGATCGTTCAAAAATATGGAAAAACCGCCTTGGCAAGGCCAGCCCTGTTTGAGGACAAATCCTATTTCTTTTCACCAAATGGATCAGTAATTGCTTATGGGGCTCGTGGCAGAGGCGCCATGGCACTGGGAGACCCCATTGGTCCGGAAGACGATACCCAAAATGCTATCAGGCTGTTTACTGAGTATTGCGACAGAAATGACTGGAAACCCTCTTTCATTTCAGTTCTTCCCGATCACCTTTCGGACTACCGCGAGGTAGGGTTCGACGTTGTGATGCTTGGAAACGAAGCGATCGTGGTTCTCAAGGATTTCACACTGGAGGGAAGCCGCAGTAAAAATATCCGCAACGAGGTCAACCGGATTTCCCGGCTGGGATATACAGCTGTCGTCCACACTCCGCCACTGGAAAATAATCTGCTCCATCAATTACACCTGATAAGCGATGCCTGGTTGACGATGCAGCATGGCGGGGAAATGCATTTTTCGGATGGCTGGTTTACTGATGATTACATCCGGAATTGCCCGGTTGCCACCGTTCAGGATCCTGACGGGAATCCAATCGCTTTTGCCAATTTACTTTCGGAATATACAGGGAATGAAATGACCCTTGATCTTATGCGCCGGTATCCCAGGGTTGAACGCGGGACAATGGAATTATTATTTGTCACCATGCTTAACTGGGCAAAAGACCAGGGCTTTGAAACCTTCAGCCTGGGGCTGAGTGCAATTGTTGGCGTTGGAGAAAAACCGGAGGATCCCCGGGTCGAAAAAGCGCTGCACACCATTGCAGAACATATCAGCAGGTTCTTTAATTTCAAAGGACTTCACACTTTCAAAGAAAAATTCAGCCCCAGCTGGGAGCCGCGATTTCTCGTTTTTCCGGGAACCGCAGACCTGCCCCTTGTTCTAACAACTATGCTGCGGTTACACGCGGGCGATAATTTCCTGTGGAAGTATTTCAAAAGACAATAAACCCGCACCATGTGTGGACAGTCCCCGCTGCTTAGATAACCCGATGGGTAGCCCAATCGAGTTTTTATTCATAATCAATGCTGGCTATTTTTTCAGGAATTTAAATACCCCTTTGATCATGAGACCATTGAGAAGATCGACCAGTCCGTATAACTGAGTTGTTGTCATATTTCCACCCATTGTTGAGATGAGCCGCATGGGGGAATCCATCAGCATTTTTTCAGCCATGCTCTTCAAATCAGCATTATCTTTGGACATATTCTCCAATTGCTTGTTAACAAACTTTAAAATCTGCCGACCGACCCATTTATCCTTGATATCCGAAAAGGTTGAATTGATGGTGTGAGGAGCTCCTTTCACGCGCTCTCGGGGCGGCAAAGGACGGCCAATCAAAGCTTCGAACTCCTTGTCTGACACAATGATGCCATGGGACAAATCAAAATATCCAGGGGTTAATTGACGCATATCAGGTAAAGGATATGGGTTTTTGGAGGTAACCTGAATCTCTTCGGTTAGCCGGATGTCACGACTGGAGGAGCCTATACGAAATTTATATTCGCCCTCTTCCACCTGCCAGGTGGACCCCTCAGTGTTGTAGAAAGCCAGTTCCTGTACCGGGAGACTGAATTCCACCTTTTTTTGTTCTCCCGGTTTCAACGAGATCTTTTGAAATCCTTTCAATTCCTGTACAGGTCTGAAGATCGAGGAATTTTTCTTTGAAGTGTAAAGCTGCGCTACCTCTTTTCCTTCAACGTTGCCAGTATTCTTTATGACACAACTGGTGATGATAACTTCATCTTCATCAAAATTCGTTTTCTCAAATTTTATATCACTATACTCAAACGACGTATATGACAGACCAAAACCAAAGGGAAATCGCACTCCGACCTGAGCGGAATCATAATAACGGTAACCTACAAAGATCCCTTCGCGGTATTCAACGGTCAGCGGGTACCCGGGGAAATAGTTATAGGATGGATTATCTTCAAGTTTCAATGGCCAGGATTCCGCCAGCTTCCCGCTGGGATTGACTCTGCCAGTGAGGATATCCGCGCAGGCTCCCCCGACTGCTTGACCGCCCAAGTACATGAGCAACACCGCTGACACCTCATCGATCCACGGGGTTTCCATCGGCGCGCCGCCCATCAGGACGACCACAACATTATTATTTATTGCACTCACGGCTTCGATGAGTCTAATGTGGTTTTCGGGCATACGCATCGAATCGCGGTCAAACCCTTCGGATTCATAATGGTCGGGCAACCCTGCAAAAAGATAAACGATATCCTTGCCTTTGGCGGTATCACAGGCTTGCTGGATGAGTTTTTCATCCACTTCGTCTGTCTCCATAGGGTATCCTTGGGCATATTCGGCAGCAACCCCCAGAGCCACCAGCTCATCATATGGGTTGTCCAATTTGTATGGAAGGATCTTTGAGCTGCCTTTACCCTGATAGCGGGGGTTCTTAGCGAACGCCCCTATAACAGCGGTTTTTGCATTGAACCTGCCAGGAAGCAGATCTCTTTCATTTTTCAAGAGAACTGCCGATTGCGCGGCTGCAGAACGCGCGAGGGTATGATGATCAACCTGTTCATAATGGAACTTCTTCCGCTGTTCCGACTTGAGTATTAGCTCAACCACATTTTCAGCTGCCTGGTTCACTTTTTCTGTTACCAGTTTTCCAGACTTCACTGCCCTAATAATTTCCATATCATGGGCGTCATCTATATGCGGCATCTCAAGGTCCAAGCCGGCGCACAGGCCAGCAACCCTATCCACAGTAGCACCCCAATCGGAAACGACAACACCCTCAAATCCCCATTCATCCCTCAGAATTCCAGTCAACAAACGTTCATTCTGGCTGGCAAATTCACCAAAAAGACGGTTATAGGAACACATCACAGTCCATGGATGCGCTTTTTTGACCGCGATCTCAAATCCTTTCAGGTAGATTTCACGAAAAGTGCGTTCATCCAAAACAGATTCAATGGTCATACGACGGGTTTCCTGGTTATTTGCAGCGAAATGCTTTAACGAAACCCCCACATCCTGGCTTTGGACTCCGTCAATGAATGCGGCTGCCAATTCACCTGAGACCAAAGGATCTTCGCTGAAATACTCAAAGTTGCGGCCATACAGGGGTGATCGCTTGATATTTATCCCCGGTCCAAGCAGCGCAGCCACATTTTCCTGGCGGCATTCCTCCGCGATGGCTTTACCTACCTCAAAAAGCATCTGACGGTCGAAAGAACAAGCAGCTGCTGAGGCGGTGGGAAAACAAGTGGACGGTACGCTGGTGTTAATACCTATGTCATTGGCACTGGTTTCCTGTTTCCTCAAACCATGCGGACCATCGGTGACCATGATCTCGGGTAATCCGTGACGGTCGATAGTCTTCAGGTACCAGAAATTTTTCCCCGAGCATAGAGAGACTTTTTCTTCCAGTGTCATCTTACTGACCAGTGCCCTGGCTTTTTCTTTTGTGTCCATATGTTTCCTCTCGGTGTGGTAATGATATTGAACATTATTATATAGGTTTGCTCGGAAAACCAAAAACGAATACTCCAATAATTGGATCATTTCTTTCAGGGATTGGTTTGTAGAGATGAAGGATTTAATGAGTGTATCAACCCGGCTAAATATCACTATAATGTAATTACATCCGATGCGCTTTTTTCCATGGGATACGCATGGATGGGGTGGTCTCCGATGGCAAAAAAAACCAGGAAAGACGAAACTGAGGTCCCAAAGAAGAAGAAACCGGTAGAGAAAAAAGAACCTTTAACCGCGCAAAAAATCAAAGAACCAAAACCCAAGATGAAAACAAAAGAATACGACCAGATTCTCAGTAAACTGCAAATTGAATTGGTCAAATTGCAGGAGTGGATCAAGTTTAAAGGGCTGAAACTGGTCATCATCTTCGAAGGTCGGGATGCAGCCGGGAAGGGAGGCGCGATCAAAACAATCACCGAGTGCCTCAATCCCCGTTATGCGCGCGTGGTTGCGCTGGGAGTTCCAACTGAAAAAGAGAAAACCCAGTGGTATTTTCAGAGATATACCCCCCATCTGCCAGCCGCTGGCGAGATGGTACTTTTCGACCGCTCCTGGTATAACCGTGCCGGGGTCGAGCGGGTGATGGGATTCTGCTCTGAAGATGAGTACCAGGAATTCATGCGCACCTGCCCGGAATTTGAGCGGATGCTTGTCCGCAGTGGGATTGTCCTTATCAAGTATTGGTTCTCGGTCAGCGATGAAGAGCAGGAGAAACGTTTCCAGGCGCGGATCGATGATCCAACAAAGCACTGGAAGCTGAGCCCAATGGATATGGAAGCCCGTACCAAATGGATGGAATATTCAAAGGCGAAAGACGCCATGTTCCAGCACACCGATATCAAACAAGCACCGTGGTTTGTTGTCAATGCAGACGATAAAAAACGCGCCCGCTTGAACATGATTCATCATCTCCTCAGCCAAATCCCGTACGAAGATCTGACCCCGGTCAGCCTGACATTGCCCCCACGCCAACCCGATGACGGCTATGTGAGACCGCCAATGACGGATCAAACTTTCGTTCCTGAAGTTTATTAATACTCAAAACTCTAAGGATTAAAAAAAGCAATCGACTTTCGATTGCTTTTTTGTTTTTATAAAGTCTCCTCTTTATTAATTTGGAACCTTTGGGTCAAAGGCTACCTGGTTGACTTCCACGTTGGCAGTACGTAGGAATTCCACCGCATTCTCATCCACCCGATAAGCGACATTGTAGATCAAACGCGTAATGCCGGCATTGATTAGAGCTTTGGTGCAGTTGATGCATGGGAAGTGTGTCACATAACAGGTACAACCGCGCGTTGAGACACCGTGCAATGCCGCCTGGATGATTGCGTTCGTCTCAGCGTGAATTGTACGCACGCAGTGTCCCTCGACGAATAAGTGTCCAACCTCGTCGCAGTGCGGCTGACCGGCCGGAGAACCGTTGAACCCGGTGGTAAGGATACGCTTTTCCAGCACAAGCACGCATCCCACAAATGCGCGGTCGCAGGTGCTGCGCTCGGAAACGGCATAAGCAATTTTCATGAAATAAGAATCCCAATCAGGTCTCATTGAATTCCCTCCAGGATAATTGACTATTGATTAGAAATCGAAATAACTTTGCACTTCAAACGGGTGCGGGCGGACAGAAAGTTGGCTCTCTTCCTTCCGTTTAGCAACAATCCAATCTGAAACAATTTCTTCATCAAACACACCATCACTCATCAGGTAATCATGGTCTTTTTCGAGCGCGTCAAGCGCCTGACCCAGGGATGTGGGCAGGGATTTTATTGATGCACGTTTTTCTTCCGACCAGGCGAAAATATTTTCATTTATTGGACCGAATCCCATGCTGGTGGGATCGATCTTTCGCCTGATGCCATCCAGTCCGGCCATGAGCATGGCTGCCATCGCCAGGTATGGATTGCATGTCCCGTCAGGAGGACGGAATTCCATGCGCACCTTGTGAGGTTCGGTGGCATACGCCGGTACCCTAATGGCTGCGCTGCGATTACCTAATGAGTAAAAGCAGTTAACCGGCGCTTCAAAACCGGGCACAAGCCGGCGATAGGAGTTGGTGGTGGGACTGGTGTACGCAAGCAAAGAGGGTGCGTGCATTAAAAGGCCGCCGATATAGGCAAGGGCAATTTTGCTCAACTTGTCAGTGGCTGAGCCATCATAGAAGGTATTGACATCTTTTTTGAATAACTGCTGGTGAAAATGCATTCCACTGCCAGCCTCACCATAGAGCGGTTTGGGTAGGAAGGTGACTGCCTGACCATCAGCATGGGCGCACATGTGGGTGACATACTTGATCATCATCGCAGCATCGCCAGCTGCAATTAAACCCATCAACGGGGTTTCGATCTCGCATTGACCCGGGCCGCCAACCTCATGATGATGGTACTTAACCGGTACACCCATTTTCTCAAGGGTCATGACGATCCTGGTTCGCAGGTTGAACAACTGGTCCCTGGGGGGAATGGCGTGATAACCATTGTGGACAGGGATGAAATTCCCAAGTCCCTGGCTGCCGGAATTCCAGGAAGCCTCCACTGCGTCCAGGTGGTAACTGGCGGTGTTGATATCGTTCTCGAAACTCACCTTGCTGAAAACATAAAATTCAAACTCGGGACCCCAGATACTGCGATCAGCCACACCGCTGCTGATGAGGGCGTCTTCTGCGCGGCGTGCGATTTCGCGCGGATCGCGGAAGAAACGCTTCTTTGAAATCGCTTCAACGATGTAACAAATGAAACTGAGAGTGGGCACCTCCCAATAGGGATCCATCACCCCGGTGCTCAGATCAGGGATGAGTGCCATATCTCCTGATTTTACGCTTTTCAGCCCAACGCTCGATCCATCAAAGCCGACCCCTGCTTCCATCAGCCCAGGCTCAAACACCCCTGCTGAAAGCGTGACGTGATGCCACCGTCCCCATAGATCGCAAAATTTCAGATCGATCATCTGGATCTCATGCTCCTTGATGAACGATTGTGCTTCGGAAAATGATTTAAACATGCTTTCTCCTCAGATGGGAATGATTTAATTTTACTATGGTCTTTCTCTTTTGTTTACTGCTGTTGGAATAAACCGCTTCCGTTTCCAAAAAAATCCCCCTTTTTAGGGGGGGATAACTTCACCACTCTTTTGCTAGTATTTCACCACAAGAAACCAACACCGCGCTTTCCAAGAATCTTATCGTTGAAAACCAGCCTGGCAGGGGTATCGACCAGACCCTGACATACATGCACCGGCAACAAATGTTCTTCACGTGGGTGGCAGTAGCGGGCTGATGGGGCATTTTTCCAGTCCTTTAGTTTCTGCTCACGTTGCTCCTGCGTATGATCGCCAGTACAAACATCGATCAGCCAATCCTGGAAGGCTTCATTAGCAAGATCCTCCCGACTCTCGCCGCCCCATGAGAATGCCTGTATATTGTGGAATGAGAATCCTGATCCGATTACGAGAATATTTTCTTTCAATAGACTACGCAGAGAGTTTCCAAGTTTAATATGTGCTGAGGCATCGAGCCCTCGTAGTAAAGAAAGCTGCAGGCAGGGGATATCTGCTTCAGGGTACATCATCTTCAAGGGGATGAAGACGCCATGATCAAACCCGCGCTGTGCGTCGATCCTGGTGGGGATATGTTCCTGCTCAATGATTCTAGCAATCCGCTCAGCGTTCTCAGGGCTTCCCGGCGCAGGATATTTGATTCTGTATGCTGCCTCCGGGAATCCATAGTAATCGTAAAACATCGGAGGATTCTTCGCACCAAGAAGAGTTGCCTCTTTTTCCTCCCAGTGAGCCGAGATGACCAGAATCAAATCGGGCTTTCTAAGCTTCGAAGGCAGCGCAATCATAAAATCGATCATCTTTTTATGCCCTGGGTCTCCCAAAAGGGGCAGCGGTCCGCCGCCATGGCTGAAGTAAACGATCTGAGCTTTGTTTTCAGTTGACGAAACCATTAGGTCCTCCATGTCTTGATTACGAGGTAATTTTACACCCATTCTATGAGGCAAGAAATTGTACAGAAAAGATAAGGATTTACTTTGATTAAGGTCAAACACTGCGATAAACACGAATGGCCGCTTCACCGGCGCGCGGACATTTGTATTCGCAGATCCCGCAACCGATGCATTTATCACGGTTCACATGGGGCAGTTTGAGCGAATAAGAACTTCCATCCGGCGAAACCACTTTTTTTGTTTCCAGGGTGATGGCCTTATCGGGCAAAGGGCACATTTCTTCGCAGACGATGCAATTGGTACCATCTGCCCACGGGATGCAGCGGTTTTCATCGATAAAGGCGTTACCAATCACCCAGGTCCGTTTTTCATCCAAAGACAGTGCAGGGATCGCCTGCACCGGACAGATCTCACTGCATTTATTGCACGAATAAAGGCAGTAACCCAGGCGCGGAACAACCACCGGGGTAAACAACCCTTCCAAACCGGACTCTTTCACAGAAGCCTGCAGCGCGCCGGTAGGACAGGTGCGCATACATAAACCGCAACGCAGGCACTTCTGAAGCAGGTCATCATTTTCAGCACCGGGCGGACGAAGCAGGAAATTGGAAGCAGCGTTAGCAGAAGTTTTTGTGTCAATTACAGCCAATCCCAGCAGGGCAATTCCTCCAGTTACCAGTATTTGGCGCCTGCCCGGGTCATAAGACACCTTTTTTTCAAGTGAAAACGTCCCCGAGAATTTTATCTTGCTTGTTGGGCAACTCTTGAGACAATCCATGCACAACGTACATTCCGCCGGGTCGGAAGCGTAATCTCGATTGGCATCGATCGTGCCAGTAGGGCAGGCAGCCGAGCAACGCCCACAGGAAGCACACTCCCCATTCACCTGCCGCCTGACCAGAGCGAAGCGGGAGATCAGCCCCAGAAATCCCCCGAGCGGACAAAGATAACGGCACCAGAAACGCTCAGCAATGAGATTTAATGCGATCAGAGCAAGAAAAATGACGGACGGCAGCCAAACCAGACGAACGCCTACGACTTCCAGAGGGAAAACCGTCGGTCGCATTACCCTGTCAATTCCCATTAAAGGAGCACCCATCCAGGGAATATTTGACAATCCCCGTTCAGCGGCGGTGAACAATGTATTCAAAACCGGTCCAATGCTGCCAGTCAAAGTCCTGACCCACAACGTGATTGGATCCAGGATCAACAAAGTAAGGTTCCCAAAAAGAGCAGCAATGAGAATGATTAAGAGGACAAGGTATTTGCCGGTACGCCAGTTTTCAGAAACCGGTTTTCTTTTCTTTTCAGCTTTTTTAAACGGGAAAAGATCGAGCATTGTTCCAACCGGACAAATCCATCCGCACCAGGCACGCCCAAAGACAACGGTCATCCCGAGAACCACAAGGCTCAGGAGCATTCCGATTGTCAATGCGCGGCTGGCAATTACCTGCGTGATCGCCAGTAATGGATCCAGTTTCACAGGCAGCGTGGTGAACGCATGATCAATCGTGAGCCCGGTGGTTGCGACCCACAAAAGCAGCCAAAGGGCAAGGAACAGGAGTTGGATGATCTTTCGCAGCCGGCTCCAGTTGAAGGCTTTATGCCGCAAGATTGAGCTCCTGGATGTTCAAAGAGCCGAGGTCAGATCTCCCCAACCCGGCTTTTGCAGCTATCCGGATGTAATCCAGGTCTTCGGGCTGTAGCCCAAACAAAGTGGCAGCATAACTGTCAGCAGCAACGATATCGGGGGATACGATGACCGTATCCAATTTTTGTACATCATCCAGGTCGCCCCCAGTGGGACCATTGGCAGTAAGAATGCGGACAGCATCAATTACAGTCAATTTTGGTCTGATCTTGCCAGCCAGGTCTGTAAGGCGGTTGCCGAAATCGCGATGGATCTGTTCGCGTTGGGTGATCAGACCCATCAGGTTTTTCATACCTAGGGTAAGCCTGGACATGCCGTGGTCCTTGGCAATAGGTACATCGATCAGGGTATCCGCAGCGAAAACATCCTCATAGATCGCTACTTTTCGCATTCCCAACGGGTTATCAATGTTGACTTCTTTAAATTTGAATGAAGCCATTTGCACCATCTCTCCGCCATTGGCTTCAACCTGTTCACCAATACCGCTTGATATGTATGCCTGATCGGCTGAGCCGCCAAATGGGTAATCCATAACTTGTACCTTACCTGCTCCGGCTTCGTAACACATTTTAACAAGGGTTCCCACTACCCAGGGGTTAGTGGTGGTGGCATACTCATAAGAATAGTAGCAGGTACATATATTCGGCTTCACGATAACCCATCCGCCTTTGGGAACAAACCGTTCCATGCCTCCGATGGCTGCCATGGCAGCGCGGACAAGTGGTTCAGGCTCTGCGTTACGCGTGACCACCAGGTCAGGGTACTCAACAGGAACCCCGGTTGCTGTCGGGGAAGAATCCGTGGAAACAGTTTCGCCGGTCTCCGGTGAAAACGGGGTATTGGTGGAGCTGGTTTCAGCGGGGATTACCAGTGAATCAGAAGCTCGTTTACATGCAGAGAGTATTTGGCTAGCTGCGATGGTTGTTGTACCAGTTAAGAGAATATTTAACACTTTCCTGCGGCTGATCTTTTTCATCGCATACTCCTTAACAATAAAACAGGCATGCTTATTGCCCTCGGAAAGAAAAATCACCCTCAGTCTACAAGACTTGCAGGTGTAAAGTCAAGCCTTTTCAACCTGATGATAAGTGTTTGTTTGGTAACTCACCCGATCAGTTTTTTCGCAAATTCAAAACCGAATTTACGGCCTTCATTCAAATCTCCTGAATCAGGGATCCCTTTATATTCAAAATTCCCACATGATTCCCAACGCAGCGACTGGATCAACTCATTGAATTCCCTTTGCCCGCCGCCACCCCAGGCAAAACTGCCGAAGCCAGCCGCTTTTTTATTAAAGATGTGCTTTGTCTTTGCCATGTTAAGCAAAGACACCATATCCGGAAAAAGGTTGCCTTCGTAAGTTGGCGCTCCCATCACCACTCCGCGGTTAAGCCAGAGAGAGGGCAGGACCCCACTGACAGGTGCTTTGGAGACATGATAGATGGTCACTGGAATACCTGCATCGACGATCCCCTGGGCGATCACTTCCATCATGCGTACGGTACTGCCATACATCGATGCATAAAGCAGCGTCACCGCCGGGTCTCCCGGTCCACTGGCGTAATCTGCCCATTTTTGATAGAGCTCAATAATTCGTAAAGGTGAATTCCGCCAGATCAAGCCATGCGATGGCGCAACAACTTTAATGGGAAGATCTTTGAATTTGGCGATGGCGTTTTTGACTGGTTTGGAGTAATTAGCCACGATATTGACAAAATAGCGCAGCGCCTGCTCTTCATACCACTTCACTGGCATGATCTTGTCATCGAAGATGCAGCCATTCAACGAGCCATACCCGCCAAAACCATCACAGGAGAAAAGGATATTTTCGGTGGTTTCGTAGGTCATCATCGTTTCCGGCCAGTGCACAAAGGGGGTCGAGAAGAATCTCAGCTTGTGAACCCCCAGGTCAATTTCATCCCCGTCAGCCACCACCTGTACGTTTTGGGTAATGGCATAAAAAGAATCGAGCATCTCCTTGGTTTTTGCTGTGCCAACTAACTTAATTTGAGGAGCAAGTAAGAGTAGTGCTTTTAATGCACCTGAATGATCAGGTTCCATGTGGTTGATCACCACATAAGCCAGTTTGGAGGGGTCTGTGATTGAACGAACATGGTCGAACAACTCATCTGCGGTCATTTTGCTGCAGAGATCAATGATGGCGCTTTGCTTGTCAACGATCAGGTAGCTATTATATGAAACGCCTTCTTCACCGATTGACCAGAGTCCTTCGAACATTTCCAAGTGGCGATCATTGACACCAATCCAATGGATGGACGGACGAATTTCAACAGGTTGCATAATAACCTCGCTGTGAGTGGGTTACACTGATTTTATCATTGTCGGAGGTACGGGTTAGGCTTGAGTACCAGGGATTTTCTTTTTGTTTGCGATCAAAAACAAAGCAAGTAATGCTGCAAAGAGGATTGCCAGGCTAACAGGAATAACCTCAAGTGAGATGCGGCGTGCCAATACACCCACAAGCCCAGGTATGATGGCTCCGCTTAAACCGCTGGCTGCCATTTGCATACCGATAGTGTTGGCTGTGTGTTTGTGTTCCACCCGCTGACTGGTACTGGAAGTAAGAGCAGGGAAAATTGGAGCAATGGAGATCCCGATCAGTGCTACTGCCACCAGGTTAGACCAATTCGCGGGATCCCACCACAAAAGGAGTGCTCCCAAAAGTGCACCTGATATTGCATACATGACAAGTTTGGTGCTGTTGATCTTTTTGAGGATTAACCCGGCAGCGATTCGGCCAATGGTAAAGGTTCCCCAATAACTGCCAGCCAGAAATCCAGCAACTTGCGTGGCGACGCCCCGGCTTTCCGTCAGGAGGGTGTATGCCCAGGCTCCAAGTGAAATCTCGGCTCCTACATATAAGAAGAATAGCGCATTGCTCAACCAAACGCCGGGTTGTTTTAGCGTATCAAAAATTGATGTTTTATATTCGGTGATGCGCTTATCTTCCTGCCTTATAGGTGAATTGTAGTGTGACCATAAGGATATGGTCAGGAGAAAGCCAAGCCCAAGTACGAACTGGAAACCTCCGACGATTCGGTAGCCGGCGCGCCAGCTATTGAAGGTGGTTAATGCGAAAGTCATAATGAAGGGTCCTGTTGTGACCCCAATCCCATAACTGGCATGCAGCCATTGCATAGTTCTTTCACTAAAATGCGCCGCTACATAGGTGTTGAGTCCTACATCGATTGCTCCTGCTCCTAAACCAGCAGCTATCCCCAGCAGCACCATCATCCACCAGTGAGGGACAAGGGTGTACCCTATCAAGGCTGCCGCGGTTAACAGACAACTGATTGAGAGCAAACGACCAACACCTAAACGAGCCATCACCAGGCCACTGGTAAAACTGGAAATTATGTATCCGGTGGTCGCCATTGCCAGCAGCCAGCCGAGTGAATCCAGTGGAATAGCAAAATCATGCCGAATTGTCGGCCAGGCAAC
The DNA here is from genome assembly GCA_964483135.1 of uncultured Anaerolinea sp. Classification (GTDB taxonomy): domain Bacteria; phylum Chloroflexota; class Anaerolineae; order Anaerolineales; family Anaerolineaceae; genus UBA6107. The sequence goes on along the minus strand of CAZAAJ010000015.1, from coordinate 15,078 downwards.
TCCCAATAGACCGTCCGGCATTCCCAGAGCGATGAATGCCACATAAGCCAGGAGGATTAACACAAATCCAGGTAGAACTTTTTTTTGTTTAGTTTTCAAAAATTGGCTAAACAGCTTTCTTTCGGTAGAATAAAATTTATTTTACCTTGGATAAGCATTGGTTATCAGATTGAGTTCGCCTTTTTGTAAAAAAATTTCCCATCTTGTTGCGATGGGAAATTTTTACTACCCAAGATAATAACCACACTTCATTCGGGAAGCGTGATGAACCAATAATCGTACTGACTATTGTCCGTAACCCCGTCCTTCAATGTAATTTTCCAAAGCGTCCGCCCTGGATTTTTCACTTGAAATGATTTCCTTAACAATGTCTCCAATTGAGATCATTCCCACCAGTTTGTCCTTTTCAACGACAGGGAGATGACGGATGTGTTCCCTGGTCATCAACTGCATACAATCTTCCACGGTTTGATCTGGTGAGACGGTTATCACTTTTGGAGTCATGTATTCATAGATGGTTGTGTTTACAATACATCGTTCTTTTTCTGCGACCCCGTGAACAAAATCTCTTTCAGAAATGATCCCGGCAATTTTTTCACCTTCCAGAACAAGGAGCGCACCGATTTGTTTTTCGGTCATTAATTGCAACGCTTCAAGAACCGATGTTTCTGGAGTAATGGACCAGACCTGATTCCCTTTTACTTTGAGCAAATCTCTTATCTTGAGCATTTTTACCCTTTCTGAATAAGTAAAATCGGTTAGTTGTGTATTGAAATTTTATCTCTTAAACACTAACTAGTGCAATAATTCGGAATGGTCGATAAGTTTTCCACTGATAAATTTAGTAATCACCTGGTTAATTTCATCCAAATCAGTGACAATCGGGCGAATATTCAATTGTTGGAGGCTCACATAAGCTCCCCTGCCCATCCCTCCGCTGATCAATACTTCACAGTCAGTAATAACCTGCACCATCCCAGTATGCTTTTGATGGCTCGACTCCGAAGTGCCATCATTGCCATGAGTATGCTCATGATGTTCTTCGTGAGCAAAATGATCATGGCTCATCTTTTCACGCATGGAACGGTCAATCACAATCCCATTATCAATCGATACCACCAGGAAATTCTTTGCACGCCCAAAATGCTTGCTTACCGTATTACCATCGTCTGTAACAATCGCAATTTTCATTTAGTTCTCTCCAAAGTTATAAAAGTGTTTTTTGCTTTGTTCAACATTTCCACAGGCTGGGGTTAATACCAAAAGCAACTCCGACTCGCCATCATGGGCATTCTCCCAGTGGTGCCCCAATTGGGCAGAAAAAAGCAGGCTATCACCGGGGGTTAATATGTATTCCACTTCCTGGATATAGTAGAGGATCTTACCGGTAAGACAATAAACGAATTCATAGCCACTGTGAATTAAGGTGCGCCCACCGCTTGTGGCGTATTTATCCATTTTTAACACGAAGGGTTCCAACGTACTGCTGGTTAATCCCTTCCCTAAATTGTTAATGACCGCTTTTTCGCTTAAAACATATGGTCGTTCACTATGTTGAGTAAAAATAATTGGTTTTACGGGCTCTGCAGGTTCAAAGAATTCTTTAATTGGAACACCAAGGGCTGTTGCGAGCTTTTGCAGGGTATAGATTGAGGGTGAAGTTTTTCCTTTTTCAACCAGGCTTAGCGTATTAATATTGAGGCCGCTCGTTTCAGCCATTTGTTTAAGGGTCCACCCACGTAAACCCCTCACTTCTCTTATCTTATTCCCTAAGGCTTCACCTCCATTCCCAGGGCGTTCTAATAAACTATTTTTAGATCTTTCTACGGATTCGTTTGGCGATAACATTCAGTCCTCCTTAATTGAGAAACTATACTAATATAATAGTAATAATTAACACAAATGTCAATGGATTTGCTATAATATTGGTAATATCAATAATATATTGGTTCTTAAGAATATTTATTTTCTGACGAGGTAAAAAATGGAGCTGCCGGCGAGATTCGATTATCAGGAACTATTGCAGATCATCAATAAGCATCAGAAATACATAAATGGTGAGCCGGGAGGTGAAAAAGCAATTTTACGTGGGGTCAATCTTTACAGCGCCAGTCTCATTGGACTAAATTTAAAGGGGGCAAATCTCTCAGGTGCCAACTTGAAACGTTCGCTTCTTTGTGAGACCAACCTGGAAGACGCCGACTTATCAGGTGCTTTCTTCAAGCATGCGGTTATGGAACATGTGAATTTGAAAAACGCCAATTTAAAGGACGCAAGCCTTCATGGAGTCAATCTTGGTCACGCGAATCTGGAAGGCGCAAACCTTATCGGAGCCGACCTTGAAGATGTGTGTCTCGATGGCGCAAAATATAATCACGAGACCAGATGGCCTGTTGGATATGATCCTGGGTCAAAAGGGGCAGTATTACAGTAAAGGCAAAAGTGATTGTAATGCAATCAGGTTCTCAAATCCCAAGAGAATATTTATTGTTAAATAATTTGAAAAATCAGCCAGATTAAGTGGGAGTAATTGAAAACCACGACTAAAATCAAAATTCGGCAACTTAGGTTTGATATTTCGGGTTGATCATGATTGGCGTATCGCTCTACTAAAAATTAACGCATGCTAATAGCATCCACCGGGCAGGCATTTTTACATATTGAACAACCCGTACAGGTTTCAGGAGAAGCTAACAAAGGGTACACATTTTTATAATCGCCAATGCCTGTTTTTGTCATTTCGATACAGGTAAATGGGCACTGTTCTGAGCATACATTGCAAGCCATGCATATTACATAATCGAATACTGGAATCTTGGAAGCCATATTATTTCTGCTCCATTACCGGGTTTTCAATGCCTAATGCGACTAGTGTAGCCTTAGTAGGAATTCCGGTTTCGCCGTCCCAGCCATAAGCTTTCCAATGCTTCTGCATCATTTCCTTGATGGGAACGTTTTTCCCTTTATTCGGCCCTGATTCCAACGGCGGTTCTCCCGCCATACGGGTGCTCATCTTGAATGTCATTGGGTCTATGCCATGCTTGATCCCGAACATCTGACGCAAGGTTTGGATGCGTTTGCCAATGACCATGTAGTCATCTGGCGTTTTTTGCCATCCAGTGGCTGCGTTCAACCACTCAAAAAGCTTCCAGTGATTGACCCCCAGCACCATGGCAAAGAGACAACCACCTGATCCGTCAACGAGTTCCTTATAACAGGACATTGCCACTGTTTTAAGGGCAACCTTTTCGCCGGGGATATATTCATCCGCTTTGGAATACAGTCCTGATCTGGGAGCCCAGGAGACTTTTTCCCATAAATGCAGCATATCGTAATACTGACCAGAACCAATGGTATGCCTTCCTGGCGTTGGGTCTGCACTGTAATGAATACCAATGAGCGGATCCATCCGGGAATCGTGCATGCCGGGTTCCTGCCCGCCAGCGGTCACCACATAAGGTTTCCCGGACACTCCAAGTTTTTTGGCTGCCACTTTTACACCATCTGCCAGCAGATCCCCGATGCCTTCGCGGGCGATCATCTTCTTCACCAGGGCGACGATTGCTTTTGAGTTACCCCAATCTAATTCCAGTCCATCGGTCATTTCTTTGGTAATGATGCCGTTTTCGTAGCATTCAATGGCAAACGCCACGGTGCCACCAGCCGAGATGCTGTCCATCCCGGCGCGGTTAAGTAATTCATTGATGTACAAGATCGCATCCACATCCTTGTTCATCACCAGTCCACCGAAGGTCATCATAGTTTCATATTCGGGTTTATGGGTATGGGTGAATTCGCCATTAGTTGCTTTTGAAATTTCCACGATCCCACCGCAGCCAATGACACAGGAATAACAGTGGTATTTCTTCGCCTCGATCTTCATGATCTTTTCAGGATTAAGGTGCTTGTAGTAGGAACGGTTATAGTCCACAACTGAACCCGCCCAGTTTTTTAAGGGTGAGTCTCCGGATGTGATGCCGAGCGTATTGTTGCTGATAGTGCCCCATTTTTTCATCAGGATGCCAACAAGCATGCCATCCATGGGGAGAGCGCGCTTCATTTTTCCCATGACAGTTCCCATCAATGGGAAAATACCGCCATTAACCGGCATGTTCGCCTTGCGCATTTTGTTGGATAATTCCTTGGTGAGCGACTTCATGGCAGCTGGATCCACGCAGCCAACCGGTTTGATGCCGGCAAGTACGATGGCTTTAAGCTTTTTTGACCCCATCACCGCGCCGCCACCGGAACGCGCAGCAATGCGTCCGCCGTCATTGACGATACCAGATATCAGGGAGACTTTTTCGCCCGAAGTGCCGATGGCTGCGATCGCTGGTTTCTTGGTTTTCCAATTTTCCTTTTGCAGAACTTTCTCTGCCTCGATAGCATCCAGCCCCCATACATGTTCCGCAGGTCTAATCTCAGCGGTTTTATGATCCACGTACAGGTAAACCGGACTTTTAGAAACGCCGTTAATGAAAATACCGTCATAGCCGCATCGTTTGATAGCAGGGGATAAGGTACCTCCGCAGTTGGAATCACCCCAGCCACCGGTGAGCGGCGATTTGCACACCACCATCCAGCGCCCGGTAACCACGCTGGGGGTTCCAGTAAGCAGCCCGCTGACAAACCCAATCATATTATCCGGACCAAGCGGGTCTGCTCCAGCAGGGATATGTCGATAAAGAGTGTGCACTCCCAAACCAACCCCCGAAAGATATTGCTCATACACCTCATCAGGGATCGTTTCAGCGTGGATGTCTCCAGTAGAGAGATTTACAAACAAAACTTTGCCTGTGTAACCTTTCATAATGACTCCTTTTTATTACAAGAGTTTTTATCCACCTGTGATCGGAAAAAGAAATGTGATAACATCCCCATCCTTTAATGGGGTATTCCATTTAGCTTGTTCATAATTCACACAAAAAAGGAAGGAAAGCCGGAGAGGGAGTGGCATCTTCATGTGCCGGTAGAGGTTAGACATCCTGGCACCGTCTTTTAGCGTGACGAAACTGTCAGGGTCAACCTGGTCATGATTGATGAATGCCGGAACAAATACCTTAACTTTTATGCTATATCTCCTGAATACTTTAATTCAATTCTATACCATCGTCAGGACTTGATAGAAACTCGCCTTTTCCATGCTTTCGTTGGAGGTAATCATGCCTACCAGTGTCAAAAATTCTGAATGATCTTTCGTTGTGTAAATAACTGGATTTTTGCTTCTCCGATAATTATATATAATCCAGTGTGGTAATTCTACAGGCAATAATGTATTTAATAGTTCTCGTTGGAGAATGAAGAAAACTGACTCTATTTCGAGAGTCAGTTCATTTCCCTAAATATTCCGTTCCACTTTATATTTTTCTTACAATGTCATCCTGAGCTTTTGCCACAAATTCATTGACAAGCATTGGGCCGGGGTTCTCGCCATTTCTCAGCCTCAGGGCAACCTTCTCCTCTTCCTGTTCCTTGTCGCCGATCACCAGCATGTATGGGATCTTTTGATTTTGGGCATCACGGATCTTGGAATTCATGCGCTCACCGCGGTCATCTAGCTGCACCCGCAGTCCGGCGGCTTTTAGCTCCTGCATGACCTTGCCGGCGTATTCCAAATGCCGGTCTGCGATGGGAATGATCGCCACCTGGATGGGACTGAGCCAAACCGGGAAAGCTCCAGCGTAATGTTCGATGAGTACTCCAAAGAAACGCTCCATGCTCCCCAGCAAAGCGCGGTGCACCATGTACGGTCGGTGAGGCTGACCGTCTTCTCCGATGTAAGTCAGGTCGAATCGTTCAGGTTCGTTGAAGTCGAACTGGATGGTGGAGAGCTGCCATTCACGTCCGATGGCATCCTTCACCTTGAGGTCGATCTTTGGGCCGTAGAATGCCCCGCCGCCTTTATCAACATCATATTCAACCCCTGCGCGTTTTAACGAGGCTTCAAGCGCGTTCTCTGCCGCAGACCACTGTTCGGGGGCACCAACAGATTTTTCGGGCTTGGTGCTTAAATAGGCATGAATATCGTTGAAGCCAAAACTGCGCAAGATGTGCAGGCTGAATCCCAGCGTGAAATCAATTTCCGCAGGCATTTGATCCGGCCGGCAAAAATGATGTGCATCATCCTGGGTGAAGCCGCGCACGCGCATCAGGCCGTGCAGAACACCGCTGCGCTCATACCGATAGACAGTGCCTTCCTCGGCATACCGCAAGGGCAGGTCACGGTAGGAACGCATCGAGCTCTTGTAAATGTACAGATGGAATGGGCAGTTCATCGGCTTCAGGTAATACTGCTGTCCATCAATTTCCAGCGGGGAGTACATGTTTTCCTTGTAGAAGCCAAGGTGCCCGCTCGTCTCCCAGAGATGAGCTTTGCCAATGTGGGGGGTATAAACAAAATCGTACCCGTTGGCTTCATGCTCAGAGGACCAGAAGTTCTCAACGATTTTGCGGATCTTAGCACCTTTTGGATGCCACAAGATCAGCCCCGCGCCAATCTCCTCTTCGATGCTATACAGGTCAAGGTCATGCCCAACCTTGCGGTGGTCACGTTTTTTCGCTTCTTCCACCCTCCACAGATAATCCTTCAATTCATCCGGCTTGCTCCAGGCTGTGCCATAGATACGCTGCAGCATGGGACGCTTTTCGTCGCCGCGCCAATAAGCGCCCGCCACAGACATCAACTTGATTGCCTGGGGATTAATCTCGGAGGTGCTGGCAACATGCGGACCTCGGCAAAGATCCACAAACGGGCCGCTGGTGTAGATGGAAATCTCCGGTTTTTCCTCCAGGGGATTGCCGTCTTCGTCTTCCTTCCCGGCTTCCAGCCCCTGGATCAATTCCAACTTGAAGGGTTGGTCTTTGAAGATCTCCTTCGCCTCCTCTGCGGAGATCACCTTGCGTTCAAAGGATTCCCTTCCCTGAATGATCCCACGCATGCGTTTTTCAATTGCTTCCAGGTCATCCGGTATCAAAGGGCGTGGAAGGTCAAAATCATAGTAAAAACCGTCCTCGATAGCCGGGCCGATAGCCACCTTGCCATCGGGGAATTTTTCCAGCACTGCCTGCGCCATGATGTGCGCGGTTGAGTGACGGATACGATAAAGTTGTGATTGTTCATATTCGATTTTCTTGTCTGCCATTCTTGCTCCTTCCTTTTAACGAAAAAATCCCGTCCCTACTGGGGCGAGAGTTTGATCACGCGGTTCCACCCAGATTGATCCCAAAGGATCATCTCTGCAGACCGCTAACGGGGTCATCCGTTTTCCTTACTCCTGCCAGGCAGTTTGGGGATCAGGCTCACAGGGGGTTTTCAGCTCGTTTTTCCTGCAGGAACTTTCAGCCGGGATTCCTGCTCTCTAATGGTTGAACGCGATTACTCGTCCTGTTCATTGCCGTTATTAAGTTGCCGCAATTATACACCTTTAAGGCGGTTGTCAAGGCAATGCAGGCAACTTGCCGTATACTTATGAATATACTCATCTATAAATAGAGGAATCCATGGCTTATATGCATATCGACCACCTACCCGAAACAGTAAAAGTACAATCGCCTCTCAACATCATCCTCCCTGATCCAGGATTAATTAATGGCGTGCCCGTTCGTGACCGAAAAGTACTCTACCTGCTGCATGGTCTCAGCGATGATGCCAGTGCCTGGCAGCGCTATTCCTCAATTGAAACCTATGCGAAGACCTACGGGATCGTGGTGGTAATGCCCTCGGTCAGCCGCAGTTTTTACCTGGATCAGCCTAACGGGCAGAAGTATTTCACCTTCCTGACCGAGGAACTTCCTCAATACCTTGAAGATGTTTTTGGCATCGTTCCTGACCGCGAGAAAACCTTCGTGGCGGGCTTGTCGATGGGTGGTTATGGGGCAATGAAATGTTCTCTGCTCCATCCTGAACGATATTTTGCAGCTGCTAGTTTCTCGGGAGTTCTTTCGATGCATGGCTGGGAAGCTGATTTGAATGACCCGCGGTCTACTGAATTCAGTTATCTCTTCGGTGATCTGTCCAAACTGAGCGGCGGCGAGCACGACCCTTCAACCTGGCTCACCAATGCGGTCAAAGGTGGAAAGAAAATCCCGAGGCTTTTCGTATCCTGCGGGTTACTGGATGAACTCCTCCCTACCAACCGGTATTTCATTGAAAACTGCAAATCGCTGGGTGTACAGGTGGAGTATCACGAGGAAGAGGGCATTCACGACTGGTATTTCTGGGATCGGCAGATCCGGCAATTCCTGGCATTTGCATTAGGTAATCCCAGTTAGGAGCAACATGATCGAGACTTTACATCTTAAAATCAACATCTCGCAAGGACAGGAAAAAGCTTATCTCACCCTGCCTTTCAGGGTGCCCCCGGGTACCGAATCCCTGTTATTGAGCTATCGGTACCCCCGGCGGCCGGAAAAGGAGCAACCTCAGGACAGAGGCACTTTTACATCACAAACGGAAGCAAATGTGATTGATTTGGGCTTGATCAATCCGCGTGGTGAGCAGGTTGGAGCCTCCGGATCAGACAAAACTGAAGTGTTCATTAGCGAAACCGGTGCGACCCCGGGTTATTCCCCCACCCCGTTGATCCCGGGTGAATGGAAGATAATTATCGGAGCTTACAAGGTTGCCCCTGAAGGCGTCAGCGTGGAGTATGACATCACCCTCACCCCCAAGCACAAACACTGGTTGAAGGGGGATCTGCATACCCACACGCTGGCAAGCGACGGGGTACACACACTTGAGGAACTTGCATTAAAAGCCAAGCGCAACAACCTGGATTTCCTTGCCATCACGGATCACAACCAGTTCACCTCCTCTGAACGGATGCCACAGGTCGAGGGAGTAACGCTAATCCCCGGGGTGGAGTGGACGCATTACGATGGGCATGCCAATTTTACAGGGGTAGATACACCCTATTCGGGACCTTATGCCACGAACGACCAGGATGAAATTGTTGGAAAATTTAAAGCTGCCCATGAACGCGGAGCTATGATCACCATTAATCATCCCTTTGACCCGGGATCCAGTTTCCGACTTGACATGAATGCAATCCCATTTGACTGCATTGAAATATGGAATGGGCCTATGCGGGAATCCAATTTACGGGCGGTCGGGTACTGGCATCAGCTGCTATGCAATGGTAACAAAATCCCGGCGGTGGGTGGCAGCGATTATCACCGGGACACGCCATTCATCTTTTTAGGTGGGCCGACTACTTGCGTTTTCTCCGATTCCGCGGGCAAGAGCGACATCCTGGCTGCACTCCGCAGCGGGAATTGCTATGTCACCTTTGCCCCCAATGGACCGGAATGTGAACTGACTGCCGAGAATGCCATAATGGGCGATTCCCTCCCCTTTTCAGCCAATTCTTCCCTGAAGATAAAACTTGAGCGGCTCCAGGCAGGAGATATTGTGCGCGTGGTAACCAAAAATAAGAGCGATATGGTTTTCACCGCGCCATCTGATGGTAAAGTAGCATTCAAGTACCCGATTGATATTCGAGGGTTTGCACGCGTGGAAGTATTGCGGTCATTCTTGCCGGGGACTCCACCACTGCCCGCTTTGATCACCAATCCAATTTATTTCGAGTAGATTTATGCCTTTTTATTGAGATTATTGCATGGCGCAGGGGATATCCGGGTTCTATACCAGAACTAAACCGTTAGGAAATCATTTGAAAATATAATCAAGTTCGTAATAGTTAAGTAAAGGAAAAGAGAAGAAGTTCTCTCAGCATGAGCAGAAAAATCCTTGTAGTTGACGACACTCGTAATGTTCAGTTGCTGATCAGTGACTTCCTGGGCAGCCAGGATTTTGAAGTATTGTTGGCTTCAGATGGTGTAGAAGCTCTGGAAATTACCCGTTCTAACAGTATTGATCTTATCCTGCTCGATATCATGATGCCCAACATGGATGGGTATCAATTCATCAGCCAACTTCGCAAAGAATCCAGCCTTCCAGTCATTATGATCACCGCCAGGCAACAGGAATCGGATATCATCCGCGGGTTTGATCTCGGAGCCGATGATTACATTACAAAACCTTTCAGGTTGAGGGAATTGCTGGTACGAATGCGCGCTGTTATGCGCCGTGCTCCACGACATAGCGAGAATCAACAGTTGATCATCGTTGGCGATCTCACCATTGACCCGTACAAACATGAGGTCGTTCAAAAGGGGAAAGTAGTCGACATAACCCCGCTCGAATTCCAGATTCTGGAAGAATTGATGCATTCTGCTGGAAAGGTGGTCAAGCGCGCCGAACTGGCAATACATCTTATGGAAAACGGGTACACGGGTTCTGAATCCACACTTAAGATCCATATTCGCAATATTCGTTTAAAGCTTGGCGATGAGCTAGAGAGACCAAAATATATCGAAACAGTTTTTGGCATTGGATACCGGTTCCTGGAGGAGGACGAATGAAACGCACATTAAGTGGCAAGTTCATCCTATCCTTCCTGGCGGTGGCTTTATTGACAATCCTGGTAGTATCGGTAGTAATACGCTTGAATTCGGGAAATTCACTTTTTGAGTTGGTGGTAGAACAACAAACAGCCCTCCTCAGTGATTCGATAAAAACATACTACACCGCAAATGGAACCATGGAAGGATATGGCAATTACCTGCAATCGACCAATCCGGAAACATTTAAACCCGGAAAAACCGCTGGTCAAACAGGGCAGGGGTCAGGACAGGGTTCAGGGCAGGGACTTCAAATGCGCGGGCTCTATGGTGTGGTCGATGCCGAATACAGGGCACTGCTACCAACATTTGGATACTCTATAGGTCAGACTGTACCACAGGAGAATATGCAGAATGCAGTCGCAGTTGACGTCAATGGGCAAACAGTCGCCTGGATCATCCCGGATACGAAAAAACAATTTGAATTAAATACTGAGGAGCAACTATTCCTGCAGCGTACGAACCAGGCAATAGGGTTTGCAGCGCTGGCAGGGATCGTTGTGGCTGTTGCGATGGGTGCACTATTGGCGTCAATGTTGTTAAGACCTATCCGCTCATTAACTAAAGCATCCAAAGACATGGCCAATGGAAACTTTGATCAACAGGTTCCTGTTACTTCAAAAGATGAACTGGGGCAGCTTACTGCTACCTTCAACCAAATGAGCAGAGAGTTATCCCAGGCAGATGAACAGAGAAAGCGTTTAACTGCTGACATCACGCATGATTTGAGTACTCCGATCCAGATTATTTCTGGTTATTTGGAAATGGCTGAAGATGGCAAAGTGGAACTAACCCCGCAACGGGTTGATATATTAAAAACTGAACTGGATCACCTGCGCCGGCTGGTGGGCGACCTTGGAACATTGACCCAGGTGGAAGCAGGTGGATTGGATTTTCAACTTCAAAAGGTCAACCCAGTTACACTTCTCAAGAGTGTACATCAAACCTACCAACCGATCGCTGCCCGGCAAAAGGTTGATTTGATTCTTGAAGAATCGCGAAAATCAAACGATATTTTTGTCGATGAGGGACGTACAGCACAGGTGCTAAAGAATTTGATAGAAAACGCCTTGAGGTATACTGACAAGAATGGCACAATAACACTCTCTGTGACCTCAGGTGATAAAGTCCATATTTTGGTGAAGGATGATGGATCCGGAATCGACCCTGCAGACCTTCCTTTTGTGTTTGATCGATTTTACAAAGCTGATAAATCCAGGGGCGGCAATTCTGGCAAAATGGGTCTGGGGCTAGCCATCTGTAAGGCGTTGGTAATCGCACAGGGTGGATTGATCACGGCGAATTCAGATGGAAAGGGTTTTGGCACGATCATCGACATTTCATTCCCGGCCGTAAAATAGGCAAGATTACTGAACGATATAAACTAGGGTCTATTTTCTTTTAACCTTATAATCAATTATCTAAGAATAAGGGGTTTAAATTTCGAATGACACAAAACAATACTGCGAAAAAACCTGACCTGGCTCGATTTGCACTCATTTCAGTTGCTGCAGCGGTTATTACCATTGCCTTAAAATCGACTGCCTACGCACTAACCGGTTCGGTTGGACTGCTTTCAGACGCACTGGAATCAGTGGTCAACCTGGTAGGCGCATTAATGGCATTTGCCATGTTAAAGATCGCTGCCCGCCCAGCTGATGAAAATCACACTTATGGACATACCAAAGCTGAGTATTTTTCAAGTGGTGCTGAAGGTGCATTGATCCTGGTGGCAGCGATCAGTATAGCCTATTCAGGAATTGAGAGGTTAATTCACCCAAAACCAATTGAGCAAATAGGGCTTGGACTTATCGTGTCAGTCGTTGCCTCCCTGATCAATTTTGGTGTTTCCCGTGTGCTGCGGAAAGCGGGTAAACAATTTAACTCGATTTCACTATCCTCAGATGCTAGCCATTTGATGACCGATGTCTGGACTTCTGGCGGTGTGTTGGTCGGCGTCGGCCTGGTAGGCTTGACCCGGTGGCAGCCGCTTGATTCGATTGTGGCGATCCTGGTTGCGATGAATATCATTTACACTGGCGTCAAAATAATCCAGCAGTCAGTACGTGGATTAATGGATGTGAGCCTTCCCGGGGAGGACCTCCTCACGATCGAAGAAGTCCTTGATAGAAATCGGAAACCTGATGTCCAATTCCACAACCTTATGACAAGACAATCAGGATCCACTAAATTCATCGCTCTGCATGTTCTTGTTCCAGGCGGCTGGACTGTATCGCAGGGACACCAATTGGTATCGTCGATTGAAAATGAATTAGCTGAGAGAATTTCCTCTGTTAAGGTTTTTACTCACCTTGAATCAAAGGATGACCCTGCTTCAATGGATGAGTATCTTCCAGATCCAAAGAAGAAACAAATCCAAGATAATAAGATACGGAAAGTGTTAAAGCAAAAAGATTAGTACTCACTTTTTTGGTTACTCCGTCCTATCCCAGACTATGACCCACCAGGCTGCCTTCACTGGAATATTCCACTTAAACATCCTACTGCATCGGATAAGGTACAATTACAGAAAATAGTAATCTGGAATCGTTAATGCGTATTGGTCAGAACCCCGCAAAATTCGTTAAGACAGTTGCCCAGCCGGAACGGATCACTGTTTGTGTCTTAAATTACATCCCCCTCCTCAGCGGGTATTATGCCGATCTTTTAAACGTTCTTCAAGCGCACCTAGCCAGCCTGCGGGCATTTGCCGGGGTTCCCTTTGACCTGATGCTCTTTGACAATGGCAGTTGTGAAGAAGTGCAAGATTTCCTGCTGAATGAATTTAATTCGGGAAACATTGAATACCTGCTCCTCTCACGCAATAACCTGGGCAAAGGCGGCGCCTGGAATATCCTTTTCGGCGGGGCGCCAGGCGAGATTATCTCGTACACGGATAACGACGTTTTGTTTTCCAAAAATTGGCTGGCAGCCTCGCTCTCACTGCTCGAAACCTACCCCAACGTGGGAATGGTCACTGCCAGGCCATTCCGCACCAGTCCCGAGTTTTACTCCTCAACTATTAAATGGGCAACGGAAAATCCGGAAGTCACCATTGAAAAGGGATCATTGGTGCCGTGGGATGATTTCCGCGATTTTGATCTCAGCCTCGGGCAATCCATTGATGAAATCGAAAAGCGTTTTAAAGAAACTGAGGACGTCCTCCTGACCTTCAAAAACCTGCAGGCATTCGCAGGAGCCTCGCATTGGCAGTTCACCGCATATAAAAGGGTGCTTCAAAGTTGTCTTCCTTTCACCATGGATCGACCAATGGGTCAGGTGAAACAACTCGACCACAAAATGAACGCGGATGGGTATTTAAGGTTGATGACCGCCAAACCGCTGGCGATGAACATGAGCAACCAAGTGAACTTGAAGACTGGTGATTCGAAAACTACCTCGACTAAGAACCGGAGTTTAAGAAAGGGAATCCTTGCTTTTAAGCCAGTTAAGTCAATCCTTATGAGGGTGTACAACTGGATTTTTAATTTGTATTACAAAGAATAGGCTGGAACTTTTTTTCCAAAAGCAATAAAATAATCTTCTCCTTCGCTGGCACTTACCTCCCGCAATCCGCAATGTTCCATCAATCCTGACAGTCTTTCCGGTTCAGGGAGCAGATCATGATAGATCACTTTGGCGTGTGCACAACCATGCACCTGGTTGACCTTTTGGCGGCTGAGATCATGCAAAATCACCAGTACACTTCCCACCGTGAGAACTCGCATCATTTCGTTTATCGCAGCTGGATGATCCTTAAAATGGGGAAAACTATTGTGGCAAATTACAGCATCAAATCTATTCACGTCTGTTGGAATATCATGAACATCAGCCTGTATCAGCTGTGCTTCAATGTCCTGATGGAGCAGCATGGCAAAGGCAAAATCAATCGATACTACCGTCATCCCTGGATAATTGCGGGTCAGGATACCTGACAGTATGCCAGTACCGCTGCCAATATTTAGTACTTCGTTGCACCGTGTCAAACTGGGAACAACTTTTTTGACCAGCCTTTCAAGATGGGAGGTCCGGTCTGCAGGTTGTTGACCATCCCAGGATTCTGCCAACTCCTTAAAGAATTCACGATGCATATCCTTCATTTTCCCTCAAACGAACCAATGGAAAAAACTCTTGTTTATTTTAGCGGTAAAATTAAAAGCGTCGACCTGATCATAATACCTGACTTGCTCATTTTAGTGTCCCCGAAACAACCTTTTTAGCACCTTTGATACGGGATCTGGAATTATAGGTTCGGCCAGAATCTCCTTCCCCTTGAAAATAACGATACTTGAACGGATTGGCCGGAGTAGTTTTACAAACTGTTTGATGCTGATACCAGTTTTTTGCTCAATGTTCTTGCTGACCGCCAATGCTGCAAAAACAATGGTAAGATGCGCCTCAATAGCTTCCCGTGTCTGATGAAAAATAGGTCTAGCTCTTAGGTCCGATTTTGCCATCCTGAATGTAGCTTCCACCTGAAAAAGCTGGTGGTAATAGGCGATCACCTGCTCATCCGGTATATCCAGATTTGTGACATACCCCTTGACACCTGCAAGTGCTTTCGCTTTATCAATCAACTTTTGGTTGAGTTGTTTTTTCTTGGCTACTATGCTCAGG
>CAZAAJ010000014.1:7276-40939 GCA_964483135.1 uncultured Anaerolinea sp. | reverse complement strand
CTATTCGAGAAGGTGGTCTGACGGTTGGCGCCGGTGTGATCACAAAAATCATTGCATAGGTAGATAAAAAATGCCAAAACAGAAAATGCGAATTCGTCTCAAGGCTTATGATCATCGTGTCCTCGATCAATCCGCAAAGCGGATCGTCGAAACGGCTGAACGTGGTGGCGCCCGAGTTGTTGGACCCGTCCCGTTACCAACCAAGATTGAAAAATTCACCGTTCGCCGTTCATCCTTCATCGATAAGGATTCTCATGAACATTTCGAGATCCGCACTCACAATCGATTGATCGATGTACTTGATCCGGATGCGAAGACCCTGGATATGCTGGCACGTTTGAACCTGCCAGCCGGGGTTGATATTGAAATAAAGATCTAAAGCTTGCCGCGGATTCACAGCCTAAACGGTAGCTTACCTTAAAAATAGAAATACCCCTGGTATTAATCGCATTTTGCGGTATAATACTCAGG
Organism: uncultured Anaerolinea sp.; assembly: GCA_964483135.1. Classification (GTDB taxonomy): domain Bacteria; phylum Chloroflexota; class Anaerolineae; order Anaerolineales; family Anaerolineaceae; genus UBA6107. The sequence continues at coordinate 40,468 of CAZAAJ010000014.1, read as the reverse complement.
TTTGGGTATCGGCGAATAACCATGCCCGACAGGCAACTAAAGAGCAATCTTGTAGGCGCACGAGACAAAAACCAAAAGTGCCGCAGCAGGTTGTTGACTGAGTTGTGCTGGGATGATGCAACCAAGCCCAGGTTGACAGTCCCGCAAAATATGAACTAAGGAGAACAACTGAGATGTTTAAAGGGCTGATCGGAAAGAAAATCGGCATGACCCAGATTTTCGATGAAAACGGCGCGGCGCAACCTGTCACGCTTATCGAAGCTGGGCCGTGCTTCGTTACCCAGATCAGACGTGTTGAATCCGAAGGGTATTCAGCCGTTCAATTGGGTTTCGAAGAAGTAAAACCGAAACGTTTGACTGGTGGAGAAATTGGCCATCTCAAGCGCATTAACCTTCCCCCACTTAAATACCTGCGTGAATTTAAAGCCAAAGAAATCCAGGTTGCTGAAGGCGACAAAGTAGATGTCAGCCTGTTTGCAGTTGGTGAAAAGGTTGATGTTGCTGGCGTCAGTAAAGGAAAAGGTTTCGCAGGCGCTGTCAAACGGTATCACTTTAGAGGAGGACCTAAAACCCATGGTCAGTCTGACCGTTGGCGTGGTCCCGGTTCTCGTGGTGCCACCACCACACCTGGTCGTGTTTTTAAAGGTTCGCGCGGACCTGGTCATATGGGCGATGATGCTGTGACTGCGCAAAACCTGAAAGTTGTCCTTGTAGATGCCGAACGTAATGTCATTGGTGTGAATGGCTCCGTGCCTGGTGCGCGTGGCGGTCTTGTCATCATTAAAGAATCACGGAAGATGTAAGCCTGGCTTACATTCATTTACCTGGACAAAGGGAGTTAATGACTATGGAAGTCGAAGTCGTAAACATGGAAGGCAAAAAGGTCAGCAAGGTTGAATTACCTGCTGAAATCTTTGAAGCCCCAATCAATATTGACTTAATGCACCAGGCGTTTGTTCGCCAGATGGCGAATGCGCACCTGGGTACGCATGAAACCAAGACAAAAAGCAATGTCTCTGGTGGTGGGCGAAAACCTTGGGCTCAAAAAGGCACAGGGCGTGCCCGACAGGGTTCAACCCGCTCAGCGCAATGGAAAGGTGGCGGCAAGATCCACACTCCGCACATGCATTCTTATGTGCAAACCATGCCTCACAAAATGCGCCTGGCTGCACTACGATCTGCATTATCGGTAAAAGCCGCTGAATCCATGATTATTGTTGTGGATGAGCTAAAGGTTGCTGAGCCAAAAACCCGCCTGATGGCAAATGCTTTGAATACCCTGGTTGGTGATTCCAGTGCCTTATTGCTTATACCGGCAATGGATTCCTATGAAGCAGTAGTACGCTCCTCAAACAACATCCCCGATGCAAAAGTATTGAATGCAAATTATCTCAATATTCGCGATTTGATGGTGTTTGATAAATTAGTGCTGCCAGTTGCTGCGCTTGATCTCATCAAGGCTAACCTGGGATAGGAGGAGAATAATGAGCTCTATTTATGAAGTACTCCGCCGCCCTATCGTGACCGAAAAATCAAACTATATGGTCACCAAGCTGCATCAATACGTATTCGAAGTGGCACGTGATGCCAACCGAACGATGGTAAAAGATGCTGTTGAAAAGATTTTTGATGTGAAGGTTGTTCGGGTGAATATTGTGAATGCACCTGCCAAGCACGGTCGAAAAGGCCGTAGCCGCCGGTTGCTGATCACAAGTCCTGAATTCAAAAAGGCAATCGTCACCCTCAATCCGGAAGATCGCATTCCGTTATTTGAAGGGGTTGAATAATGGCTATTAAAGTCTATAAACCAATTACACCCAGCCGTCGCAATATGACCGGGTACAGTTTCGAGGAGATCACGAAGGATACTCCCGAACGCTCGCTGATCGTCCTGCGAAAGGCTCATGCTGGCCGTAATAACGAAGGCCGGATCACTGTTCGCCACCAGGGTGGCGGCCAGCGCCAGTACATTCGCATGGTAGATTTCAAACGCAACAAGATCGGCATTCCTGCTCGCGTGTCTGCGATCGAATATGATCCCAATCGAACCGCCCGCCTGGCACTGCTTGTATACGCAGATGGTGAGAAACGGTATATCATCGCCCCGGTGGGTCTAAAAGTCGATGACAATATTTTAACCGGTCCAGATGCTGAGATCCGCCCTGGCAATAGCCTGCCCATTTCAAATATCCCTGTTGGCACCATGGTGCACAACATTGAGATGAAAGAAGGCAAAGGCGGCCAACTGGTTCGTTCTGCCGGTACCTCCGCACAATTGCTCGCCAAAGAAGGCGATTATGCCCAGATCCGCATGCCCTCCGGGGAAGTACGTCTAATCCGTCAGGTTTGCTATGCGACCATCGGGCAGGTTGGCAACACTGATCACAGCAACATCAAGTTGGGAAAAGCCGGCCGAAAACGCCACATGGGAATCAAACCAACTGTTCGCGGTACTGCCATGAGCCCTCGCGACCATCCGCATGGTGGTGGTGAAGGTCGCCAGCCAACTGGTATGGCTGGTCCTAAGAGCCCCTGGGGGAAACCCACCCGTGGCTACCGGACACGCCGTAATAAAGTTACCAATCAGTTCATCGTTCGCCGCCGCAATGCTGGCAAACGCTAGACCGGTGTGGATGATTTAGCCGAGAAAGAGGAACGATACTATGTCAAGATCGCTTAAAAAAGGGCCGTTTATCGACCCGAAGCTGTTGAAAAAAATCGAGGCGATGAACGCCAAAGGCGAAAAGAAAGTGCTGCGCACATGGAGTCGTGCGAGTACGATTTTCCCGCAGATGGTTGGTCACACCATTGCAGTTCATGACGGCCGAAGACATGTGCCCATCTATATCACTGAAAACATGGTGGGTCACAGGTTGGGTGAGTTTGCACCCACCCGTCACTTCCGCGGTCACTCCACATCTGCGAAAACGACTGGAGCGGAATAATTATGGCTACTGATATTCGTGCTGAATTAAAGAATTGTGGTGTATCAGCCCAAAAAACCCGCCTGGTGATTGACCTTGTTCGTGGAAAATCAGCTGTGGAAGCTCTAACGACGCTGAAATTCACCAATAAAATTGCTGCCCAACATGTGGGTAAGCTGCTCGCTTCTGCGGTTGCCAATGCTGAAGAGAACTTTGGTGTGAGTCGCGATGATCTTGTTATCTACAAGATTACCGCTGATGAGGCCCCCACCCGCAAGTGGCGCCGATTTGGTGCCCGTGGCCGTTTCAAACCCTTGCTGCGACGCTCGTCTCATGTGACGATCGTACTGCGAGAAAAAGAGTAAATCAGGCAGGGCGGTTTTTTACCGCCCGCTAAGATTAGACACCAGGAGAAATTATGGGTCGAAAAGTACATCCAATAGGTTTTCGTCTTGGCATCAATCAGCCCTGGGAAGGGCGTTGGTTCGCTGAAGGTGCCGAATACCGTAATCAGCTTCACCAGGACATTGTTATTCGGAAAATGGTCAGCAAAGAAGCAGAAAAAGCCGGGATCTCTACTATTGAGATCGAACGCTTTGGAGACAAGGTAAAAGTTTCCATTCACACTGCCAAACCCGGCATTCTCATCGGGCGTAAAGGTGATTCTGTTAAAAAGATCCGCACTGACCTCGAAGCATTGACCGGCAAGAAGATCGATCTTGAGATCAAAGAGATCAAAGCCCCGGATTGCGATGCACTGCTGGTAGCTAAAAACATTGCCGGACAGATCGAGCGCCGCGTCAGTTACCGCCGTGCCATGAAACGTGCTTTACAGCAGGCAATGCGCCAGGGCGCCCTGGGGATCAAAGTCTCCGTATCGGGCCGTTTGAGCGGTGCTGAAATGGCTCGTATCGTCTGGATGCGCGAAGGCCGTGTGCCTTTGGCAACTTTGCGAGCCGATATCGATTTCGCTCGCGCTGAAGCGTTAACCCAGTACGGCCGTATCGGCGTCAAAGTATGGGTTTATAAAGGTGAAGTATTACCGGGTGTGGAAGAGAAAGTTGAAGCCACCGAAGGTGTTTACGTTAGTGAATAATCTCTGCCACGGGATGCAACCCGGGTAGGACGAAAGAGGTAGCAGCTATGTTGATGCCAAAACGTGTTAAATGGCGTAAAACAATGCGCGGTCGCATGAAGGGTAAAGCTCTTCGCGGCGCCGAGATCCTTGTCGGCGAATACGCACTTCAGGCAATGGATCCAGGTTGGGTTACCGCCCGCCAGATCGAAGCCGCCCGACGTACGATCGTTCGCGCAATGAAACGCCACGGTAAAGTATGGATCCGGATCTTTCCGGATAAACCTTACACTCATCGCCCCCCCGAAACCCGTATGGGTAAAGGAAAAGGCAACGTTGAGTATTATGTCGCGGTTGTAAAACCGGGCAGGATTATGTTCGAGATCAGCGGACTGGACCATGATGAGGCTGTGGAAGCATTGAAACAGGCTTCCTACAAATTCTCCATCCAGACCAAAGTTCTTGCGCGTAACCAAGCTGCAGGAGAGAGCTAATTATGAAAACAGCAGAAATAAGACTCTTATCCACAGAAGAAATTAAGACCAAAGTGGGCGACACCCGGAATGAGTTGATGAATTTGCGGTTCCAGGTTGTTACCGGTCAATTGACCGATACCAGCCGCCTGAAGATCTTACGCCGGCAAATTGCTGTTTATGAAACCGTACTTCGCCAGCGCGAAATAGGAATTAAAGTGGAAGGTGAAAAATGAACGAGCGACGGCGAATGACTGGTATCGTCACCAGCAATAAAATGATGAAAACCGTTGTGGTTAAAATTGATCGGACTTACCGGCACCCCTTATACCGAAAAGTGGTCCATTCGTCATCAAAGGTGAAAGCCCATGATGAACTTGGCTGCAAAATCGGCGATATGGTGCAAATTGTTGAAAGCGCTCCAATCTCTCGCGAAAAGGCATGGGTTGTAGAAGTCATCATGAAAAGTGAAGGTAAAACCCTTGACATTGCCGAGGAGGTGCTGGAATGATTCAGCATGAGTCTCGATTGAATGTGGCCGATAACACCGGCGCACGAGAGCTGCTGGTCATCCATGTCGTAGGCGGATCAACCCGCAAATACGGTGGCGTTGGCGATATTGTTGTTGCCACGGTAAAATCGGCAGCCCCGCAAGGTTCGATTAAGAAAAGCGAAATTGTGAAAGCAGTGATCGTTAGAACATCCAAGGAATGGCGCCGCGAAGATGGCTCCAGTATCCGGTTCGATGATAATGCTGCAGTTATCCTGGACGCAGATGGTCAGAACCCAAAGGGTACACGTATCTTTGGTCCTGTTGCACGCGAACTGCGTGAAAAAGGCTTTATGAAGATCGTTTCATTGGCCCCGGAAGTGCTTTAGGCCAGGAAAAAAGGAGCGATCAAATGAAAATTAAAATTCGTAAGGGTGATCAGATTGAAGTCATCAGCGGCCGATCAGAAGACAAAGGCAAGCGCGGTGAAGTGATCAAGGTGCAGCCGGAAGATCATACTGTTGTTGTGCAGGGCATCAACACCCGTACCAAGCATCAGCGACAGGTCCAATCTCAGGGCCGTACAGTTAATCCTGGCAAGGTGCGTTTTGAAGCCCCTGTCAGCATCTCCAACGTTATGGTTGTTTGCAAAAAATGCAACAAACCCACACGTGTTGAGCTGACCCGCGAAGGCGACAAAACAAAACGTGTCTGCAAGGAATGTAAGTCGATTATCGACGATTAGGCTGGAGAGTGGCTTGATGAATATTTTGAAAGAACGTTATCAAAAAGAAATTTCGCCCGCTTTAATGAAGGCGTTGGGATTGACGAATGTGATGGATATCCCCCGCATTAAAAAAGTGGTCGTAAATATTGGACTTGGCGAAGCCCTGGATAACCCAAAAGCGCTAGACGCTGCCGTTATCGACCTGACTGCTATCGCCGGTCAAAAACCAGTAATTACCAAGGCTCGAAAAAGCATCGCCAACTTTAAGTTACGCGAAGGTCGAGCCATTGGTACTGCAGTGACATTGCGTGGTGAAAAAATGTGGTCATTCCTTGACCGCCTGATGAACATCGTTTTACCGCGTGTGCGTGATTTCCGCGGTGTATCTGCCGAATCTTTTGATGGTCGGGGCAATTACACCCTGGGTCTGCGCGAGCAGATCATCTTCCCTGAGATCGAATATGACAAAGTCGATAAAGTGCGTGGATTAGAGATCACCATTGTCACCAATGCCCAAACTGATGATAAGGCAGCTGCTCTTTTGCAAATGTTAGGCATGCCTTTTAGGAAGGATTAGTATGGCAAAAAAATGCATGGAATTTCGTGAACAACGAAGAAAATATGTCAATCAGGTGCGGAATCGCTGCAAGAAATGCGGCCGCCCACGTGGTTATATGCGACGCTTCGGCTTATGCCGTATTTGCTTCCGCGAGTTAGCGCTCGAAGGCAAAGTTCCCGGCGTCACCAAGAGCTCCTGGTAAAAGCCAGTTCGGAGGAAGAAACATGAGTGTTAATGATCCAATTGCAGATATGTTGACCCGTATCCGGAATGGCGTAATGGCCAGCCAATCCGTGGTGGCCATCCCTCATTCAAAGATCAAGGTAGAAATTGCCCGAATCCTGAAAGAGGAAGGTTTTATCGAGGGGTATGAGGTAGTCGAGGGTGATAAACCTGGCATGACCACCCTGCGCGTAAAGTTGAAATACGTTGGTGAACGCCGGGAGAAATCTCCGGTGATCACTGGTCTTGAAAGGGTAAGCCGACCTGGACGACGTGTTTACACCCAAAAACAGGATATCCCCTGGGTTCTTGCCGGGATGGGTATCTCGATCCTATCCACACCCAAGGGTGTGATGACCGGGCAACGGGCTCGCCAATTAGGTATTGGTGGTGAGCTGCTTTGCAAGGTCTGGTAACCCTGGGAAAAGGAGGATTGTAAAGTGTCTCGAATAGGACGTTTACCAGTGACAATTCCAGAGTCAGTCCATGTGGACATCAAGGGCTCTGAGGTACGTGTCAAAGGCCCCAAGGGCGAATTGGTACGTGAATTCTCTCCGGAGATGGGCATCAAGTTGGAAAACAATACGGTGCTGGTCACCAGGAATTCTGATGTACCTGCCATGCGCGCTCTGCATGGCACAACCCGCGCTTTACTCCAGAATATGGTGACTGGTGTATCAACCGGATTCACCACTGAATTGGAAGTGGATGGGGTTGGGTATCGGGTTGAGATGGATGGAAAGAAATTAGCCTTATATGTTGGTTATTCCCATCCGTTCATAATCGATCCCCCTGCAGGGATTTCCTTTGATATTGATAGCAAGACTCGTATAGTAAAGATTAACGGAAGCGACAACGAAGTAGTCGGTCAACTCGCTTCTGATATTCGCAAGATCCGCCCACCTGAACCTTATCTTGGCAAAGGCATTCGCTATAAAGGTGAAAAGATTCGCCGAAAAGCAGGCAAAGCCGGAAAAGGTAAAGGGACTGCAAAGTAGCAGGTGATGAAAAATGGCAAACAATAATCGAAATGAAGCACGAATTCGTCGACACCGCCGTGTACGCAAGACTATCGCTGGCAGTGAATCACGCCCCCGTTTGGCAGTGTTCCGCAGCCTGGCTGAGATTTACGTACAGGTGATCAATGATGCAGATGGCGTCACACTGGCTTCTGCATCCACAATCGACCAGGAGCTAAAAAGCAAGGTTGAAGGCCTGAAAAAGACCGAACAGGCAAAATTGGTTGGTGAGCTTGTGGCAAAACGCGCCAAAGCCAAGGGAATTACCCAGGTAGTTTTTGATCGTGGTGGTTTCCGTTTCAGCGGTCGTGTAAAAGCCCTGGCTGATGCTGCCCGCGCTGCAGGTCTGGATTTTTAGAGCTAAAAAGAGATAGAGGGCCTTATTATGGATATGGATTTTCAACCCACTGAAATGCAATATGACGAGCGAGTAATCGAAATCGCCCGTGTTGCAAAAGTAGTCAAAGGTGGCCGTCGCTTTCAATTCCGCGTTACGATTGTCGTTGGCGATAATAAAGGCAAAATCGGGATTGGAATTGGCAAAGCCAATGCAGTACCTGATGCCATGCGTAAAGCAACTGAACGTGCTCATAAGAACTTCCAACAGGTGGTTCTTACAAACACGACAATCCCACATGAAGTTACCGGACGTACCGCGGGTGCAGTTGTATTACTCAAACCAGCTTCCCCTGGTACCGGTGTAATTGCTGCAGGCGGCGTTCGTGCTGTACTGGAAGTTGCCGGAATTCGTGATATTCTAACGAAATCTCTTGGCAGCGCAAATGTGTTGAATGTGGTAAAAGCCACTTTTCATGCGCTGGGGCAATTAAAATCTCCAGAGACCGAAGCAGCCCGCCGTGGTAAGCAGGTGAAAGACCTCCTGCCTTACTGGGAACGGAGGAAGAATGGCTAAAAAGAAAGTAACTGTAAATATGGTCCGCGTCACACTGTTAAAAAGTGCCATCGGCTATTCCGTAAAACATAAAGCAACTCTCCGCGCCCTTGGTTTACGACACATCAACATGACGGTTGAACAACCGGATACTCCCTCTTTACGGGGCATGTTAATGAAAGTAAACCACTTGGTGAAAGTGGAAGAACAGGAAGCAAAATGAAACTGAATGATTTGATGCCAAATATTGGCGCAAAGAAAGTTGGCAAACGCAAAGGTCATGGCATTTCCGCTGGCCAGGGTAAAACTGCTGGCCGTGGAACCAAAGGTCAGGGTTCTCGTGCTGGTTCTGGTGGGAATCTTTATCGCCAGGGCGGCAACCTGCCTTTCTTCCGCCGTCTCCCCTTCATACGTGGTGAGGGTTTCACCCCTCCAGCTCAGGTTGAGTACAACACCATCAACCTTGATCAATTGGAACGCTTTCAGAAAGACGCAGAAATTTCTGCCGCGACACTCTCTGAAGCAAAGTTGCTGCACAAAAACAGCAATCCTGTCGCCATTCTGGGCCGCGGCGATGTCAAAGTGGCTTTAACCTTCAAGGTCGCCAGAGTCTCCAAATCTGCCCGCGCCAAGATCGAAAAAGCCGGTGGAACGATCGAACTGGTTGGCTAACATCCACTCAAGGAGAATGACATGAAGCGGTCAGCCTGGCGTTATTTATGGACATCTGAAGATATCCGTAAGAAGATCCTCATTACGATCCTGCTGCTAGTGATCTACCGGTTTGCAGCGAACATTCCTGTCCCGGGCATTAACCGCAGCGTAATTCAGTCTCTTGCCGCCGCTGGTGGTGCTGGAGCAAACCTTTTTAATCTATTGGATCTGCTTTCCGGTGGAACCATTTCCAATTTCTCGATCCTGGCAATGGGTGTTTACCCGTACATCACAGCACAGATCATCATCCAATTGCTTGTTCCAATCATCCCGGCATTGGATCGCAGGTTAAAAGATAACCCCCGCGAGGGACGTACCCTGATGGAAAAATGGACCACCATGCTTACCATTCCGATGGCGTTTCTATCTGCAATCGGACAGGTAAACATTTTTAATTCCATGACAAATAACACAGCCCTTACGACCCCGTTTGGGTTTACTGGAGCTTCTTTGCTGCCGACGACAACACTATTGGTTAGTATGGTAGCAGGCACAATGTTTGGTATCTGGTTGGGTCAGTTGATCTCCGAGTTTGGTATCCCGAACCAGGGGTTATCTCTCATCATCTTCGCGGGTATCATCTCAAGAATTCCCACAAAAATGGTTGGTATTCTGGCTGATACCACCAATGGATGGTGGATGTTCTTGTTAATGGTAGCCATTCTCGGGTTGACCATATTTGCCATCGTTTATGTTCAGCAAGGTCGCCGCAATGTTCCCGTGTTGTTTCCCGGGCGACGCGTTGGCAACCGAATGTCGATGCCTGTAAAAAGCAACCTGCCCTTAATGGTCAATATGGCAGGTATGATCCCGTTGATATTCGCTCAAACGTTTCTTTCATTCCCAGCATTGATTGCCAGTTACTTCCTGAAGGGACAGACAGAAGGATTTTTCTATTCTGTTTACCAGATGTTCAGCGGAGCAGGCAGCATGGGATGGATCTATCCTGTACTTTACTTCGTGCTGGTGGTGGCTTTTAGTTTCTTCTACACCGATGTACTTTTCACCCAGCAAAACTACGGTGATACTTTGAAGAAGCAGGGTGCACAGATCCCCGGAGTTGTCCGCGGTGGGCCTACGCAAAAATACCTGACGAAAGTACAACGCCGGATTACATTTCCGGGTGCTTTCTTCCTGGGTTTTGTGGCAGTGCTGCCTTACATCCTGCAGATCTTCCTGCCGATTTCGCAATCAACGCTGTTTGTCATTTCAGCAGCCGGTTTGCTGATCGTGGTCGGTGTCGTACGTGATACATTTACCATCATCGAAACCGAATTGAAAGTTCATGGTTACGAAGAGAGCATAATCAAGGGTTAAGATGACCAGGTATATTGTTCTTTTAGGACCTCCAGGAGCGGGTAAGGGAACCCAGGCGGAAATCATCGCGGAGAAATTCGATCTGCCCCATGTTTCCACTGGTGACCTGTTCAGGGAAAACCTGAAAAAAATGACCGAGTTGGGAAAATTGGCACAAACTTACATGTCCAAGGGCGAACTTGTTCCGGATGATGTGACCATTGCCATGGTTCGAGAGCGGTTGGGTAGACCGGACTGCAAGAAAGGCGCGTTGCTGGATGGATTCCCGCGAACACCCTCCCAGGCGGATGCGTTGGCAGAGATGCTTAAGGAATTCAAAGGTAATGTGAACCTTGTGCCTTATATCTATGTGACTGATGCACTTTTAATCGAGCGACTCGGCGGAAGATGGACTTGTAAATCCGGGGGTCATGTATTTCATCAAAAATACAACCCGCCCAGGATGCCCGGAGTCTGCGACCTGGATGGTTCAGAACTTTATCAACGCGATGATGATAAGCCTGAAACGGTTAAAAACCGCATCAAGGTTTATAACGAACAAACAACACCTTTGATCGAGTACTATCAAAAACTTAACCTTTTGGTTAAAGTGGATGGTATGAAACCGATCGACGATGTGACTGCTGAACTGGTAAACCTGGTGGAGAAAGCCTGAAATTATGTCCTGGGAACGCCAGATTAACCTTAAAAAACCGGATGAAATTCGTGTCATGCAGGAAGCCGGCCGCATCAATGCTGAAGCACTGGCTGCTGCAAAGGCTATCATCCGGCCTGGAATTACCACCGGAGACCTGAATGCCGCAGCTGAAGAAGTACTGCGGAAATATGGTTGTTACAGCCCTTTTAAAAATTATCCTGGCCCGTATCCTTATCCCGCCAGCACCAATGTCAGCGTAAATTACGAGCTGGTACATGGTATCCCCGGAAAACGAAAGCTGAAGGAAGGCGATATCGTCTCTGTAGATTGCGGTACGGTCTACAACGGTTATGTTGGTGATTCTGCATTTACGGCTTGTGTTGGTGAGGTAACCCCGGAAGCAAAAAAACTGGTGGATACAACCGAGGAGTCGTTATATGCTGGAATTGAGCAAATGGTTGCCGGTAATCACCTAGGTGATGTGTCGGCTGCCATCCAAAACTATGCAGAGAGCCGAGGTTTTTTTGTGACCCGCGAATACACCGGTCACGGTGTGGGGCGTGCCATGCATGAAGGACCACAGGTCCCCAATTATGGCATTGCCGGTCGCGGACTTGTGCTCCGTGTTGGCATGACCATCGCGATTGAACCGATGCTGCTTGTAGGTACCCCTGCAACAAGGGTGTTACCCGATCAATGGACGGTTTCATCGGCGGATGGTTCACTGACTGCGCATTTTGAACATTCGATCGCAGTCACTGAGAATGGACCTTTGATCCTTACTACGCAGGGAGATGGGTCTATTCCTAGACGGATTTAGCAAGTGCAGGTATAATCATAACTTCGGGTTAAAAGCAGTTCTTATTAAGGAGTAAGTAACATGAAAGTATCACCATCCATTCGAAAGAGATGTGCCAAATGCAAGATCGTAAAACGCAGCGGTATCCTTTTTGTGATCTGCGAAAACCCAAAGCACAAACAGCGACAAGGTTAAGGACTAAACATGGCGAGAATTGAAGGTGTTGATCTTCCGCGTAACAAACGGATCGAAGTTGGTCTAACTTACATTTTTGGAATTGGTCCCACTCGTGCGAACCAAATCCTGAAATCAACGCAAGTAAGCCCTGATATTCGGGTTAAGGATTTGACAGAGACCGAAGTGGCCTCCTTGCGAGAATACATCAGCAAGAACTACAAAGTTGAAGGCGATCTGCGCCGCGAGGTTCAGATGAACATCAAGCGCCTCATCGAGATTGGTTGCTACCGTGGCATGCGCCATCGCCGCAACCTGCCTGCCCATGGGCAGCGTACCCGCACGAACGCCCGTACAGCAAAAGGTCCCAAGAAGACCGTTGCCGGTCGCGGCCGCCGTCGTGGAGCTGCAAAGAAATAAACTAGTGAAAACCACTGCATTTGGGTGGGGTGCCTTCTCCCCCGCGGCAACCCGGTTGCAGAGGTGACACCAGCAGATTGATATCGACAAGAAAAGGTTAATGAGGAATTATGGCTCAAAATGTGCGCTCAACACGTCGCGCCAGCACCACCAAGAAAACAAAAAGGACACTGTCTTCTGCTCAGGTTCACATTTTCGCATCGTTCAATAATACGATCGTAACTGTGACCGATCAGCAGGGAAATGCTCTTTGCTGGGGTAGCGCTGGTTCGGCCGGATTCAAAGGGTCTCGCAAGAGCACCCCGTTTGCAGCCCGCCTGGCTGCTGAGCAGGCGATAAAGTCCGCTCAAAATATGGGCATTCAGGAAGTCGACATGATCATCAAGGGACCTGGTCCCGGTCGTGAATCAGCCATTCGCGCTGTCCAATCCGTGGGGCTCAAGGTTCGTTCCATAACCGATATCACCCCCGTTCCGCACAACGGATGCCGGCCTCCGAAAAAACGCCGCGTGTAATAATAGGAGAAGGAAATTATGGCAAAGTATACTGGTCCGGCATGTAAATTATGCCGGCGCGAAGGTGAAAAACTTTTTTTGAAAGGCGCCAGGTGTTTTACCCCCAAATGCGCTTTTGAAAAACGTGGATTTGCCCCTGGTCAACATGGCAAATCAAAACAGGGTCGCAGCGAACGTGAATCTGATTACGCACGCCAATTACGTGCCAAGCAGCGCGCCCGCCGTGTGTATGGTGTGTTGGAACGCCAGTTCCGCCGCACTTTTAGCATCGCTTTGCGTACCCGCGGGATGACTGGTCTGGTACTTCTTCAGACGCTCGAAACCCGCTTGGATAATGTAGTTTTCCGCATGGGACTTGCTGAGAACCGGGCTATGGCTCGTCAATTAGTAAATCACGGTCATTTCAAGTTGAATGGCCGCCGTGCTGATATACCCTCCATGCTCGTAAAACCTGGAGATACCGTTGAAGTCACTGAAGTAGCTAAAAAACTGACTTACTTCAAAGACCTTCCGGCACTTGCTGAAAAACGGCTTTGCGCGGTTTGGATGGATCGAGATCTTAAGAGTCTTTCTGGTCGTGTTTTACGTCTGCCTGAACGGGCTGAGATCGATGGCAGCCTGAATGAACAATTGATCGTTGAGTACTACTCACGCTAATGTCCATTTACCCGAGGATCAGATTCACTACCGAATCAGAAAGGGGTGAACTATGTGCGCTCTAAATAATATGGTTACGCCAAAAGTTGAACGAGAAGCCGAAGCCCGTAACTATGGTAAATTCATCATCAGTCCTCTTGAAAGAGGTTTTGGTGATACTTTAGGAAATGCCTTGCGGCGTGTCCTACTGTCTTCACTGGATGGTGCAGCAATTTCCTCCATGCGTGTCTCAGATGTCATGCATGAGTTCAGTGACATCCCCGGTGTCCGCGAAGACGTGATCCAGGTGACCCTGCAGGTCAAACAAGTTCGTATGATCCTGCACGAAGGTGAGTCCTCTCACCTGCACCTTGATGTCCGCGGCGCTGGCGAAGTAACTGCAGCAGATATCCAAGCACCTGCAGAGGTGGAGATCGTTAACCCGGATCTTTACCTGTTCACTGTGGATGATCCCAAAACCAAGCTAGATATTGATTTCACTGTTGAACGCGGACGCGGGTATTCTCCTTCCGGTGACCGCAGCGGAAAACTTCCATTGGGCGAACTTCCTGTGGACGCGATTTTTAGTCCGGTGAAACGGGTCAACTTTGTGGTTGGCTCTGCCCGTGTTGGTCAAAGCACCAATTACGACCGACTTTCCCTTGAAATCTGGACCGATGGGACCATCAGCCCTGAAAAAGCTCTTGGAACTGCTTCCAAGATAATCATCGAGCATCTGCGCTTCATCTCCGGAATTTCTGAAGAAACGCTGATGATCGGAATCGAAAAAGAATTGACTGGCAGCCACCTTACCAGTGAAGCCGCTGAAACCCCGATTGAAAATCTTGATCTTTCCGTGCGCGTCTTCAACTCGTTGAAGAGAACCGGAATCACCAATGTGGGTGATGTGCTTGAACTGCTGGATAAAGGCGAGGAAGCTGTAATGTCAATTCGCAATTTTGGCGAGAAGAGCCTGGATGAGTTACGCGACAAGATGCGTGAAAAAGGCTTCTTGCAAGACGAAAAAGATGTGGAGTAATTAATTATGCGCCATAATATTGCAGGCTACAGATTAGGTCGAACCAAGGATCAACGCCTTGGATTGCGTCGCACAATGGTCAACCAGCTGTTAACCCATGAACGCATCCAAACCACGCGCGCCAAGGCTATGTTCATCCGCGGAGAGACAGAAAAATTGATCACTCTTGCACGAAAGAGCGGCAAGGGTTCAGATACTGAAAAGATGAATGCACGCCGTCTTGCGTCAGCCCGAATTGGCAATGCCAAGACAGTGAAGAAGTTATTTGATGAAATCGCTCCCCGGTTTGAAAACCGCAATGGCGGATACACCCGTATCCTCAAGTTAGGTCCGCGGTTTGGTGATTCTTCAGAAATGGTCTTGATCGAACTTGTTGAAGAGTAACCCGTCCTAAACAGGACGTGTGAATGGCACGTTACCAACTTATTCTTGCGTACGACGGCACCGATTATTTTGGCTTTCAACGCCAGGGAGAAACGCGGACCGTTCAAGGCGTGGTCGAAAATGCCCTGAGAGAACTCGGCTGGCAGGAAGAGTCACTTCTTTTTGCCGGTAGAACGGATACAGGAGTGCATGCCAATGGACAGGTTCTTTCTTTCCAATTGAACTGGCAGCATAAAGATTCCGACCTGGTCAATGCTTTGAATGCCAGGCTCCCTAAAGATATAGCCGTGCGGAACATTTCAAAGGTGAAGGCAGAATTCCACCCCCGTTATGATGCCACCAGCCGAAGTTATGTATATCACATTTACCAGGCTCAGGATCGCAATCCTTTATTGGACCGATTTGCATGGAGAGTCTGGCCGCTTTTGAACGGTGGAACACTTGCAAAGACGTCCGAGATTTTTATCGGCAAGCATGATTTTGCAGCGTTTGGTCGGCCAATGAAACCGGGCAGTACAACGACCCGTGAGGTTTTCGAAAGCCAGTGGATAAAAACTACTGAAGGCTGGGAGTATATAATCAGCGCAAACGCGTTTTTATACCATATGGTGCGGCGGCTTGTTTACGTTCAGGTGGAGGCAGCCCGAAGCAATCTCCCCCTGGAGACTTTGAGAGATGGGTTTACTCATCCTAATCTTCTTAATCCAGGTTTAGCCCCCGCTCACGGTTTGTCTTTGGATCATGTGGGATATGAAAACTCAACGCAGGAATTTTTGGAAGAAGAAGAAAATTAGAACTTGAAAGATTAAGTTAACGGAGAAAATATGTTAGACAAGACCTTTGTCTTAAAAGGAAAACAGGAACCAGAATGGTTGTTAGTAGATGCGACTGGCCAGGGGATCGGCCGACTGGCAACCCAGATCGCCGGCTATTTGATGGGTAAGCACAAAGCTACTTTTACCCCCGGAGTAGATAATGGTGATGTGGTAGTTGTAATCAATGCATCAAAACTTGAAATTACCCAGAAACGCCTGGATGAGAAGAAATATTATAAGCATTCAAATTATCCTGGTGGGTTGAAAACAGTGGTACTTCGCGAACAGATGCGCGTGCATCCTGATCGTGTGATCACCTCAGCAGTTTGGGGCATGCTACCTCATAACCGCCTGGGACATGAGCTAATCAAACGTCTGAAGGTTTATGCTGGCAGCGAGCACCCGCACACTGCGCAAAACCCGAAACCGGTTGCGTAAAGGAGCAAGTGATTTATGTCTGTTCAATATTTTGAAGGTATTGGTCGCCGCAAGGAAAGTACAGCCCGTGTTCGCCTCATGACTGGAAGCGGCAAATTTACAGTCAATGATAAACCAGTCGAAGAGTATTTTCCTCGCACTGGTGACATGGAAGCCATCATTGGACCTTTGACTGCAGCCCAACAGGATCGCGCCGCCTATGATATTTCCGCCAAAGTAACTGGTGGTGGTGTTACTGGTCAGACAGATTCTGTTCAACTGGGACTTGCGCGTGCGCTTGTCAAGATGAACATTGAGAATACGACTTTGCTTCGCAAGGCTGGTTTTCTCACCCGCGATCCGCGCGTAAAGGAACGCAAGAAGCCAGGTTTAAAACGCGCCCGCAAGGCACCAACTTACACCAAGCGTTAAAAAACCTTCAGGGTCAACCCTGATTCTCTCAAGATGCAATCGATTCTCTTGGATCGGAAGCGGGAGTTCCCTGCACAGATCGTGGAGATGTGGATTGCATTTTTGAATTTAATCGTGTTAGTGTTATAAGGCGGAATGATGGGAAAACAAAAAATAACATTGGATGAAGGGAAAGAAATTTCTCTGGATCGATTACCGGGAGCTAAAGAGAAGAATTCCCCGGGTATTTCGCTGATGTCTGGTTCAGAATTAGTCGGATTGTTTCATCTACCAATCTCATCAGCTCAAAGAACTATCATCTACGACCCTTTAATAGTATTAAAACCAGAACAAGTGCAGATCCTGATCGCCACAGAGTATCTGCCAGATGACGAGGTATACATTTCAAGTGATGGTCAGTCCTGGATCTCTATTTTGGTTGGAAACCTGGCGAATACAAGTAAAGAGATCCTTTTTTTGTTTTTACCTGGCAAGGGAACCGAGACTTCGCTCGAAGGATTCCAGGAAGTGATCGCGCGCTTACGCGCACCCGGGGGGTGCCCATGGGACAGGAAGCAAACCCATACCACGCTGCGCCCTTATTTACTGGAAGAAACCTATGAAGCGCTGGATGCGCTGGATCAAAGAGATATTGATTCGTTAAAAGAAGAATTGGGTGACCTGATCCTCCAAATTGCCCTGCATGCGCAGATCGCACAGGAAAACACAGAATTCAAAATGGGAGATATCCTGGCGGGTATCAACCGCAAGATCATTTTTCGTCATCCCCACGTCTTTAAGGACTGGGTAGTCGATGGAGAATTACAGGTTGTACAGAATTGGGAGACGCTCAAAGGGCAGGAACGAAAAGAAAATGGTAATACGGATGAAAAAGGGTTGTTAGACGGTGTACCACGAACCTACCCGGCCCTGGCACAAGCCCAGGCAGTGCAGGAACGGGCTGCCCGGGTTGGCTTTGACTGGAAAGAAATCGCCCCCGTGCTTGATAAAATCCAGGAAGAGGTGGAAGAAATTCGCAACGCTAGCACAGACGAAGAACGCACAAATGAATTTGGAGACCTTTTGTTTGCATTGGTTAATTTCATCCGGTGGAACAAGGTTGACGCAGAGTCAGCATTGAGGAAAACAAATAGTAAATTCAGGAAACGTTTTGCTTTTATTGAAAAGTCTGCCAGCGCTGCGGGCAGGCAACTTAAAGACATGACTCTCGAAGAAATGGATGTTTTATGGGAGAAGGCGAAACAATTTGACCAATGAGGATTTCGAAAAATTCATCAAATTCACTCGATTATAATTATTTCAACCCATCACGGAGGGATTTTTATGCCTAACCAGATCGTTGAATGTATACCCAATTTTTCCGAGGCACGCAGACCAGAAGTAATCGATGCCATTGTCGGGGCGATCACCTCTGTGGCAGGCGTTCATCTGCTCGATCGACATTCTGACATTGACCATAATCGCACCGTGCTTACGATGGTGGGCGCTCCTGTTTCCGTTGAAGAGGCAGCATTCCTGGCGATCCAGAAAGCTGCCGAATTGATCAACCTTGATGAACACACCGGAGCCCATCCTCGCATCGGCGCAACTGACGTGGTCCCTTTTGTGCCTATTTCAGAAATATCCATGGTGGAATGTGTTGAGATGGCCAGGCGCTTGGGGAAGAAGGTTGGTGAAGAACTTGGGATTCCTGTATATTTGTATGAAGAAGCCGCGTCCACCCCGGATCGGCAAAACCTTGAAAATATCCGCAAGGGTCAATACGAAGGACTCAGGGAAGACATCCTGGTGAATCCTGCGCGAAAACCGGATTTTGGACCAGCGAAACTTGGTAAATCCGGGGCAACAGTGATCGGTGCGAGAGCACCATTGATTGCCTTCAATGTGTATTTAACAACTGCAGACGTGTCGATTGCTCAAAAAATTGCCAGGGCGATGCGAAATTCATCGGGAGGGTATCGCTTTGTAAAGGCGATGGGAGTCCTGGTAGAGGGTCGGGCACAGGTTTCGATGAATTTGACCAATTTCAAACAATCCCCAATCGCACGCATCGTCGAGACAATTCGACGCGAAGCGCAAAGATATGGGGTTGCCATACATCACAGCGAGTTGGTTGGTCTGACGCCGCAGGAGGCATTAATTGAAAGCGCGGTTTGGTACACCCAATTGGATGATTTTAAACCCGATCAGATATTAGAGAACAGAATGTTCGAGGTTTTGCAGGATGGTTCCTCCACAAAAAGCAAATTAAAATCCGATTTCCTCGATGAATTGGCAAGCGCCAATCCAACCCCCGGTGGCGGTTCAGCCGCAGCTCATACAGGGGCTGCAGCCGCAGCGCTGGTGACCATGGTGGGGCGGGTGACTGTGGGTAAGAAGAAATATCTGAATGTTGAACCACAGATGTATGCCATGATTGAGAATTCGGAATCGCTGCGGCAGCAACTGACAGTTGCTGTTGAAAAAGATTCGGCTGCTTTTGAAGGATACATGGCAGCAACCCGTTTGCTGAAGAATTCACGAGAAGAGATTGAGCACAGGCAAATTGCCCTTGAGAAGGCTACCCGCACAGCCGCGATGGTTCCTTACGAATCTGCAAAATTATGCCTGGATGTCATCGATTTATCGAAAATAGCAGCAGAATTTGGAAACGTGAATGCCATTTCTGATGCGGCGTCGGCGGGATACCTGGCTCAGGCTGCACTTCGATGCGCAGTTGCCAACGTAAAAATCAATATCAAGTCGCTTCAAAATCCGGTCGAGATGCAAGAGATTTATTCAACTGCTGAAGCTCTTGAAATTGAAGCTGAAGAGAAGGTATTTGAGATCAAGAAAATTCTCAAGACTCGGGCAGATTTCTAAGAGTATTGCATAGGAGTTGCAAATGGGAATTAAATCAGACCGATGGATCCGCAAAATGGCAAGAGAACAGCAAATGATTGACCCTTTCATCGAGAACCAGGTGCGCGATGGGGTGATCTCTTATGGAGTTTCCTCATATGGGTATGATATTCGCGTAGCCGACGAATTTAAAATCTTTACAAATGTTTATAGTGCCATTGTCGACCCCAAGCATTTTGACACTAAATCGATGGTGGATTTTAAAGGGGACGTATGTGTCATTCCTCCCAATTCTTTTGTTCTTGCCCGCACGGTGGAGTATTTCCGAATCCCGCGATCGATCCTTACAATTTGCGTTGGTAAAAGCACCTACGCACGCTGCGGCATTATTGTTAATGTAACGCCATTTGAGCCGGAGTGGGAAGGTTTTGTGACGCTGGAAATTTCGAATACAACCCCTTTGCCTGCAAAGATTTATGCCAATGAGGGAATTGCCCAAGTATTGTTCTTTGATGGGGACGAGATTTGCGAAACATCTTATGCAGACCGAAAAGGCAAATATCAAAAGCAGCAATCCATTCTGTTACCCAGGCTCTAAACTCATTCCCACATTCATTACGGAGTCATGATGAAATTGTTTTTCAAGGTATTGGTAACGGGCTTGATTGCAGGTATTATGCTTTCAGGATGTGGAGTCCCAGCAACACCTGGACCTACTTCAACCCCGACAACTTTGCCACCAACGAATACTGCAATTCCACCTACACAGACGATCACACCATCACCCACTGAAGTGCCATTTTTCGTCGAAGCTACCGTTTGGACAGGGGAACCGCAGGTGCCAATTTTGATCTACCATCGTTTTGTCCCGGACACCGAAGAAAAAATCCCTACCACCAAAATAAGCTTCAGCGATTTTAAACAGCAGTTACAACAACTCTATGATAACGGGTTCAGCCTCATTCCATTAACAAGCTGGCTTGATGGCACATTTGTCGTTCCCGAAGGGAGAAGACCGCTCATCCTGACGATCGATGATTTTTGGTCTGCCGACCAGGTTTTCATTGACGAGGACGGCAATCCTTCACAGTACTCTGGTGTAGGGATCCTGTGGCGGTTCTCCAGGGAACATCCGGATTTCGGGTTTTCAGTTTCAGGTTTTTCCAATATGGGAGATAAATTCTTTGCTGATACATTGTTGACTTCAGAACAACGGTTTATCCGCAATTCGGAGGATAACAGCACCATTTGGAGAGATAAACTTTCAGAAGCCATGGTCTGGTCGATTGAAAATGGAGTCGAACCTTACAACCATACTTACATCCACGTCCAACTCGATAAAACATCTCCGCAGGATATCCAATATCAACTGTCAGACAACGACCGGGTAACACGTACTTATCTAACCCGGGTTAAGCGGGAGGATTTAATTCCACGGTTGGGCAATATTATTGCCCTTCCGTTTGGCGTCTGGCCGGCAACATACAGTGGAGTCCAGGTGCTCAAGAATTACAAGAATCCTGAAGGCTTGCCCGTAGCAGCGATCATGGAAGCCTATAACCTCGGTGAAGCGCAACTGACGCCGTCAGTTTTTTCGAGCAATTTTGATCGATTTAAGGTACAGAGGATCACTTCTTCAGATTTAATGATCCAATTCATTGTTGACCATAAAGAAGAAGTCCCGGCTGCGCAGGTCTGCAAGGTTGGTCCTATTGCAGAAGAAAAAGCTGCAGACATTGATGCACTTAAGGCTGGAATCCTTGCTTCAATAAACACAGGGGTTTGCCCTGAAGGAATTTATAATATAAATGGGGTAGTATTTATTGCAAAGGATGGGTCTGTTAATCTTTTCACCCTAAATGTATCCCAATGACAGTTACGGAGTAATCAGGAGAGAACTTGACAAACATTTCTAAGGTGATCAAGCGAACCGGTGCGGTGGTCCCTTTTACACCTGAAAGGATTACCAACGCCATTTATCGGGCTGCAGTCGAAGTAGGCGGACGTGATCGTGCAATGGCACAAGCCCTTGCTGATCAGGTGGTAGCTGCACTTGAAAAAAAGGCAACTCCAGGTTATCTCCCGCATATTGAAGAAATCCAGGATGAGGTAGAAAAGGTTTTAATTGAGAATGGGCACACCCGTGTGGCAAAAGCTTTCATTCTTTATCGCGATGAACGTGCCAGGCATCGTAAACAACAGCAATTGCAATCTCTTAGTCCATCAAACAATATCCCATGGGCAAAGATCTGGCATGTGCTGGATTGGGCCATAGCCCATAATCTCCATACTACTGAATCCTTTAATAACCGAATCAGGGCAGGCGAGTACTTGCAAATCATTATCGAGTCCGAAGCGGCTTACCAGGTGGATATTGAAAGATCCGCGCAGATGATAATGGAACGCAGGAACAAGGTAAGATTGGTACTTATTACTGGTCCTTCTTCCAGCGGGAAAACTACCTCAACCATCAAGATTGGCGAGAAATTGAAATCAGCTGGTTTGAAACTGGTAACTCTGAATGTTGATAATTACTTTTTTGATCTTGAGATGCACCCCAAAGATGAGTTCGGTGATTATGATTTTGAAACACCCTTTGCGCTTGACCTGGAATTGATCAATGATCACTTAAAACACCTGGTAGCCGGCGAACAAGTGATGGCCCCGTTTTATGATTTCAAAACCGGTCACAGGCATCCCAATCAAACCCCAATGCAGTTGAAGGAAGACGAACTTATCCTCATTGATTCACTGCATGGATTATTTCCGGCTTTGACCAGCGCTATTCCTGATGAAAACAAATTTAAGCTTTATCTTGAACCATTATTGCAAATGAAAGGCGAAGATGGCGATTACATCCGCTGGACAGATATCCGCCTGATTCGCAGGATGCTCCGCGATGAGACGCACCGGGCTTATGACCCAAAACAAACGCTTGAACATTGGCATTACGTTCGCTCAAGTGAAATGAGGAATATCATTCCTAACAATATTCATGCAGATTTCATCATTAATTCAGCCATGCCTTTTGAATTGTCCATTTACTCCAGGCGCATGGGGAATCAATTTAAGGAATGGGAAAAATTGTATCATGGTAATCCGTTACGGACTGATGCTTACGAACGGGCCAACCGTGTGGCAAAGATGTTGGATTGGGTCCTGGCTGTTGATGAAGATCATCTTGTTCCAACCGATTCGGTGATCCGGGAATTTATCGGTGGGTCAAGTCTGAAATACTAAGAGTACAATGTGGGTATAAAGAAACCAAAATTATCCCTCAATCCTTCTAAAGATCGATCCCTGATCCAACGTCACCGCGCAGCCGATTACTTGCTGATCACTTTGCTAAGTTTTGGCTTTTCTGTGGGAGCGACAAGACTATTCCTTGAAATCACTGGATTTCCGCAATTGGGTTCAAGAAATCTCCATATTGCACATGTTTTATGGGGAGGCTTGTTCCTTTTTGTTGCATCTCTATTACCAATTATATATATCAACGAATGGGTAATTGCATTATCAGCAATGATCTCAGGTTTTGGAGTGGGGTTATTTATTGATGAAGTCGGGAAGTTTATAACCCAAACCAATGATTACTTTTATCCTTCCGCTGCCCCCCTGGTCTATGCTTTGTTTTTGCTCACAGTTTTCATTTTTGCCCAGGTAAAATTTCAGCGCCGTTCATCAACCCGAACAATTTTCTACGAGGTCACAGAGCAATTGAAAGAAATCCTGGACCAGGATCTTTCAGACGATGAAGCGTTGGAGATTCAAAAAAAACTAAAAATAATTATTGAGCGAAATGACATACAAGAATTAACTGCATTGGCACAAAACATCCTTAATTATTTCGAATCAGACAAGAAAAGACTTGTTCCAAAGGACCCGACATTTCTTGAAAAAATCCAGTTAGACTTTCAACACTTTGAAGCAGTTCATGTGTCCCGTAAAAGACTTAAGGTCGCAACCATTCTTGGACTAATCGGCTGGGCTGCCTGGTCAGTTTTCTCCCCAATAAATTACTTTTCCAGTGTCAAAGATCCGATACAACTTCAACATCTTATTGACCAGTTAATCAATCAAAGATTGATCACGAATGCCAGTGGCTTAACCTGGTTCCAGGCAAAGGTATTATTAGAAGGTGGTACCGGCTTGCTGGCAATTATTTCCGCATTATTGATCAGCCTTAAACGCGAAAAAGCAGGAATATGGATTGGCATTGCGGACATGCTGGTGGCGCTGACAATTGTAAATTTACTCATCTTTTATTTTGATCAATTTTCAACGATCTTGTTGGCGGCTTATCAGTTTATCCTTTTTACAATTCTTCTTCGCTACCAGAGAAGATTTCTTAAAGGTAAAAAATAAAGGAGAAGTCTTCGCTTCTCCTTTATCGAAATATGCGATTTATTTTTTCCCTGGCCCATTTTGTAATGGAGTTTTCGTGGGGGTGCCATAACCGGGATTATTACTTCCACCGGTTGCCCCGCTGCCAGTATTAATAGTCTGTGGAGTTCCGGTTTCAATAGTTGTCCCAATTGTGGTCGGGCTCTGGTTATTCCCCGGGGCTTTTTCCTGATTTTGGTTCATTTCCTGGTTTTGCTGGGTCTCTCCCTGGTTCATAAGCGGGGTATTTTCCCAGCCATTTTGAGCTTCGTAATAAAATCCATTCAAATTTCCGAGTCCAGTGTTTACAAGCTGAATCCTCTCCTGAAGCAAAGTTCGAGTACGCACCAGAGTTGGATCTTGACCATCTTGGCTGACCAGTTTTTCCTGAATCTGAAGGCGATCGCGGATTTGAAGCAATGCAGGCTCTAAATTGGATTCTCCCAATTGAGTGGCGAGTGTGATAGCCCTTTGTATCTGCATTTCAAGGTTCGCATAAACAGGTTCAGGGGGCATTAACCCTTCTGCTTTTAATTGAACAATCTCTTCGATACGTGTTTCTGCAAATTCGAGTGCCAATGCTAACTTTGCTTCATTACCTGACGTTAAACCTGCCTGGATATTTTCACTTAGCAATTTCACAGGATAAAGAAATTGGTTGGGTAAATCATCCTGTGACGCATAGGCTGTTGCGCTTGTTCCTCCAAGTACCAACCCCAAAATTATCATAACAGTTGCTAACGTTCCCATTCTTACCTCCTTTAAAAATTGTGTGATCCATTTAGTAGGACGTGAGAGTGGAGGTTTGGATACGGCCTTTTTTGCGAGTATATTTGCTTTTAGCATATATTTTTCCCTCACCTCAGGAGAAAGGTTAGGAAGGATATTTTTCGTCGTGGATAATTCCGCAAGCCGTTCCTTTATTTCTTGTTCGAAAAATTCCGACTTTTCATTGTTCATGGTGTAGTTCCTTTTGCAAAGTGTTAGTAGCTCTGTGCAAGAGCGCTTTTACAGCACCCGGTGATTTTTGAGTGATTCCTGAAATTTGCTTTATTGGCAAGTCTTCTCCGTACCTTAGCAAGATGATTTCTTTTTGGTCAATGGTGAGCCGCTCCAAAGCGTTGATCGTTTCAACAATTCGTGTCCTGTTTTCTGTAAGTGATTCCACATTCTCTTTATGATCTGCAAATTCATCTGTGATTTCACTTTCAGTTCTGGAGCGATTTCGATAATAATCAATAATCCAATTGTGCGCACTGCGATACAAATATGACTTCAAATTCTCATTGGGGCCTTTTTTTGCTTCTAATGCTGAAAGAAATCTTAAGAAAGTATCCGATACACAGTCTTCAGCAATTTGCTTAGAACCAAGAAGGCGGTATGAGTACCTGTATATCACGGGACTTAATTGCTCATAAATATAAGCAAGAGCACCCGGATCAAATCTTTTTGCAGATTTCAAGAGGTCTTTATCGTTTATCTGCATTGTCTATATTAATTCTGACGTTTCAAGTATGAAAAAGATACGTTCTATCTGGTAGAATTTTCTAATGGATAAACATGGATATTAATCAAAATTGTACAACACCTTTTTCCGATTCCTACTGGGTTATTAGAGATAACTTTTTAGCAGGTGAATATCCCGGAAGGAGAGAAGAAAATGCAACCCGTCATCGAGTACTGAGTTTGCTTGGGTGCGGAATAAGGGTTTGCATCGACTTAACCAAACCCGGTGAGATTGTCCCTTCGTATCGTGACATATTTCTGCAGGAATTGAATTTGTACGGATACCAGGGGAATTATTTTCATTTTCCAGTATATGATTTTGGGGTTCCAGATGAAGAACAAATGCACCGTACGCTTGATCAAATAGACAAAAGTATTGAGGAAAAACTTCCGGTATACCTTCATTGCCATGCTGGAATTGGGCGAACAGGACTGACGGTAGGTTGTTACCTGGTTCGGCATGGATTGAAAGGTAATGATGCGCTCAATCGAATCAAAGAGCTTCGAAAAGAGGTTGCCAGCAGCTGGGCTGCCAGCCCTGAAACTGACGCTCAGGTTGAATACATACGAAAATGGACAATTGGCAAGTAAATCGAATTACTTTTACATTGACCAATCCCCATCCTTAGGGTAGAATCCACATCCGACACGCGTTGTACCCTTCGCGTGAATTTATAATCTGAAAGGGCTTGAGAAATGAAAGTATTGTTGATCAAAGATGTATATAAACTTGGTCATGCTGGTGACGTGAAAAAAGTTGCCGATGGCTACGGCCGTAACTTCTTGCTGCCGAATGGACTGGCTGTGCTTGCAACAGCTGGTGCACTAACAACGATCGAGAAGATCAAGGCAAAGGCTGCTGTTTCCCGTGCGGCTTTAAATCAGGAAATGAGCGGTTTGGCTTCAATTGTAGAAGGAGTCGAGTTGTTCTTCACCAGTAAAGCTGGTGAAACCGGCAAGCTCTATGGGTCGATCACTTCGCAGATGATCGCTGATGCCTTGAACGAGAAACTTAGCAGCCAGATCGATCGCCACCAGGTCGAGGTTGAACCCATTCGCATGCTTGGCGAACATCATGCAATCATCCGGTTGACCATTGACTTGAACCCCAAGGTTAAGGTTTTTGTTACACGCGAAGGTGAAGACGCTGCCAAACCAGTGAAACCCCTCGTTGCAAAAGAGGAAGTAAAAGAAGAAGTAAGTAAAGCTGAGGTTACTGAAGTAAAACCTGTGATTGAGACTCCAGCAGATGAAACTACTCCTGAACAAGAAGGTTGATTTGTAAATAACCGAATAAGATCAATAACCGGCCAGATCAGCCTTGGGGGCTGGCTGACCGGTTTTTGTTTATAATAACAACGATGACTATTGGCGAGAATTTACGGCGAACGCGAGAAGAAAAAGGCATCTCTATTGAGAAGGTTGCTCTGGAGACGAAAATTCGCATTCAGTTCCTGCAGGCTATTGAGAATGACGAAATGGGAAGCATGGCCTCACCTACCCAAGCGAAAGGTTTTACACGGCTGTATGCTTCATTTTTAGAGATGGATCCATGGTCTCTCTTTGATGAAGAAACGGTAAAGTCGATTGTTTTACCCATTGATTCAAAGACCGGGATTATCGACCAAGAATCTGTAAAAAAAAGTTCCTCAAAAGAAGAATCCATAGGGAAACCTAAAAAGTCAGTTGAGCCAATTTCGGAAAATGCCAATCCAAGGGCAAGATTTAAAGATCTAATCCCGAAAGAAGAAGAATTAACTCAATCAACTCAGTTGTTCAATGAAATTGGTGAAGAGCTGCGACAACAACGGGAATCCCTGGGATTAACACTGGCAGATGTTGAACGGCTGACAAAAATTCGTGAAATATACCTGTATAGCCTGGAGCAGGGAAATGTAGATGCCCTTCCTTCTACAGTACAGGGCAGGGGGATACTGAATAACTATTCAAGTTTCCTCAGCATTGACCCTGCGAAGATCCAAAACAAATTCGCTGAAGGATTACAACAGAAAAGGTTGGAAACGGCAGCCATTGAATTGACATCATTTGATGGGAAAACAATAAAAACCAAAAAATCTCCTGTTACAGGTTGGCGCCGCTTTCTGACGATCGATTTACTGGTGGGAATCAGTGTGGTTGTGATCTTATCCACTCTAGTGATTTGGGGCGCGATCCAGGTGATTGGGTCATCGCACACGGTAGTAGAACCAACCATTGATTCGATCTCTAATATACTTGTGAACCCTGTTACCGAAACACCATCCACTGAAACAATCGTGTCTCAAGAGGTTACGCAGGATACAGCTCAATCCACCCAGGGTATCAGTACTGTCCCGGTAGATATTTTGGCAACCATCACCTCAGTGAACACCGGTCCAATCCAATTGGTAGTCGTTGCCCTGCAGCGCTCATATTTGAAAATAACGTCAGATGGCAAGGAAGTCTTTAATGGCAGGATCATACCGGGGAATGTATATACATTCACAGGTTCATCCAAGATCCTTTTAAATTCCGGAAACGCGGGCGGGATCCAAATCTATTACAATCAAAATGATATGGGGATCCTGGGGATGGTTGGTGAAGTAATTTCACTTGAGTTTACTTCAAAAGGGTATGTGACATCGACACCGATGTTTACCCCTTCACCGACGATCACATTACCGCCAACTTTGACACAGCGGGCAACAGGCACACCCACTGTGACACCGACCATACCAATACCGACTATTACCCCAATGACCACAGTCAATTAATGAAAAAAACTTATTACCTTACCTCCCTTGGCTGTGCCAAGAACACTGTTGACTCTGCATCCATGGCAGAAATTTTGGAGGAGGGTGGATACCGGGGGACCGATAATCCTGCCAAAGCCAGCGTCCTGATTGTAAATACCTGCGGGTTTATCCAGGCTGCTCGCGAAGAATCCCTGCAGGTTTTGAAGGAACTGGCGCATAACAAACGATCCGATCAATGGTTGATTGCCGCGGGATGCCTGACACAACGCAATCGGGAAGTCATCTCAGAAAATGTAAAAGGTGTGGATGGGTTCATTAGCACCCGACGGTGGATGGATATTCTCGACTTGCTGAACGAGTTACGAAAGAATCTCAGGATCCCTCAATATCATTTACCTGATGTAGCGACAGTAGGAAAGGACGAAAAAGGGGTAATGCGCGCCTCCGTGCAGGGTGCCAGCGCTTACTTAAAAATTGCTGATGGATGCCGCCGTCCTTGCGCATTTTGTTCCATTCCCTTGATCAAGGGGTCTACGGTCAGCCGACCCCCTGAGGCAATCATTAAAGAGGCTGAGATTTTACAAGCCGGTGGATTGAAGGAACTGATCCTGATCGCCCAGGATACGACTGATTATGGCTATGACCTTGGGATGAAAGATGGACTGGTAGCCCTTTTGGAGAATTTACTCCCGCGTATCACTGTCATCCCCTGGTTGAGACTTCTATACTCATACCCGGGATATGTATCGGATCGGTTGATCGACTTGATGAGCGACGCCCCACAAATCCTGCATTACCTTGATATTCCATTGCAGCACGCGGACCCGGGAATATTAAAAAGCATGAAGCGACCTTTCGATATCGACTGGGTGTACCGTACGGTTGAAAAAATGCGCAAACGCATCCCTGACCTTGCGATTCGATCCACATTTATTGTGGGTTTTCCAGGGGAAACCGATAAGGAATTCAAAACTTTACTAAATTTCATCGAGGAAATGCAAATGGACCATGTGGGGGCATTTACCTTTTCTTTCGAACCGGGAACATCCAGTGAGCCGTTGGGCGATCTGGTTTCCCCACAGGAAAAAGAGGAACGGCTGAGCCGTTTGATGGAATTACAGGAATCAATATCTTTGAAACGCAACCAGGCGTTAATTGGAAAAAAGTTGGAGGTCCTCATTGAGGGGGAGGGCGATGGGATTTCAGTTGCACGCTCCTACCGGGATGCGCCTGAAATCGATGGATTGGTCATAGTAGAAGGTAGTTTACCGATTGGGACGATTCAACCCATCCAGGTGACTGGCGCCATGACCCACGACCTGACTGCAATACCAATGAAATAAAAAATCCGGAGACTAATCTCCGGATTCGGTTATCATGGACCTGGGGTAGGTGTTGGACTATTAGGGTCTTCTGTAGGCGTGGGAGTCGCCGGGGGATTAGCACAGAACTCGCGGGCTTGCGTTAGTTTTGTGTTTAGCGCTTCTGATGATTTAATTCCCATCGCGGCTTCAAATTGAAGGACTGCATCACACCACATAAAGGTTTGCTGCAGGTAGTCACCATACCCTTCTAGGGCTCCGGCATATCGAGACCTCACGGTTATCCCTGAAGAGTCGATTAAATTGGGAACCAGCGCAAATAGTTCTGAGTACAAAGCAGCGGCTTGTTGCATGTTGATTTGCCAATAAGATCCAGCATTGTCATACATACGAGCCCATACACGGTAAGATTCGGCGTCATTATCAATCGGTGCCATTTGCTCAGCCAGTGAGAAGTAATAAAGACCGACTTCGAGACTTCCTTCTTTCACTTTGGCAATGCCATTATTTCGTAATGCCATGTAATATAAACCATCGACCTTTACCGCCTCATAGAACGGATCAATGTCTCTCATATTCAAAACGGTGGCCAAAAGACCAGTCCAATCTTTGCCAGATAATTGCGTCTGTGCCTGGTTTAGCAGGATGCTCAGGTTTTTTGTATCTACCGTAGGTACCTCTGGCCCCGGAACTGTAACCGTCTCATTGGGTACCGGAGTAGTTAATTCAAGTGGACCTTTGGTAAGGGCGATTGCCAGCATGACATCTTTTAATTTTTCATCGAGACCCGGATAAGTTGGATAGATCCCAAGGATATATTCCAGGCGTTGCCTGGCGAGATCGAGATCCCCGTTTTTTTCATCGTTAAGCGCTAATTCAAATTGGGTGGTTGCCAAAACCAACCGCTGATTCAGCTCTTCCCGTTGGCGAAGGTCAATAGCCATTTTGTAACCGATACCCGATCCGATGGCAATTATGACCAGCATTCCGAGAATGCCAATCCATATCCAGGCAGCACGCTTCTTCTTCTCCGGTTTTTCCGGTTGCGCAGCCTGTACAGGTACTTCAAATTCAGGTTCCAGTTTTTTTTCACTTGAGATTTGAACAGGAACAGGTTTTGTATCTGTTAATGACTTTTCAGCCTCGGCTTTGAAAATCGACCTGGGTTTTTTTACCGGTTGGGTTTCAACTGCTGAGACCGGGCTTAATGGAATTTCAGTACTTTTCTTTTTTGCCATGGCGATTATTATACCGTAACCCGGGAACTTATTCCTTTTAGGCTTAATAATTTTTCAGATTTTTTAGTTCGGGGATCATCCATATTAAAGCGACGATTAGAGCAATGAACATGGATGCAATGCTTGCTTCCCAGGACGGGAGAGAGACGTCAAGCAATGCGGTACCGCCCCAAGTGATCAGTCCTCCACAAATAGCGGCTGCTACAGTTCGGAGAACCGTAGATGTGAGGTTATACCGCATGTGCATTTGCCTATTTAATATGAAGAAAAGGAGCACTGCTTCAAACGTAAAAACGATTGAGTCGGTTAAAGCAATCCCTGCTGCTCCCAACGGACGGTAGAGTATGATCCCGAGTGAGAGATAAAGAATGATATTGACAGCAGCAGTGATCAAAGGCGGGAATGGTTTCTGCCTGGCGTAAAAGGAACGTGCTCCGACTTCTTTGAGTGAATGCCCGGTCAACCCCAACAGGAAAGCTGCTGTCACCCACGAAAGCGATCGTGTTCCACCTTCACCGAAATTGAATGCAAGCGAAAGCAAGGGAGGGATTCCGAGTGCCAGGATCACTGCCACAGGCAGTGTGATCGCGATCAGAAATTGCACAGCTTTCCTGATTGTCGATCTAAATTCCTCCAACCGGTCCGCGGAAAAATGTTCAGCCAGAGTAGGTAATAACGCAGTCCCAATGGCTGTTCCAATTAGCGTTTCGGGAACTTGCTGGATCATCCACCCATAAGTCAACGAGGTGACCGATCCGGGAGAGAGACGCGATGCCAGATTATCGCGGATGAAGAATATCAATTGGATAAGAAGAATGGTAAAAAAGCGCGGTCCCATCAAACGAAGTACTTTTATCACATCTGGATTCCTCAATTCAAAACTCGGAATCCAATGGAATTTAAATTTGATCAACCCGGGCAGTTGGATCAAAAGATGTAAAAATGCGCCGATGATCACGCCATAAACAAGCCCCTTCACTCCCAACCCAAAAGCCGGTAGTGTGATTGGTCCGATGGTGTAATTTTTAGTGGGGGCAAGGATTAGTACGCCAAAGATTTGACCGATATTATAGAAAAGCGGTGCCATAGCGGGTAAAAGGAAATGCTGGTTTGCCTGCAGTCCAGCCATCACCAACCCGCTGATGGAAAAAATGAGCGTGGCGATGAGGTTCAATCGCATTAACTGGATGACAATTATCTGTTGTTCGGAAGTAAAACCCGGTGCAATGCCAATCCCCATTTTTACCAGAGGCTTTGACAGGATCGCAACAATCAACGAGAGGACCGCAGTGACCAAGAAAGCCAAATTAGCCACCCGGCTGAAGAGATCCCAGGAAGGCCGCTGTCCTTCTTTGAGCAGCACTTCGGCTAGAACCGGTATGAAAGCAATGGCGAGCGCACCGCCGGAGATAGCAGCGAAAAGAAAATCAGGAATGTTATTGGCAACGTTGAAGGCATCCAGTTCACTTGAAAGTCCAAATTGTCGTGCGATAAGCACTTGCCGGATAAATGCCAGTATCTTATCGAGGAAAAAGAAAGATGCGAGGAGAAGGGTTACTTTGGATAGATGGGAAAGCTTCATGGTTTCCTGTTAATAGTGGATTAACTATAGCATAACCAGTAGGGATTTTTTTGTCGATTACGATACAATACCTGTTGAGGAATCGATGACAAAAACTGGTGTGTTAAGCATCGTAGCTACGCCCATTGGTAACCCGGGAGATATCACCCTGAGAGCAATTGAGACTTTGAAAAACGCAGATGCAGTGATATGCGAAGAATTTAAACCCGGGAGCACCTTGTTGAAAAAGTTGGGCATCACGGGCAAAGAGATTGCCCTCCTGAACGAGCATAATGAAGCTGAATGTGCAGCCGACCTCTTGATGCGTTTGTTGAATGGTCAAAACCTTGCGCTGGTTTCAGATTGCGGGACGCCGGTCTTTTCTGATCCGGGGGCTTACTTAATCCAATTGGCAGCCAGTTCCGGGGTGAAGGTAACCCCCATCCCCGGGGCGTCATCCCTTATGGCGGCACTTTCCATTTTGGATTTCAAGATTGGTCAATACTATTTTGCCGGGTTTTTGCAGCGCGACCCCGAAAAACGTCGCAAGGAATTGGCGAGACTGCGTGGATTACGTGTTCCAATTGTTTTAATGGATACACCCTACCGGTTGACACAGTTGCTTGAAGATATCGCCAAGGTCTTTGGGAAGAACTGTTTTGTAACCATTGGGCTGGATCTGACGTTACCCGGCGAGACAATCTTCCGCGGCGAAGCTGCAGATATCATTCATCAGGTGAACAACCGAAAAGGGGAGTTCATCCTGATCGTAGGGAATACTTAAATTTTGTTTGGAATTCCTCCACGGAGAATTCTGATGCGCAGCAGCATCCGGTTTTAATTGGAAAACCACCTTTCGGTGGTTATTGTGCCTCCACGGAGAATTCTGATGCGCAGCAGCATCCGGTTTTAATTGGAAAACCACC
>CAZAAJ010000014.1:0-7176 GCA_964483135.1 uncultured Anaerolinea sp. | reverse complement strand
TTTCGGTGGTTATTGTGCCTCCACGGAGATTCGAACTCCGGTTTTAGCCTTGAAAGGGCTGCGTCCTGGTCCCCTAGACGATGGAGGCATTAACGAGCGCTATTCTACCATTTGGCCATGATTCGGTCAAGGAAATTGCGAAATTACGTTAATTCAAAAATATTACGGATTTTCTGGTTTTCGGTTCAAACCATACACCTTGCCCAACGGAATCACACTCAAGATGCCTGTATTGGGCATATTCAGATCGCCAACCACCCGTTGTGTTGCCACTACCACCTTATCCACTAGAGAATCATCATCTACGATTGTGACGAGCGTACGGTTGAGTGTTTCCTCATCACATACGAGGTCCTCGACACTTGGAATAAGAGGAATGTCATCACGAAGCGAGTCGCTGGATTCCAGGCGGCGTAATCCTGTGCTGGGTAAGATGGTTATCCCTAATACCCCCGTTTCCTTCCAGGCTGCCAGTACATCAGCCAGCAGAGAAGCATCGTGCAGGACAAACCAGATCATCGAATTCATTAATTCTCCTTTTCTAATTTTATAGACAAGGATTTCTCTGACTCTTTTTCCTGATTCTTTATTTGAAAACTAATACGAAGCAGTGGTGGGGTGATCAGGGTTGTAATCAGGATCATACCAACAATCGCACTGAAAAGCGAATCGGAAAGGTACCCTTCATCCATGCCTATTTTGGCAATAATCAGGCCTACCTCTCCGCGAGAAACCATACCGATCCCAATTTGAAGACTCTCCGTCCATGAGAATCGAGACAGGCGCGCTCCTCCACCTGCTCCAATCACCTTCCCAACAATTGCAATTCCAGAGATCCCCAGCATAATCCAGAGCATGGAAGCATCAACTGTGTGCAGATCAACACCTAAACCAATACTTACAAAGAATACCGGTACGAACAAGGCATATGCCAGGCTGTGAAAATTTGATTCCACTTTGGATTTTTCGGGAGTTCGGGCAAACATTAATCCCGCGAGGAATGCACCGGTAATTGCAGCCATCCCTCCCAACAACTCGGCGGCAACACCGTATGCCAGCATGGTAACGATCGCAAGGGTGGTGATCCCTTGGCTGATCGAACGTTTTTGAGTCAATTTGACCAGAAATGGCAATCCCCAGAGTCCAATTGCTACAGATGCAGCGAGGAATAACAGCATTTTGCCAATAACGAATAAAATACTCATGAATCCGGAACTTCCTGATAGCAATGCAAGAAATACAGATAGAAGCAGTAAAACCAGGACATCATCAAAAACGGCAGCGCCTAGCAAACCGTAACCCACCTTGCTGCGGATTACCTTGAGTTCGATCAGGACTTGGGCAGATATCGATACTGATGTTGCACCAAGGGTTAAGCCTAAAAAAAGTGAATGTTGAAAATCCATACCAATCAATTCGCCAAAACCAAGACCTAATCCTACTGGAATAACCACCCCCAGCATGCCTGCATAGGCTGCAACCCTGGCATTTTTTACGAGGTCATTCAAATGTAGTTCGAGTCCTGCCAGGAACATCAGGAAAAGGACTCCCAATTCCCCCATCAATTGGATTACTTCATTAAGGTGGGAATCTGTCACAAACTGAAGTTGCATCAAATTTAGCAGAGATGGACCTAACAGGATCCCGACGAGGATCTCACCAAAAACTGATGGTTGCTTGATCCGGGTACTTAAATACCCTGCAGCTTTTGCAGCTACAAGTAAAATCGAGAGTATCAGGGCAAGTTGAATAAAAGAGGACATCTTTTCCTAATAGTGATGGTTATACAATAATATACCATATCAACCTCACTCGAAGTTGTAGAACAATCGTGTATACTCACCCTATCAGTCCATTTTAACGAGGAAACAATGACAGTAGAAAAAGAAAAGAACCGCTGGGAAGAAAAGGTTGCCCTGCCATCTGTGACAAAATTCAAGGAAAGAAAGGCCGAGTTCCTAAGCCCTTCAGGGATTCCGCTGCCCAGATTAGCCACTCCAGGGGAGGATAATTACCTGGAAAACTCCGGTTTCCCGGGAGAATATCCTTTCACGCGTGGGGTGCAGCCAACCATGTATCGCAGCCGGTTTTGGACGATGCGCCAATATGCCGGCTTTGCATCTGCCCAGGAATCCAATAAACGCTATCGCTATCTTCTGGAACAGGGACAAACAGGATTGTCTGTGGCTTTTGACCTGCCCACTCAAATTGGTTATGACGCGGACGATTCAATGTCGTTGGGTGAGGTTGGAAAAGTTGGTGTTTCGATTTCTTCCTTGAAGGATATGGAAATCCTATTTGACCAAATCCCGCTTGATAAGGTATCGACAAGTATGACGATCAATGCGCCGGCGGCAGTTCTTTTGGCCATGTATATCGCGGTAGGTAAAAAGCAGGGGGTAAATTCAAAGCAATTACGTGGAACAATTCAAAACGATATTCTAAAGGAATACGTGGCAAGAGGGACCTACATTTTTCCTCCAACTCCTTCACTACGTTTGATCACTGATATTTTCCAATATTGTGAAAAAGAAGTCCCCAATTGGAATACGATCAGTATTTCCGGATACCACATCCGTGAAGCTGGTTCGACTGCGGTTCAGGAAGTGGCTTTTACTATCGCAAATGCAATCGCATATGTCCAGGCTGCCATCGACTCCGGGTTGGAAGTAGATCATTTTGCCTCGCAGCTTTCCTTCTTTTTTGCGGCGCATAATGATTTTCTCGAGGAAATCGCAAAATTCCGTGCTGCTCGTCGGGTTTGGGCGCAGATTATGAAGAACCGCTTTGGAGCATTGGACCCGAAATCATGGATGTTACGGTTCCATACCCAGACTGGTGGTTCGACTTTAACTGCGCAACAACCGGAAAATAATATCGTCAGGGTGGCGATTCAGGCGATGGCCGCAGTTCTTGGCGGTACTCAATCATTACATACCAATTCGATGGACGAGGCGTTGTGGCTGCCCACTGAAAAATCAGTGAGAACCGCTCTTCGTACTCAACAGATAATTGCCTACGAATCCGGGGTAGGCGATACCATTGATCCGATGGGTGGCTCTTACGCTATTGAATATTTAACTGATGAGATCGCAAAACGGGTGATGGCATACATTGAACGGATTGACAACCTTGGCGGAGCACTTGCTTCTATCGAAAAGGGTTTCATGCAGAATGAAATCCAGGACTCTGCATACAAATTCCAGAAAGAAGTTGAAAGTAGAGAGCAAATCGTTGTAGGGGTCAATTCATTCCAGGTGGAGGATATGAAAGACCTGGAAAGACTAAAAGTTGATCCATCCATTGAAGAAAATCAGTGTAAAAACCTTGCAAGGATTCGAGCTTCGCGTGATTCTCAAAAAG
Source organism: uncultured Anaerolinea sp. (assembly GCA_964483135.1). Lineage (GTDB taxonomy): Bacteria > Chloroflexota > Anaerolineae > Anaerolineales > Anaerolineaceae > UBA6107. The sequence goes on along the minus strand of CAZAAJ010000014.1, from coordinate 3,813 downwards.
CCAGTGAGCTGCTTGGAAGATTATCTGTATGCGCTAAAGGAACGGATAATCTGTTGCCTTTATTTATCGAGTGTGTCGAAAACAACCTCACGCTTGGTGAGATTTGCGGTGCCTTAAGAGATGTTTGGGGAGAGTATCAACCCCCGGTATGGGGGTAGAGGAGTCAAAATGGCGAAAATTAAAAAGATCAATCATGTGGGAGTAGTAGTTTCGGATCTTGATGAATCCCTGAAGTTCTGGCAGGATGGGTTGGGGATCAAACTTCATCATATTGAAGATGTGCCAAGCCAGAAAGCGATTGTAGCGTTTTTACCTTTAGGTGAAAGCGAAGTGGAATTGGTGAAACCAACAGCGCCTGATACCGGGGCAGCAAAATTCCTGGCAGAACGCGGCGGCGGAATGCATCATCTGTGTTTTGAAGTAGATGACATTGCAGCCATGCTGACAGACCTGAAATTAAAAGGAATTCGTTTGATCAACGAGGAACCCCAGGTCCTTCCAGGTCGAAAAATGGCTTTTGTGCACCCCAAAAGTACTGGTGGGGTACTGGTTGAATTGTATGAAGTGACAAAATAACAGACAGGCATTTCTGCCTGTCTGCGGAAGAACATTCATGATCGGAAACTCGATAAGAATTTCCGGTTTTTTTATCCAGCTGCTACCATTTCTGCTTCTTCTTTGAGGGCAACCTGGGTTCCGCGTTCTATATTCACTTTGGTTAGAACGAATATCCCAATCCCAAAGAAAATGATGAGTGAGGCGATACTCAACCTGGACTCATTCATAATGCGGGAAATTATTCCAAAAATTACCGGACCGAGAATCGATGCGAATTTTTCGAAAACGCTGAAGAACCCATAAAATTCTGCCGATTTACTCTTGGGCATCATCCTGCCGATCATTGAGCGAGAAAGAGCCTGGCTGCCGCCCTGTACAGTAGCGACTGCAGCTCCGAGTGCCCAGAATTGCCACTCGTGATACATGAAATACCCTCCGATGGCAATTATTGAGTAAATCGTCAAGCTCAGATAGATAGATTTTTTTAGTCCAATTCTCTTTGAAAGATAACCGAAAAGCAGCGCAAAAGGAGCGGCAAGGAATTGCACCATGAGGAGAGTTCCGATAAGGGTTATATCACTGAACTGCAGTTCTTTGCCATACGCGGTTGCCATGGTTATGATCGTTCCGATACCATTAGCGTAGATCCAGAATGCAAGCAGTCCCAGAGACAGATCCCGGTATTTCTTCAGTTCAGAGAAAGTTTTACCGAGTCGTTTGATGCTTGCCTCGACAGGTTTCATGCCTTCCTCATCCGGGTCAATGCGGCGAACAGGTTCTTTTATACGCAAGAAAAGCGGTATAGAAAAGGCGAACCACCAGACGGCAACGGTTACAAAAGAGAGACGTGTCATCAAGCCGGTACCGAGGGAAGGAACCAGACCGGGAATGACCATGATCATAACGAGGTTCACCGCCAGCAGGATGCCTCCGCCGATATAACCCATCATGTACCCTTTAGAGGATACCTGGTCAATTTCATCAGCCCGAGCAACGTGCGGAAGGAGAGCGTCGTAATATACCAGGCTGCCGGCAAAGCCAATATTCGCAAAGATGAAGATGATCGAAGCGAACAGCCAATCTCCCGGTTTGTTGGGTAGGAATAGCAGGGCGGTCGCGATCACACCGAGGACCATGAAAAATGCCAGGAATTTCTTCTTTGATCCACGGAAATCAGCAATGGCACCAAGCAGTGGGCTGATCAATGCTGCGATTAACGCTGCAATGGCGGTCGTAAAAGCCCAACGTGAGGTCATCATCGCAGGACTGTCAGTTGCCGTACCCAACGTTGCGTAATATACCGGAAGTACGGCAGCCATCATGGTAGTGGCGAAGCTGGAATTCGCCCAGTCATACATTGTCCAGGCGGTAATCGCCCGCCTGTGTTGTTTTTCTTCAGGCGTGATATTTTCAACTTTTTTGCTCATCAGTCTTTCCTTTCATAAACCAAGATGAAGTAATTATACAAGCATGTGCAAATATAGGAAAATTTTTCATTTCAGATTGATATAATTGTTGGCTGTTGTGATACAATAAGAAATAGAAAATCTATTCTACTTTAGGTGAAAATGACACAAAATTACATCCGGGTGGTTGGCGCTCGCACCCATAATCTAAAAAACATTACAGTAGAGATACCCAGGGATAAGCTGGTAGTAATCACCGGTCTTTCCGGTTCGGGTAAATCCTCACTGGCGTTCGACACCATCTTTGCAGAGGGTCAGAGACGCTATGTGGAGTCTTTATCTGCCTATGCACGCCAATTCCTTGGGCAGTTGGAAAAACCAGATGTGGATTATATTGAAGGTCTTTCGCCAGCTGTTTCTATAGATCAAAAAGCCACTTCGCACAATCCGCGCTCGACCGTTGGAACAGTAACAGAGATTTACGATTTTCTGCGATTGTTGTTCGCGCGTATTGGGATCCCCCACTGCCCGGTTTGTGGAAGAGTGGTGGTCAAGCAATCTGCTGAAGAAATTGTCGACAAAGTGCTCGATCTTCCTGTGGGGAGTAAACTCTTAATACTTGCGCCGATCGTTCGTGCCCGCAAAGGGACTTACCAGGCGGTTTTTGAGGAGATTCGCAAAGGGGGTTTTACCCGGGTCCGGGTGGATGGTGAAGTCTTTTCACTTGATGAAGAAGTGACGCTTGACCGGTATAAGATCCACACCATTGAAGCGGTTGTAGACCGCCTGGTGGTAGTGTCAACTGATGACGTCGAAGAGTCTAAAACATTCATTTCACGACTGACAGATTCAGTTGAAACAGCCTTAAAGGTGGGTGAAGGCTACCTGACGATTCAAAACCTTTCTCTTACCCCTCCAGTAGATTTATTCTTTTCTGAGCATCTCGCGTGTCCAGAGCATGGTATCAGCTTTCCTGAAATTGAACCGCGAACGTTTTCATTCAATACACCGCATGGTGCGTGTCCGGATTGCCAGGGATTGGGGAACCGCCTTGAAATTGATCCTGACCTGCTAATCCCTGATCCGGAAAGAGCGTTGAGCGAAGGGGCGATCATTGCGCTTGAATGGAATGGTCCGCGTGACCAGGGCGGTTATTACTGGCATATGGTTGAATCCGTAGCCCGTGCCCACAAGATTGATCTCAACGCACCAGTAAAAACAATATCACACGAAAACCTTAATCTGATTCTTTATGGTACCGGAAGCGAATCCATAAATGTAACACTTGAAGGACGAAACGAACGAAAGACCAGTTTTAATACCAGTTTTGAAGGAGTAATCCCCAATCTCGAACGGCGTTATCGTGAAACGCAATCCGAATACATCAAATCGAAAATATCTGAGTTCATGAGTGATCGACCCTGCCCAACCTGCAAAGGCGAACGGCTACGCCCTGAGGCACTTGCGGTTACCGTGTTGGATAAGAATATCAACCAGGTAACAGGCTGGCCAGTCAATAGGACTCTGGAATTTATCCGTGCGTTAAATAAACCTGGTATTTTGACAAATAAGGAGTCAACCATTGCAGCCAGGATAATCAAGGAGATCACATCGCGGCTAGGCTTCCTGGTGGATGTTGGGTTGGAATATTTAACTTTGAATCGACCTGCTGGTTCCCTTTCAGGCGGCGAAGCCCAGCGTATCCGCCTGGCTACCCAAATCGGATCCCAATTGATGGGAGTGCTGTACGTGCTCGATGAACCCTCGATCGGTTTGCATCCACGCGATAATTCACGTCTTTTGGAAACATTAAAACACCTGCGCGACCTGGGTAATTCGGTTTTAGTGG
>CAZAAJ010000013.1:18187-41785 GCA_964483135.1 uncultured Anaerolinea sp. | reverse complement strand
GCACACGGTGATCAGGTAATCCAGGTCGCCGGGAATATGCAAATCACTAACCAACTTGGAGGTATGCCCCACCAAATCCAAGCCCACTTCTGCCATGACCCGGTAAGTGAAGGGGTGGATTGGCTTTGGCGCAATACCGGCACTGAAGACCTCAAAACGATCTCCAGCGAGATATCTCAACCAGGCTTCTGCCATCTGGCTGCGGCAGGAATTCCCGGTGCATAAAAAGAGCACATTCGATTTGGCCATTTTTCCTTCTTATACAAGAATCCAATTGAAAATATAACCTGTTAGGATAAAAGCCACCGCCAGGATGGCGATGAAAATTCCCAGCAGTTTTGGCTTGAGCACCCGCCGCAGGATGACCATTTCCGGCAGGCTTAATCCCACCACCGACATCATGAATGCCAGCGCGGTTCCTAAGGATGCACCTTTCTCCATCAGAGCGCTGACGATAGGGATCACCCCGGCAGCATTGGAGTAAAGCGGCACACCGATGAGCACCGCTGCAGGTACGCTCCACCAGGCTTGTTTACCCATGATGCCCGCCATGGCGCTTTCGGGTACGTACCCGTGGATGGCAGCGCCAATCGCGATCCCAACGATCACATATAACCAGACCTTGGAGACAATTTCCTTAACCGAAATCCATGCCCGCTCAAAGCGATTTTTCCAGGTGAGCTTTTCTTCAGCAAGACCACCAGTGGACTGCATCTGCCAGACGAAATCTTCCACCTGCTTCTCTAATTTCAATCTGCCAATGATGATCCCGGCAATTATGGCAATGATCAATCCTGTGAGTATGTATAATCCAGCGACCTTCCAGCCAAACAGACCAAAGAGCAGTACAACTGCCACCTCGTTGATGGTTGGTGCAGCCACCAGGAAAGAAAAAGTCACTCCCAGCGGGATGCCGCTTTCAACGAAACCGATGAAGAGAGGAACCGCGGAACAGGAACAGAAAGGGGTGACGATCCCAAGCAGTGCTGCCAGCATGTTTCCGATCCCTTCCCGCTTGCCACCTAATAACGCCCGGGTTCTTTCGGGGCTGAAAAAGGTACGCAGGATCGAGATCAAAAAGATCATCCCCGATAACAACAGGAGGATCTTAGGGACATCGTACAAAAAGAAAGCAACGGACTCTCCCAGGTGAGAACTCGGCTTCAGATGCAACAAACCGTACGAAATCCAGTTTGCGAGCGGCTGGATGAAATTGTAGGCGGCGAACCACGCAGCAACGATTGCTAACGCCAACCCTGCCAGCTTCCAATCGAAACTAACTCTCTGTTGAGGTTTGATCTCGTTCAAGGTCATTCTTCAGGCTGCTTTTAACCAGCCGGCAATTTCCGGTTCCGACGGGATGCGTCCGGCGGACAACACTTTTCCGTTCACCACAAGACCAGGTGTGCTCATGATGCCAAATTTCATGATCTCGGCATAATCGGTCACTTTTTCGATCTCTGCCTGATAATGATTCTCTTCCACCACCTTGCGTGCGACCTGTTCTAGTCGTTTACAATTGGCACAACCGGAACCAAGAACTTTAATGTTGATCAATGATAAACTCCTTTGTTGGTGTATAATACATTCAATATTATGAATATGTCTGATTATACGCCCAATTATGAAAAACTGGCTGACCTGTTTTCACTGCTTGCGCAACCCGCCCGCCTGCTTATCCTGCGACTCATAGGAAAGCAGGAAATCTGCGTATGCCACCTGATGGCATCGCTCGGTTACCGCCAGGCGTATATCTCCCAACAGTTAATGGGCTTGCGCAAAGCCGGTTATGTGAAAACCCGCCGCCAGGGACGGAGCATCTATTACTCGCTGGCTGACCCGGGCTTGCTGCAGGTGATTGAAAACGCCGCCCGGCACCTGGACCTCGAATTGCCGACTCCAACTGCAGAGGATATCCCGGGCTGCCCGGTCGTATCCCTCCCCCAAAAACTCTGAGCACAGGAGAAAGAACATGTCCATTTCCCCCTCCCCAAAACGCCTCAAATTCCTTGACCGCTACCTGACACTGTGGATCTTCCTGGCCATGGCAGTGGGTGTAGCCACCGGGTATTTCTTCACATACCAGGTGGCACGCTTCAACATCCAGGTGTCAGTGGGCACCACCAACATCCCCATTGCCATCGGGTTGATCCTGATGATGTACCCACCCCTTGCCAAAGTGCATTACGAGGAGCTAGGCGATGTGTTCCGCAATTTCAAGATCCTCGGGTTGTCACTGCTCCAGAACTGGGTGATCGGACCCATCCTGATGTTCGCCTTGGCGCTGCTCCTGCTGCACGACAAGCCCGATTACATGACCGGGCTGATCATGATCGGTCTGGCGCGCTGCATCGCCATGGTCATCGTGTGGAACGACCTGGCTAAAGGCGACCGCGAGTATGCGGCCGGGCTGGTGGCATTCAATTCCATCTTCCAGGTGCTGTTCTACAGCGTGTACGCCTACCTGTTCATCACCGTGCTGCCACCGCTTTTCGGTATACAGGGAGCAGCCGTCCATATCACCATTGGCGAGATCGCCAAGAGCGTGTTCATTTACCTCGGTATCCCGTTTATCGCTGGCATCCTCAGCCGCTTCCTGCTCATCAAATGGAAGGGGCGTGACTGGTTCGACCACAAATACTTGCCGGTTATCACCCCCATCACATTGATCGCATTGCTTTTCACCATCATCGTCATGTTCAGCCTCAAGGGTGACCTGATCGTGCAGATCCCGCTGGACGTAGTGCGTATCGCCATCCCGCTGCTCATTTACTTCATCGTGATGTTCGTGGTCAGCTTCTGGTTGAGCAAACGCGCCGGGGCGGATTACCCAAAAGCCACCACCCTTTCGTTCACCGCTGCCAGCAACAATTTTGAACTGGCGATCGCGGTGGCAGTGGCAGTCTTCGGCATTAATTCAGGGCAAGCATTCGCCGCGGTCATCGGTCCACTGGTGGAAGTGCCGGTCATGATCGGGCTGGTTAATTTATCGTTCTGGTTCAAGAGAAAATGGTGGAAACAAATGTAGCTGTCAATTACGAAGAGAGAACCTGAAACCTGTTTTCTTTTTTTGCGTATACAAACTGTAAACTAACCTACCCGAAAGTGCTGGTATTCTGTAATAAACGATATTTCTGAGTTTTCAGTTGACTAAATGACTATACGCAAAATAATTCTCTGGGTTGTCATCCTCCTATCGGTCGGGTACATTGCGCTCAATCTCACCGAGCTCGAAAACATCTCCAACGCGCTCGACCAGGGCAACTGGCTGTTCCTGCTGCTCGCGCTGGTGCTGGCGCTGCTGGTGCTTGTGAACAATTCCTTTACTTATTGGGCGCTTTACCGCCTGGTGGGCATCCGCGAACACAGCCGCCAATTCTTTTTACTAAGTACTGCATCCATTTTTGTTGGCATCATCGCCCCAAGCGCAGGGTTGAGCGGCATCACTCTGTTCATCGATTCAGCCAAACGGCGCAACCAGCCCACTGCCCGCGTGATGGTGGTGGGGTTGCTTTACATTATCTACGAATTCACGTCGCTGTTGCTGATGGTACTGTTGGGATTGATCGTGCTGTTCAGGCGCAATACTCTCAGCGCTGGAGAGATCATCGCCGCGTTGGTGATGCTGGGCATCGCCATCGCCATTGCAGGGCTACTGTATTTCGGCTATCGATCCCCCGACCGTCTCGGCAGGATCCTGGCCAGGCTTGGCGCAATCCTCAACTGCCCTTTGCGGAAGATCCTTCATCGCGATGCATTCAAGACCGAAACAGCAAACACCTATGCGCATGATATTGGCAAGGGTCTTTCAGCATTACAGCACAGCCGTACCAACCTGGTCCGTCCATTCCTATTCGCCATGCTCAATAAAGCGCTGCTCTGCGGGGTTCTTATGTGCATCTTCCTGGCATTTGCCATTCCCTTTTCCGCCGGCACCGTGGTGGGAGGGTTCAGCATCAGCCAGCTCTTTTATTACATCTCCCCCACTCCGGGCGGCATCGGTATGGTAGAGGGGCTCTTTCCGGTCATCCTCAATATGCTCAACGTGCCTTATACCCGGGCTACCCTGGTGACGCTCGTCTACCGCCTGTTCACCTTCTGGCTGCCTTTCGGCGTGGGGTTCTATAGTTTTCATTTGCTCCAAAAACAAACTACCCCGGTCTTCGCCCGGGGGAATTAGGAATCAATATTATTTCCCGTTGACTCATGAATATTGAAGTTAAGCCCGGAAGACCTTTTGCAGCATGTGCCCGGCGTTCATTCCCAGCCAGACCACATGTAAACCCAGCACCAGTTGAAGTCATATGTTCATTACGAATGCTCTGGTAGCACCATTTTTGAGCATGGTCATGGATTCATAACCGAAAGTGGAAAATGTGGTGAACGCTCCCGGGATACCGACTATAAGAAAGTTGTGTGTATCAGGGGGTGAGAATGCGGCTGTTCTCCGCCATTACCGCCAGGAACCCGATCAGCAGGCATCCAATCACATTGACTAATAGCGTACCCACCGGGATCTGATGCTTTGTTTTGAAGACTGCATGGAAACAATAGCGATGTAACGCAATGCCGCGCCCAGGAACCCGGCGGTTCCGATAATGAGGATTTCTTTCACGTTAATGCTCCTAAATCATGATGCAGGAGTCATCAGCGCAAGGCGGTTAAGGGCGGACTCCATCGCCGCGCCGCCAATTTTATACATCCATTGATAAGAAAGTGATGCAATTCCTTCAGATCCAGTGAAGATTGATGGCGTAAATAAACGTACTTCGCCTTTTGGAACAAATGTTGCTACCTCATAAGGTCATTAACTTTTGATCTGGAGACTGTGTACTTATGGAATGGATGCAAATCGATCGAAGCCTGCTGCCGCCTGCCTTTGACCCCATCGGGTTGTACTTCATGGATTATCAGCGGCGGTTGGCGCGGAAAGGATATAATTCTAGTGTGATGGAACCTCAGCCCTCTCCGAAGTTGTCGGTACGCAACGTCCTGGTCTGGATCGCTCTGGTCATGGCGGTGGCGTTCATTGCCGTCAGTATCACCGAGCTGCAGAACATTGCCAACGCGCTCAGCCGGGGTAACTGGTTGTTTCTGGTGCTGGCGTTTGTGCTGCAGGTGTTGGTGTTGTTCAATAACGCCGAAACTTACCGCTCCCTCTTTCGTTTGGTGGGAGTGGAAGAATCGTGGAGGCATCTCTTCTTTCTCAGCACCGCGCTCACCTTTGTCAACCTCATCGCCCCCAGTGGCGGCGTTGGCGGCGTGGCGGTTTTCATAGATTCTGCCAAGCAGCGCGGGCAAAGCCCGGCAAAATCCATGGTCGTAGGCATCCTCTATGCCATTTACGAATACATTACCCTCTTGATGGTCGTGTTCCTGGGCTTTGTCACCCTCATCAGGCGCAACCAGTTTTCTGGCGGGATGAGCGGCGGCGAGATCACCGCAGCCGTCCTGCTGCTGGCAGCCACTATCGGCTTTGGACTTATACTAAACATCGGTTACCGCTCAGCCGAACGCCTGGGCAACCTGCTGGCTCGTTTCGCCAGGCTGGTGAATCGCCTGCTTTTCCGATTTACCCGCAAGGAAGTATGGAGCCCCGAGAACGCGCATATCCTGGCGTTGGAAGTGGGTGAAGGGGTTTCCGCTATCGAACAAAGCAAGGGCCGGCTGCTGCGACCTTTCCTTTTTGCTCTCGCCAACAAGATCCTGTTGATCCTGCTGCTCACTTCGATCTTTATTGCATTCAATGTAGATTTTTCGCTGGGCACCGTGGTGGCTGGCTTTGGCTTTTGCCAGTTGTTCTTCTATGTCTCCCCCACCCCTGCCGGCATCGGCGTGGTGGAAACGCTCTTCCCGGTCATCCTCAGCTTGCTGCGGGTGCCGCTGGCGTCCGGGCTGCTCGTCACTCTTCTCTACCGCGGCATCACGGTGTGGTTGTCCTTCGGGATCGGATTCTGGTCTTTCAGGAAGCTGCAGAAGGGGTACGCAAAAGACAAGCGGACACTAACCGCCGAATAAGCAACTTATGGTTCAGCCTGGTTCTTAACTGGGCAAGTCCTTGAACAACTGACGCATCTTCTCAGAATACTGCTTGAATGCTGTGCGGCCTTTTGATGTTAATGAAATTGAAGTCAAAGGTCGTTTGCCATTAAAACTCTTTTCCATCTCAACATACCCTGCCCCTTCAAGTTTAGCCAGGTGAGAGGAAAGGTTTCTCCAGGTCAAACCGGTCTGGTTCATAATGAACAGGAATTCAGCCTTTTCAATGACATACAACAATGCGGCGATCTGCAAACGCGCGGGTTCATGAAGGATCCGATCAACCCCTCGGTATTCACTACGCCGTGTTCCGGAGAATCAGTCGTGGAAATCTTCACCTTTCGCCACCGGGTACCTGGTGATGAAACGGGCGAGGAGAACAATACCAGGAGTGAAAATCATGAAACCAATCAGAACGGGCCATAAGGGACGGTTCAGGAAGATCATCAAAAAGACTGCTGAAGCCATATATGGATTCTAATCCATGCCAATCCGGCTATTCTTTTTCCATCGAGAATTCGGGCAGGTACCACTCCTCTTCCTCGAGAATGCCGGATTTCACCTGGTCGAGCGGGGTGAGCGGATCATCCATGCGCACCTGCAGGCTGATGCCCGCGGTTCGCACGCCGTTGGAGGTCATCACGCGGCGTACGCGATAGCGCAGGAAGTAACGCTGAACCAACTCGGAATTGAGCACATCCTTGACCGTGCGCACGGAAACGGCGGCTTTTTCAGCCAGCTCCCCCATCTCGGTTTCCACCACATTGCGCAGCTCGCCGGTCATCGGGTTCCAATAGCACATGGCACGCGCAGCCAGGATGACTGCGAATGCGGAATGCCCCAGCTGGTTCAGCCAGTTGTTGAAAAGGTAATTGGTGAGGAACAAACCGCGCTCCGGCTGGATGAGACCAGCACGTTCACTGCCATAGGCGCGCTGCAGCATCACCTTGCGCGAACGTATGTCCGTACCTGATTCCACCTCTTCCACTGCAGGTGTTTCTTGCGATTTTGCATCAATCTTTTCCAACACGGGGGTGGCATCTGCCAGCGGTTCATTTTTTGCCAGCGTTAGCGGTCCTTTGTAAAACCCGTTGGAGACCACCACTTTGAAGGTCACATCGTGACCATACAGCCCCTCGAGCAGGCGGGTAATGCGCGCCCCCAGGCGCTCCTCCACCCAGGCGCGGCCGTAAGTGTTGAAGGCGCCGACAGTATAGACGTTCTCGGTATAACTGAGCGGGCGCAACGGTTGGACCCAGGTTTCATACTGGGCGCGTGGCATTTCAGTCTGCAATTCACCAATGACCATCTGCCAGGCTTCTTTGAAGTCAGGCTGTCCGACACCCAGGGATGAATTTTGCACTGATCTTTCCATGATTAACTTCTATCCCCTCGAATAGAATCACCCGATCCCGAAGAAAAAATGTCCTTTATTACAGGAATAGTATAGAACATTATTTCTATTTTATTCAAGTGATTATTCGTTGAAAGTCCCATTCTTTTAAGCCTGTCCTGTCCCGAATTATTTCTACCCGAAATTAGGCTAATTATTGGTAGAAATAATCTACTCATTTCCGATTAATTCCTCTACAAGTTCAACCAATGCCTGGCGTGTTTTCGCTTCATCCAGTTGCGCGAAACGGCTGGAGCAGATGCGGGTGAGAATACCCACTGTTTCACCGGCGGAGACTTTTCGCCCGGCCAGTTTTGACAGGCGTTCACGCCAGTGTTCGATCTCGGTGATCTCTCCCTGTGAAAGGGTAAGCCCCACTTTGCGGCGCGGGATCATGCCGGGCGGGCGGCCCGGGGCACGGGTTTCGGTTTCGGCGGGAATACTGCGGGCTTCGTACAACTGCACCCAGGCATTCCGGTTGGGGTTCTGGACGGTAGCCATGGCTATTTCACCTTTCGAACGATGCCAACATTTATGGCGGATTCATCGCTTTGCAGCAGGATATCCAGCGAGAGGTTGCAAATGCGGATGATCTCGCGTGGAACTCCCTGTGATTTCTCGTAAAGCACTTCAAATGCGTCATCATCAATAAGCGGTTCCTGGCGCCCGGCAACACGCAGGCGAAAGACCACCATTTGCAGCGCGCTGGATAGGGTGAGCGGGGGCAATGCCAGACGGACAAACACGCGTGCATTGACCGATTTATTCTGCTCGAACACGGAGGACATTTCGGACTGCCCGAAAGCCAGTACCTGTACCACCTTGGCATCGTAATCAAAGTTGTATAATCGATGCAGGACTTCGAGTGCGGAGGGTTCCATTAATTGCGCGTCATCCAGCAGCACCACCACGTTATGGCCGGCTGTGTAGGCATCCGCCATATAACGCTCCATACTTTCCATCTGGCGCTGCAGGGAACGCTGCGCTGGGATCTTCAACGCATCCGAAATCTGGCGTGCAGCATCCATGGGAGACTTGAAGGCCGCCGTGTGCAGGTATGCAATATCAATCGCATCTTCGGAGGCATACACATCATACAGGCGCCGAGCAAGCGAACTCTTGCCCATGCCCATGTCGCCGGAAATGAGCGCAAGGCCGCGCCGGCGGGAGATGACCCCCTGCGCCTGCCGATACACCGCCAGGTGCTCCGGGCCGAGGTACAGGTAGCGCGGGTCAGCCGCCAGCTTGAAGGGGTCTTCCTTTAGACCCAGCCGGTCAAGACGCACCAGGCGCCAGTCGTCATCATTGAACAGATCACTCATGATTGTGGTCCTCCACTGCTAAATTATCGCACGAAATCATCACAAAATCAATAGAATTACCGTAATTATAGGTTTTTGAATGATACTTGTTTTATCTTATTGAAGTTATCCTTGTTTTATGCTAATATAATCTAAATAACTATAAAATGTTCATATTTACGGTAATAACCCAATAATTCACCCAGATCAGGGAGGGGCAACCCGAAATGGCAGTAATCATTACGATCGCAAATGAAAAGGGCGGTGTTGGCAAGACCACTACGGCTGTCAACCTGGCAGCCGGCCTGGCACTGCGCCTCTCTGACCTCAACGGTCCTGCCGGGCGTGTGCTGCTGGTGGATATGGACCCGCAGGGGCATGCCCTGATGGCGGTGGCGTTTGAACGCTCCCAGCAGCACGAATCCCCGGTGACGCTGGCCGAGCTGCTCACCGAAACCCCTCCCCCTTCCGCTCAGCGCCTTATCCAGCGCAGCGATCACCATGCCAACCTGTTCTACCTGCCCTCTGACCGCGCACGCATGATCCATGCCGCCCGTGAGCTACCTTCACTGATGGCCAACGAAACGCGCCTCCAACGCGCCCTTGCACAAATACAGAATGAGTTCGCTTATATCATCATCGACACCCCTCCCAACACTGGCGACCTGCTGGTCAATTCGCTGGTGGCAGCCGACTACGTCGTCATCCCGGTGGAAACCAGTTATCTCGGTGTCTCCGGGTTGATCGAACTTCAACGCACCATCGACCAGGTACAGATGCATTTCCGCCAGGACCTGCAGATTTTCGGCTACCTGCCCACCATGTGCGAAGAGCAGCGCGTGGAAGCCCAGGAGATCCTGGCCGAGTTGCAGCGACGCCACAAGAGCAAAAGCCTCACACCTATCCACAAAGCTACCGACCTGGCGTATGCCCATTCGAGCCATATGGATATTTTCACCTACCGCCCGCCGCGCATCCGCTCGAGCCAATCCATCGTCTCCAGCTGCCGCGCCACCCATGAATACGCAGACCTGGTAGACCTGGTGTTGCAAAAAACGCGACGAAAATCAGACAAGTAGGACTCTCAAGGATAAACCCATGCCTCCACGAAAAAGGTTCAACGCATTCGACGATTTCGTCAATGAAAAGCCCGGCCCCGGCAAGATCAAACCTTCTCCATTGAATGACGACGGGGACAAAGTGCCAGCAGTGGAGCGTATTGAACGCCTGGTCCCCAGCCAGATGATGCCCGACCGCTTTCAGCCGCGCCGCCTGCTGCCCGGTTCCCTCCGTGAAGAGTTTTACAGCGGTCACCGCGACTGTTATCAGACCGCGCTGGAATGGCTGGCGATGGCACGCGCGGACCCCGGCACCGCCGCCGAGGTGGAAAAACTGATCGCCATGGGTTCCTCCTTTGCCCAACATGGGCAGATCAAATCTATCACCGGTAAATGGGGCAGCAACGCCAGCGGAGATTTCGTTTTCCAGATCGAAACCGGCGAACGCCGCTTCTGGGCAGCCTGCCTGCAGCACGTCGGTGGGGATGAAAAAGAAGAACCCCTGCTGCGCGTGGAAGTGGTGGAACATCCCACCCGCCAACGCCAGGTACTGGAAAACCGTCATGCTGAACCACCTTCCGCGGTGGAACAGGCTTGCGAGGTGGCCGCGCTCATTCTCGCCGAACTGGGCGTAGAACCCAACCCCGCCAGCAGCGACGATTACGATTTCTTCCGCCAGGCACGCACCCAGCGTATGCCCGCCGGGCTATGGGAACGTATCATTCCCATCATGCAGCTCACCCGTCCGCGCATGGTACAGCTGCTCAACATCCTGCAGCTTTCAACACCCCTGTTGGAGCTGGCAGACCGCTACCGCCTTTCCGAGCGTGTGCTGCGCGAAATCCTCTCCGCTCCGCGTGAACAGTGGGAACGCATGATCAAGCTGAGCATCCAGAACCAGCTCACTTCTGACGAGGTGGCAGAATACACTCTGCCAGTCCTGCCCACAGATACCACACCACGCCATCCCGCCCCGCCCATCCTGCCCGAACCCGGGCGCCAGGCTGCCAAGAGTATGCGGCGCTTTGTGCTGACCATGAATGAACTCGACCGCGTCGGCCGCGACCAGGCGCTGGATGAGATCGCGGATACCCTGGTGGTCAAAGGCAGCGGCGCTTCCTCGCTGGAGTTGTTCGAGGAACTGGTGAAGCTGATCCGGGTGCGTCTGCAGAAGCGTTAATACACAAATCTATTCACCAGGAAATACACGAAAATCACGAAAAAATAAAAAAATCCTTTAACCACGTCCCACTCACTTCGTTCGGGGTGCTAACTTCGCAGAATACACGGATCGCACAGAACATAAACCTCAACCTTTAAAACCAGGAACGCAAGCGGCGATTGTTGATTCGAATTGTTATTGAGTTTTAACAATATTCAATTCAAATAATCGAACCTTAGTTTCGAAACTCCGCAAGGGAGTGCAAAAACCGCGAGAAACGACTGTTTGTGCCTGGAGCCGCTCACAATATTTCTCCATTCAAATGATAGAACATTTTATCCATAAACTTAATTATTGCAGAAAAGGTCAAAAACGTACCCCATCATTTTGGCGAATTTTTAAGCCAAAAGTTGTCAATTTGGCAACTTTTTTGGAATTTTGGCAATGTTGAGATTTTTACGTAAAAAGAGTGTAACCGCGGTTACACTCTTTTTGTCAATATTCTAGCTTCTTTGAAGACTCTCTCGGCGTGCCATGGCGAATATCCTGCCGCGCCGGCTAGCATGTGCAGGGTAATGGGTTGAGCGAGGTTCGCTGTGATTAATTCCTGCATACACTGAACCGCCCTGGTGTTTTCCAAACTATCCATGTTTTCACCTCAACCAGGAGCTTACGATCCGATGTACAGCAACGCTTGACTTGCGTTGTGATTTTGTCGAAATTAAAATCAATTTCCATTATCTCTTAAATTCAACTCCGGATGTGAACAAAATAGTAACCGCGGTTACAGTTTTCTGGCATTTAACGGTATTTTGGTCGCGGATGATACACCAATACCCATTTTGAAGTGAAACCAGTCAAAACAAGGCGTTCTAGACGATTAAGGGGCGACCCTGCATTCTTGTCGATCATTACAATAGGGGCGACCCTTGATTTATAAGGGGTGACCCTGTATAATATCGAGGGGCGACCCTTACGGAAGGAATTCCTGTCTTTTTTGAAATCACCTATCGCTCGGAGACCTATCTGATGATCATCTTCGCATTTGCCAACCAAAAAGGCGGCGTGGGCAAGACCACCACTGCGGTCACGCTGGCAGACGGGCTGGCGCGCCTCAAACAGCGCACCCTCCTCGTTGACCTCGACCCGCAGGGTCACCTGGCGCTTTCTTTCGGGCTGGAGAAATCTCCGGGGTTGTACCGCTGGGTATGCCAGGGGGAATCCATCGAGTCCGTCCGGGTGGAGATTCGACCGCACCTCGATCTCGTGGCCGGCGACAAGCAAACCGAAAAGGTCAAACGCCAGATCACGCTTTCCGATTTCCGCGAAACCATCCTGGCGGACCTGATCCATGAAACCGATTACGATGTGGTGCTGCTCGATATGGCACCGTCGCTGGATGTGCTGCACCTCAACGGGCTGATCGCCGCTGACTGGGTGGTGATCCCCACGCGCCCGGACGCGCTGGCGGTGGACGGCGTGAAGGAGATCCTTACCACCATGGCTGAGATCGCGCGCAGTGGACATCGTTACCGCGGTTACAGTATTCTGCCAACTTTTTTCGATCGCACCACGCGCGAAACTTTTCTGCAATTCCAGGATCTTGCCAAAACTTTTGGCGAGCATGTATGGCCGCCGGTGCCGCAGGACACACGCGTACGCGAGACGGCCGCCTACGGTAAGACACTGTGGGAATACGCACCGCACTCTACTTCGATCGAAGGATACTCAGATGGACATCAACGCCTGGGCGGTTACCGCCAGGTGCTGGGAAGGATGCTGGAGGTGATCAATGGCAGAGCGTAGATTTGAACGCAAGACGATCCTCGACCCGGCGGTGGCAGACCTGCTCACCGGGATGGAACAGCGGCAAACCGAATCGCAGCTGCCGCGCAAGGAACGCGAGCGTATCAGCCGCGAACGTGCCAAGATCCAGTCGCGGCGTGATCAGCGCGCCACCTATGACCTGCCGCCATCGATCCGAGAAACCGTACGCGATCTGGCGGAGGATCTTCGCCTTCCGGCCAGCCAGCTTGTAACGCTGGCACTGGCGCGCTTTTTATCCGATTATGCCAATGGACTGATCGACCTGGGGAAATACAAGCAGCCATCTCGCAGCCCGCGCTATGATTGGAATCTGGTTTTTCCAGAGACGCTATTCCTGAAAAAAAGAAAAAGGTGAGGGGTTAAATTAAGTTGTCGTTAAAGTAGTACTTAAGTAGTCATTGAATGATGGGCAGATTTTGCACGATTAACGGGTGCAAATCCTGCACTCATCTGAAAGACCTTTTCTGCACTCCGGCTGCCATGATGCAAAACTTTCAACCTGGCCGGGGTGCAGATTTTTAATCCCGGCCAACAGGAGAATTTTGCATGCCCGCCAGCAGGAAGAAATTGCCTGCAGGGCAGAGTGCAGAAATTGCCTTTATGCCAGGGGGCAGAATTTGCATTAGGGTTTCTGGGTATCATGTGTGTTCTCTAAAATTGGAAATTCGCATTTTGCCAGGATACCCTGGATGAAAGTTCCTTTGGCGTCAGTATAAGCCTCGCGGTTGTTGCGATAATTATTAGCCAGGTTGCGCTTCAATTCAGCATAGGCATCGCGGGTTTCCGGGTGGGCTCGCAAGTAATCGCGGAAAGCCAGCTGTACATGGTAGAAACGGGAATCAGGCTCGACCATGTGAAGGTGATGAGTGTGATTGCCGTTAACCTTGCGATGCAGGTAGCGCCGGAAAGGCATCTCATCCTCATAGTCCGGCACATATTCGTAACCGCGGGCTTCGAGGGGAGGGATGAAGCGTGGGGCTTCCTGTAGGCTGCGCACACCGATAAGGATGTCGATCACCGGTTTGGCTGCCAGGCCAGGAACCGCCGTACTGCCGATGTGTTCGATACTGACCACATAAGCGCCAATGTCAGCTAGAAGGCGGGCTTTTTCCTCTTCAAATTGCTGCGGCCAGTGAGGGTCGTAAGGGACAATAATCACGGGGGATGAACTCACAATTGGATTATAGACGGGTTCCTTAAGCTGCGCGTAGATTAATTGATATAGAGAGGGTGAACGATCGTTCGATATAGATTAGAAGCACGGCGTCGCCGTGCTTCTATGTATTCTAGCTTGGAGATCAAAAAAGGAGGCGTGCGCCTCCTTCTCTGACTTGAGTGACCATCCCCTGGCGCTGTGGGATTTCCCTCACGCGTCCCATGGTCAACAAATTGATTTAATGCTCGTCCGGATGGCGGTGTTTCTTGAGCAGGTAAGAATCCATATTCAGGTTCTTGCGTTCGCGTTCTTCCAGCCCGCGGTCAATGCGGTCGGCGACTTCGCTGTAGCGGGCGCGGGTGGGGGCGGGCATGCTCTGGCCGTATTCCGCCAACGTCTGGCGCATCAAACGCTGCGCCTCGCCGCGGCGGCCGGCGCGTTCAAGTTTGAGGGCTTCGTTCATGCGCTGACCGGCTTGCACTGCGGAATAGCACCTCATCAGGTCATCGTCCTGTTTCGCGGCAGCTACTTTTTGTTGAGCGGCGTATTGCAGGGTCAGTTCGCCCAAGGCATTACGTTTTTCGCCGTCTTCGTTTTCATAAGTGACCAGGGTGCTCAACATCAGTTGACCCTCTCCGGGCGGGGTGAGCAGGTTGAGGAACAAGGTGGTGACACGGTTTGCCGGCAGGTCAGAAAGAGAAACGATCAATTTTTGATTTTTCTTTTCCATCTTCCATTCACCGGGCAGAGTGGCGTCAGTGCCGGGGGGCAAGGTGATCTCCGCCTGAACATTGTGGGCGGTCACGGTCACCAGGTCCTTGAATTCCTGCTGGATGACCTGGTCGATTGCAGACGCAGACTCGATGTAGGCGAAGTTTCCGCCGCCGCGGTTGGCCATGCCTTCGAGCAGGTGCTCGTCAAAGCCCTCGCCAACTCCGAAGGTGGAGGTGGTAATGCCGCGTTCAAAGAGGGCGGCAGCATGCCCAAAGATCTCCTCGTGGTCGGTGATGCCTGCGTTTGCCAACCCGTCGCTCACCAGCAGCGTACGCCGTACAAAATTGCTCACGGGACCCTGTGCCACGCAGTTGCAGCCGGTCAGCCAGCCATCGGTGAGGTTGGTGCTGCCGCCGGCATGGATCTGGTCGATGTCGTGCAGCAATTCCTGGCGGCTGCTGGGATTAATGGCGATGCCGCTGGCAACGGTGCGGATGGTGTCGTCAAAGGCGATCACGGAGACCTCGTCGCCTTCAGCCATTTGTTCGATGATGCGTTTGAGCGTCTGCCTGGCTTGTTCGATCTTGGCCCCGCTCATCGAGCCAGAGCGGTCGAGTACCAGACCTAAATTCAGCGGAAAGCGCTTGTGCGTAGAGCCTGCCTGCGGAGCGGTGAGATCGATTTCGATGATGCGCTGGCTGGGCACCTCGCGGGCAACTAGGTCAACATCGGCTTTCATTTTCACTTGCATCGTTTCAGACATTGTAGATCCTCCCTATTTTGAAAAGATTTTTCTTGCCATTTCGATCAGTTCCTCCACCTGCCGGCGCATCCTGCTTGTCTGCGGCTGGCGGATGTTCAACTCCACGCCGGGTACGAGCTCAATGCGCTGCCATGATTCCGGAGGGATGCTGGATTTTGTCTGCGGCGCAGGTGTGAATGCCTGGAAGTGCAATGGCTCTTCTCTCACGGCAGCTGGCCTGCGGTTGAGGGCGCGCTGGATGTAATCCGTGGCGCTGTCCAGCTTTTTTTCGTCACTCAATATCAGCGCTTTAGCAGATTCTGCAGGAAAAACATCCAACTCTGCCAGCGCGCGAGATGGGTCCTGCTCAAACTTGTGCAGCAGGTCACGCATTTCCGGCACCATCAGGTTTTCCAGTTTGCGCTTGATCTCGCGCAGCGGCAGGTAGGCATCCTTGAGATACTTGATCAGTTTCAGCCGGATGAGGTAGTCCTCGTTGAAAATGGCGTATTTTCCCTGGATCTCGGGCTGTGGCAGCAGCCCTTCTTCGATGTAATAGCGGATGGTGCGGGTGGAAACCCCGGTTCGTTCAGCCAGCTCGGAAATCCAGAAATTCAACTGAAGCATGATCGCCACTCCTGACAGGGAAGCACTCCCTTGAATGCATATATCATACCAGTATTACGTAATACTGTCAAGATGTTAAATTAAGTTAGTTTTAAGGTTCAGGTGTTTGAAAGGATGCCGCGCAGGTAGATCTCTGTGAGGTCGTTAAGCGCTGAGGTCTGCGCTGCCGGATCGGCCGGCTTGCCCAGCAGCATTTCCGTCATGTGAAAGGTGTAGAACAAGCCAAAGAAACCGCGCAGCAGGCTGTCGGCTGTTAGCGGGCGCAGCACCGAGGGATCACGCTGCAGGCGGGCGGCGAAGCGTTCCATACCCGGAGCGACCTCCGGGTAAGCGGCTTCAAGGTGCTTTCCCTGGAATTCGACCACGTCGATGAAGATCAGTTTGATCAGGTCGGGGCGGTCCTTGAGGGCAGTCACCAGGCGGCGCGCTGCCACGCGTGCCAGCTCTTCAGCATCCCTGCCCTGCGAGTGCTCCAGCGCCATCAACAGCAGGGGGTAGGGGTTGTAAGCTTCGAAGACAGCTTTGAAAAGGTCGTCCTTGTCGACAAAGTGGTTATAAAGTGAGCCAAGCGCCATGCCTGACTCTTTGGCGATCTGGCGCATGGTGGTGCCATGAAAGCCCTGGGTGAGGAACAGGCGGTGGGCGGCGGATACAATTTGCTGCCGCGAACGGGTGGGGTTAGATTTAGTTTGAGGTGAACGTTCGTTCATACAGGTATTGTAACCGGGAACGAAAAAACCCGCAAGGAACCTCGCGGGTTTAGGTTGTTTGGGATTATTTTTACTTTGGCAGGATCGACTTCATTTGTTCGAAAATAATACGGGCAGCCCTTTTCGGCATCAGCCGATAGAGGAAATCCATCATTTTCGCGTCGGATCCGATGAGCACGCGGTAGGTGTTCTTTTCGATGCCTTCCAGAATCGTCGCGCCGGCCACATCGACCGCGGTCATTTTGATCTTGGGGCTTTCCGCCGAAGCACCCAGATTGGTGACTCCGGAATTGGCGGCGATGTTGGTGCCAATGGCGCCGGGGAAGACAACGGTTACATGCACATTGGTATCATGCAGTTCCGAGTTCAGTCCTTCGGTGAAGAGTTTGACGGCAGCCTTGGAAGCGCCGTAGAGCGTTTGCCCTGGCACGGGGAGGAACCCGCCCATGCTCGAGACGTTGGTGATGTTGGCTTCGGGACGCTTGAGCAGATATGGCAGGAATGCCTTAACCATGTATAATGTGCCCCAAAAGTTGATGTTCATCACCCGTTCGATCTCGGTGAAATCCAGATCCTTGAACTGCACGAATTTTTGGATGATGCCGGCGACGTTCACCAGCCCGTCCACTGTGCCATGCGCGGCAATAACCGCCCGGGGTAATTCTTCTACCGCGGCTTTGTCGGTGATGTTCAACACATGGGTGGTGAGCCCGTCCTTGGGGTTCCCCGCCAGCCGCGCGGTTTCAATGAGGGCATCAGATTTGATATCCACAGCAGCAACGCGCGCACCCTTTTTTAGAAGCTGAAGCGTGACCTCACGCCCAATGCCATTTCCACCGCCGGTGACCACGAACACTTTTCCATTTACATTCATTGACTTCCTCCTTCTTGATAAAAAGAAATCTCTCGCCGGTGCAGGGTATTTGCAGATGTGGTTCAGTGGCTGCAGAGTCAATTTTATTATCGGTAAAACGTATCTAAATTATCTTATATATTGTATAAGAATTCTGTATGCATTTCAACCCCCAGAATCACGGTAAAATGGATTACATCAAATTTTGTTGAAATTGAGGAATCAATGCCGATTAAATTTGCCCGCCTTGACCCGAATGCTAAAGCGCCGGCCCGCAAACATGCCACTGATGCCGGAGTGGATGTGTATGCGCTGGAGGATGTGATTGTAAAACCCTTTTCCTACAATAATGTGCATACCGGGGTTACCATTGAAGTCCCGGAAGGCACCATGCTGGAAGTACGCCCTAAAGGGCGCAACAACCACCTGGTGGGGGCGGGGGTGATCGATGCCGGCTACCAGGGGGAAATCGTGGTCAAGGTGGTCAATTACACCTGGCGGGCGATGCGCTTGCGTAAAGGCGACGCGATTGCTCAGCTGGTGCAACTGCCGGTGATCTGCGTGCCTGTGGAAGAAGTAACGCTGGACCAGATCCATTCAGAAAGGTCTGCCCGCGGCGGCAGCGGTGGCATTCACAGCACGTGATTCGCTACACAGTTGGGCAGCTTTAAACAACTAAATAACTGTATACTAAAAAGATGCCACTCTCGTTAATTTCGGGCGGAGGAGCAATCCATGTACGAACGGCATAATCAACCTCTCATCTCGCGCAAGGCGTTCGTTAAACGCCTGTTTAGCCACAGTCTGGTGGCGTTCGGGTTATTAGCATTCTCGTTGGGCATCGGCGTGATAGGGTACCATCTTTTCGAGAAGCTGGCCTGGCTGGACGCGCTGCTCAATGCTTCAATGATCCTGGGCGGCATGGGTCCGGTGGATCCGATCGTGACCACTGGCGGCAAGGTGTTCGCCTCGATCTATGCGTTGTTCTCGGGGATGATCTTCCTGGTGGTGGCGGGCTTGCTGGTGGCGCCAGTGGCGCATCGCATTCTTCACCGCATGCACCTGGATAAGTAATGGAAAAATTGCGCATAGTCTACTAACAAAGCTGTATAGACAACAGGGAACTCATCTCCCTATAATTAAACTGGATGTCTTTCAACCCGGGAGGAAAAAATGGGAAAACGACTCTTGATCTCCGTGATGTCAATTGTGATGTTACTTGTGTCTGCGTGCGACCAGGTTTCAAACACGACGCCAACACCCATCACCATTCCTGAATCTGAAATGGCGACGTTGGTATCGCTGGCTACTGAAATGGCAATTAGTGCCGGGATCGTTTCGCCTACTGAAACACCACAACCTGTGGTCGAGCCGCCTCAACCTGCCGAAACTGCCACCGCAGGACCGGCTTTGATCACCATCACTGGCATCGTTGAAACCGCTCCCGGTAAAGCTCTGGTCTCCTGGGATGCCGTCGGTGATTTTCCCTCCGGTTTCAAGGTCGTTTGGACGGACGTCCAGGGACTGCCTGTCTTCCCTGGCGACGCCTATGTTTACAGCAGTGACCCTGCTTCCCGTTCTGCCGAAATCACTGGAGAATCTGGCAAGATATTTTATATGCGCGTTTGCCGCTTTACCGGGGACGCCTGCGATATCTATAGCAATCTGGGCATTTTCGCCTTCCAGATGGTCAGCCAACCCCCCGAACCAACCAAAACCCTCAAACCATCCGAGACAGCCAAAACACCCAATCCCACCACGGTCGGGCAGGAGGGCAGCATAACCATCCTGCAGATGAAGGGCGGCGAGGATGGTAAGGCGTATATCCAGTGGAGTTCAAAGTACAACCCATCGAGCGGTTTCAAGATCGTGTATTCCACTTCCAACAAGACGCCGATCTACGGAACCGATCCCTACTTCTATGTTCCGGGAGGGACGGTGAGGGAAGCCTGGGTGGATGGTGTGCAGGGCACGACCTATTACTACCGTATCTGCGGATGGACCGGGTCCAAGTGCGAGAATTATTCTGCCACCTATACCTACAAATTCCCCGGCACTGCCGCCACCGCCACGGTCGATTCCGCCACGTTGACCATCACCGGCATCTCCAATGTCGCACCAGGAGCGGTGCAGGTGAATTGGAGTGCCAGCGGCTCCTTCCCCAATGGCTACAAGGTGGTCTTCTCACAGACCAATCCCAACCCGACGCTATCTGATGGTTACGTATATATCAGCAGTGAAGGCACCCATTCCGCTGTTGTAGAGAACCTGGAACCCGGTAAGTTGTATTATTTCCGCGTGTGCAAGTACAGCGGCGGCTGCACCATTTACTCGCCGACGGTATCTTTTACCCTGGCGGCTGCTACGACGGAATCCGGCTTCACGCTTTCACAGGTGAATGACATTGTGGGTAATGTTCAAATCTCCTGGACGATCAGCCCCGACAGCGCCCAGGGATACAAGGTGATGTGGTCAACCACCAATACCGAGCCTACCATGGCAGATAGTTACTACTATGTCAACAGCCCGACCACGCATAGCTACACAGACACCGCTTCCCCATTAGGAACAACCTATTACCGCATCTGCCGCTGGTCAGGCTCTTACTGCCTGTCGTACTCCAATGCATTGACTGTACTCATCGTCGCTGCGCCATAAAAGGATTTTACAATAAACAAGGCAGCTCGCAGAGCCCCCTTGTTGTTTAATAATCGATCTAACTAGACCGTGCCGCCGTAACGAGCGTTCGCCAGCGGGTAAACGTTGATCACCGGCTCCTCGTAAGGATGTATCTCGCGCACCGCCTGAATGGCTTCCGCCAGGAATTCATCGCGGCAGTTAACCTCGATCTTGTACTCCACACCGGTATAGAGCTTACCCGCAACGCCAACCGCGGGGGCAGCGCCGTCTTCGGCGAACCACTGCGCCTGTACTTCGCTCACTGCTGCGCAGTGGGTGTAATGCCCGATCTCGCCGGCACGGGTTTTAGCCAGAATATCCAGCACCTCATCCACCACCTCTTCAGGCGTGAAGATTTCAAGCTTGTAGAAAGGTGAAACACTCATTTTATTCTCCTGACAGATTAATAAATAATATGACCAATGGCAAAACCGAGAAGAGAGAAGATGAACCCGCCGATGGCGCCGAGGACCGGGCGCAATCGCTGATACGCCTGAAAGCGACTGGCGCGATTGCTGCGACCTCCAAGTACTGCCAGCAGGCATGCGCCGGCGATGGTAAAGAGCGGCAGCCACGGGGTGCCGCGCGAATTCAACTTGAGCACAATGGCGATGAAAACACCAATGAGAGCACCAAAGGGGGCGGAGAAGAGCGCGAATATCGAACGCTTGATAACAGAACCGACCGCGATCCCCACTGCCGCACCGCCGGCTACACCGAGGAGCAGGTAGAGGAACCAGTTGTTGGGGGTCACCTGTCCGGCATTGAAACCGATCACCAGCGCTGAGGTGAGGATGGCAAGCGATTCCGCAATGGTGCGCATCACCAGTCCGCCCACTCCTGCCAGCCCCAGCCCGGCAGCTACCGCTGCCGCGCCTTCTTTGATATTCTGTTTGATCGGCTCAACCGCGGCAACCGGCTCCGGGGCAGGTGTGGGGACTTGAGCGGTTGTCACAGCCGGTGAGGCGGGCGCTTCCGGAGAGGATGGGACGCCCATGGCTTTCAAATAAGACGGCGTGGCGCGAGTAGGATCCAGCGGAGCGCCGCAGGCGATGCAGGTATGCGCGGCAGCGTCATTGCCGGCGCCGCAAAATGGACAGGGATTAGAGTTGGATGCCATGGAATATCCTCCTATGGAAGATCAATACGAATTGTATTTATTATCCAGCCATTCGGTGGGATCAACCTGCACGTCCCCGACGATCATCTCGAAATGTAAATGCGGACCGGTGACGCGCCCGGTGGCGCCCACCATGCCGATCTTGCGGCCGGCCTCCACATAATCACCGACCGCCACGTCAATTTCGGAAAGGTGCCAGTAGCCGCTATAGACCCCCCAACCATGGGAAATGATGACTGCATTACCGCGCACCGTCAGCTCACCGGCGAAAACCACGGTGCCGTTGGCGGCTGCGTATGCCGGGTCCATTGGGGAGCCCACAAAATCCAGCCCGGCATGGAAGTAGGTGTAATTACTGCCGTTGTACGAGCGCAGCCGGCCGAAGGTGGAAGTGAACAGGTCGGGGTAGGGGTCGGGTCCCACGAACTTGTCCCACTGACGCTCGGCAGGGGCAGGACTGGTGATATCGAATACCTGCTTGAGCTCGGGTTCAGTGACCGCCGGGTCGATGAACTCATCATTCACTTCGAAGGGTACATCGGTGCCGTAATCCTGCTCGCGCAGGCGCAAGTTGTGCTGGATGGTGAAGGCGGCGCCATCCGGGTTGGTGAGGGTGAGCACCAACTGCAGCAGGCCGGGTGCGTGCATGCGTTCGATGCCCTGCAGTGCCACCAGGCTGCCATCAGTTGTTGGGAAGAAGTGCAGTGTGTACCCTCCAAGGGTACCGTTGAGCGCGGCGCTGCCGAAGCCGGTGGCAAGGATCTCGGTGGTCTTTCCCTGCCGTAGAGGTATTGGAGAGGTATTCAATGAAGAAAGCGGCGGTATCGGCGTGTTTACTGAACTCGCCTGGTCAGCCGGAAGGAAGAGCGTATCGTTGGGGATCAACTCCCAGGGCGCAGCGAGGTCGTTGAACTCACTGGCGAGGAAAGGGTTAACGCCCTGCCGGACGGCGAATTCGAGGTCTGAAAATCCCGGGGTGATGGGTACTTCCACCTGGGGCAGTTCATCCTTGTAGATGACATAATAAGTCTGCCCGGCGTACAGGCTGTCGGGGGTCGTGATGAAGTTGATGCGGTTCATCAGCCAGTCAGGTACACGGGTGCGCTGGTTGAAAGTCTCCACGGATTCGAAAGCTGGCAGGGTCACGGGGATGACTTCGCCCTGCACATCCTCGAAGCCGGGGATCACCAGCACGGTACCAGCGGCGAGCACATTGGGGTCGGGGATATTGTTGACCAGCAGCAGGCGGGTGACGGTGGTGTGAAAATCAGCTGCTATGGACGAAAGATAATCACCTGCGCGGACGGTGTACGTGAGCCCGCCGGCTTGCGCCAGGGCAGGGTGGGGCAGCAGCATGGCCGCGAGGGTGATGACGGGGATTACCCGCAGGATTCGCGAGAGGAGGGAGGATTTCATATTCCCCTATTGTAAACGAGAAAATCAGGTTAACCACGGAATACACGAAAGCCGCGAAAGGGAGAAACCAAAATTAACCACAGAATACACAGAATACACGGATGGAAAGAACAAAATTCGGAACCACTATACACTGATTTCCACAGAAGGGAAAACCAGGTACTGGCAAGAGGACTGGAAATATCTACCTAATCTCCCACGTTCAGCGACTGCAGGAACTGATCGAGGCAGGCGATGGAGGGGGTGAAATTCTCCTCGGGGGTGGTGTTGAGGCGGTCGATCATGGTGATGTAGTACGCCTTCATATCATTTTCCAGGTTCTGCGAGTCCCAGGCGGGAGCAGCCAGCCCATCGGGCGGCACCTGGGTGGAATTCCACGTCTCCTGCAGGTAGGAGGCATTCACCGGGAAGATGGCGGAGATCCAGTAATGCCCGTCAGCCGTGAGACCCTGGTACGTGTAGAAGAGATCATAATTGTTCACCGGGGCGTAATACTGAGCGTACTCAGTGAGGAAGCGCACCCCGCTGCCGTTCTGGAATTGGAAATAACCAGACTTGGCGTGGAAAACCTGTGCTGCATTGAAGAGCGGCAGGAACGGAAAACTATTTGGGTCAGAGGGCATATCCACAAGTATGGATTGGAGAGTATTCACGCGGTCGGAAATAATACTGTTCATAGCAGCGAATTCTGCCACCGGGTAAACACGGATCACCGGTTCGAAGAATTTATCCGTGAGCGGGTAACCGGAGAATTCGATGCGGCGGTGCTCGGGGTAATATTCCTGCGGACCGCTCATCTCG
>CAZAAJ010000013.1:0-18087 GCA_964483135.1 uncultured Anaerolinea sp. | reverse complement strand
GAATATTGCGCCAGTTCCGTTAACCAGCGGATGCCGCGTCCGTTCTTGAAATTCAGGAATTTCACCTGCGCCTGGAAGATCTGCGTAATGCTGTACCCCGGCAGGAGCGGAATACTTTCGTCTGGTTTCCAGGTTTGTGAGTCCAGCAGTTCGGTCAATCGAGAAACCCTGCCGGCGGTCAACTCCGACATGGCAGCGAATTCTGCAGCCGGGTAGACACGGATGAGAGGCTCGAAATACTTGTCCTTCAATGGATAGCCGGCAAAGCTCACCTGCCGGTGCGCCGGGTAGTACATGATCGGACCGGCGTTGGGGTCGGGCAGGACCTCCTTCACGAATTCCAATGAAGGGATCACATCCAGGCAGGCTGGAACGATAAAGAAAACCCCATTAAGCTGATAGGGAACGTCTTTTGGGATGGGGATGGGGGAAGGTGTGAGAGTGATAGTGGGGGTGGGAAAACGCTGCAGCAGGGTGGGGTTTTGCACTACGGGGGTGGAGGATGATGTGCTCACCGGTTCGGGTTTGACGCAGGAGGTAAGTGCCAGGCAGACGGCTAGCACGACGAAAACGACTGTTTTTTTCATCTTCACTCCTTGACTGTTACAAACAAAGACCGGTGATAATGCCGGTCTTTTAAGGTTGCTATTAGAGTTCGGAGGTAAGCTCCCAGGGGTAGATCTCGGTGCCGCGCGCGGCTTCGCGGATGGCGGGGTCGGTCGAGTAATAACCCCTGCGTTCCTCAGGTAACAGCATGGCGATCTCGCGCATGACCTGGTGTCCCATTTCCTCCATGTCCTCGCGGCTGGGGCGCCCGCCTGCGGCTCCGGTGAGCGGTCCGAAGGGTTTGCCGAACCTCACGGTCACACGCACTCGCTTGCCGAAACGCACTTTTTTGAAGAAATCCACCAGACCGTCGATGCCCATCGGCAGAATGCGCGCGTTGGTGCGCCAGGCTAAAAAGGCAGTTCCCGGCCGGGCTGGGCGCAGCACCTGTGCCCAGCTTCCCCCTTCGGGGAAGATACCCAGCACACCGTTCTGCTTTAATACAGACTCCGCTCCCTGCAGGGTCTCACGCGAGCCGGTGCCGCGGTAGGTGGGGATGACGCCGAACAGCTTGGAGATCCAGCCGACCGCTTTGGGTGAATTGGGGGTTTGCGAACCGCCCACGAATTCAAGCGGCCAGGAGGTGGTGTGGATGAGCGCCAGCGGATCCAAAAAGTGGAAGTGATTACACACTACCAGCAGCGGTCCTGATTTGGGAAGGTTTTCCTTCCCCTCTATTTGAAAGTCCGCCAGGATACCGAACGCGAAAGCGATGCCGCTCTTGAGAATGGTACGGATGAACCTGCGGCGCGGGTACTTGATCTCTTTTGCCATAGGCATTATTATACCCAAGAAGAAAAAGAAACCGCCAGCGATTTGCCGGCGGTTTGAGGAGTTAATCGAACTTGATCGGGTCTTTGTGGGTCACCTTGCGCACCCGCAGCAGGAAGAACAATCCTATGAGGAGGAAGGCAACCAGTGAGCCGATCGCCCAGTACATGGCGTTCACCTTGACCATGGCTTCGGTGAAACCGTGAGCGGGATTGCCGTACCAGTCGATCATGGCAGCGTAGATCGAGCCAAACACCAGCGGACCCACGAAGGTGGAGGTGCGGCCGGCTACTGAAAGGAAGCCGTAGAACTCGGCAGTCTTTTCTTGCGGAGAAAGCTGGCTGACCATGGTGCGGCTTACTGCCTGCACACAGGAAAGCGAGAAACCGGCTAACGCACCAATGACATAAAAGACAGATTTGGATTGAGTGAAGAATAAAAGGGCAATGACCATAATCAGCATGATCAACGACCACAGGATAGCCTGCTTGCTGCTGTACTTTTGGGTAATCCAACCGCCCAGGAACGCGCCGCCGGCGCCTGCTACCTGCAGGATGATGATGAGGATGATCAGTTCGGAGGTTTGAAAGCCGAAAAGGATGGCAGCGATAATGGCAGCGTTATCCATCAGCATCATGATACCGTCGTTATAGATGAGGAAAGCAATAGCGTACTTGACAAATTCCTTGTAGCGTTTCACATCACGGAAGGTCTCGCCGAGTTTCTTGAAGGCGTGCGCAAACGTGGATTCACCGACCGCCAACTTCTCGGGTTCATTGATCTGTTTCACGTTGAGGAATAAGGGGATGGAACTGACCGCAAAGAAAACAGCGGTGATGAGGAAGGAGATTCGTACCATCAGGGTTGAGTCGATGCCGGGAATTTTGATGAATTGGATCGGGATGAGGACCAGGACAAGGGCGATGATGCCGCCGAGCATGCCCAGGGACCAGCCATTGCCGGAGACCTTGCCGATGGTTTCAGGGGTGGAGACATCCACTAAAAGGGCATCATAGAAAACCTGCGAGGCGCGGTAACCGATCTCGGCCAGGATGAAGAAGACCATTCCCATCACCACGTCGCCCTTCTGCACAAAGAAAAGCAGGGCGGTAAAGACCACCGAAAGGGCGGTGAAAATGAAGAGCAGTTTCTTTTTAGCGCGCGAGAAATCAGCAATGGTACCCAGAATGGGTGACAACACGGCCACCAGGATGGCGGCGATGCCGACCGCCAGGTTCCACAGCGACGGGCCCTTGATGTGGTCAACTACCACGGATGAAAAATAGACTGAAAAAACTGCCAAAAGAATAACTGAGGCATAAGCGGAATTACCAAAATCATAAAAATACCAGGACCAGCGCGTGCGGCGAACGGATTTATCGATTTCAATTGATTGAGCCATTTTGAACTCCAGTGAGTAGGGTGGTTGCAGGAAACCTGCAATAAAATTCTATCATAACCAAATGTTAAACCCTCAGGGTGTAAAAAGGTTTCCATGTTTGGGTTATGGATTTCGTAAAAACAGGAAAGGACGGTTACAATAGCCGCAGGAGCAATGTGATTATGGCAGTGCCCTTCTGGAAAACAGAGTCGTTTGGAACGGCGTTGAGCTATGCCATCAGCCAGTTGCCGCCTACGCTGGGGTATCCGCTGGCAGACTTGATTGCCCATTTTGCCGCCAATGATGCGATGAGCCCGGGTCACCGCGCCTTGCGCGTGAACCAGTGGGTGGCGCACGGCGGAAAGATCACACCGCGTAAACTGCGACAGGTGGTACGCCAGGTGTATTGCAACCAGGCGCACGCCATTTATGATTTTTACCATTATCTCAACCGCCCGGATGACATCCGCCGTCTTGTGAGATTAACACCGAAATTTGAGAAAATGATGCACGAAGCCATGCAGGAGAAACAAGGCACCCTGCTATTGATGCCGCACCTCACCGGTTTCAACCTGGGAGGCGTGCTGCTTCCGATGCTCGGGTTCAAGATCCTCACCCTGTCGTACCCCAATCCCACGCGCGGATACCAGATGCAGAATAAATTGCGCAGCAACCACGGACTTGAGGTGGAACCGATGTCAATTTCCTCGTGGCAGCACGCCCGCGCGCGGCTGCAAAGGGGAGGCACCGTGCTCACCGGGGTGGACCGCCCGCAGGAAAACCCGGCAAAAATGCCGACCTTTTTCGGACGCCCGGCAGCGCTTCCGGTGGCTTATACACAGTTGGCCTTGCATACGAACGCGCGCGTTTTCGTGGTGGGGTTCCACACCAACGCAGACCGCACCTGTGTGCTGGACGTTTCGGATCAGGTTCTAATGGAGCCAACTCCCGACCCTCATGAAGAAAAACGCTTGAACGCCGAAAAGGTATTGATTGAAGTTGAAAAATTCATCCGCAAAGATCCCACCCAGTGGGTGATGTTCTTCCCGGTCTGGCCGGGGGCGGATGCCGACCTGCCGGCAAGATTCCGTGTGAAATGAAACAATTTAACCGGCAAAATGGTGCCGTAACGCTGGTTTTGGGAGTGCTCCTGACCCTGGCGAGTGCTTGTACGATGCTGCCGGTACAGCAACTGTCAACCCCCGCAACATCCACTTCCACCGAAAGCCTGGAACGCTTCCCGACACCGACCGAATCGCCGACCCCGGCTGGCTGCATGGAAACCAGCGGACATATCGAACGCATTGCTGTTCCCTCCAAACTGCTCGCGCCATCCCTGTGGATCTCGGTGTATACGCCCCCGTGTTTTTCACAAACTCCCGACCAGCCCTACCCGGTGCTTTACCTGCTGCACGGGCAGGGCATGGATGATTCTTACTGGCCGGGGCTTGGGGTGGGCGAGATCGTGGATGAGGCGATCCTGGCGGGGCAAAGACCCTTCCTGATGGTGATGCCCTACGAGGAGCGCAATTTTAACGCACCGTCGGATTCGAAATTCCCGGATGCTGTAATGCAGGAGATGCTACCATGGGTCGAAGCCAACTATCCCGTTTGCAGTGAACGCGACTGCCGTGCCATCGGCGGCATCAGCCGCGGCGGAGGCTGGGCGGTGCACATCGCTCTACGCAACTTTGATACCTTTGGGGTGGTAGGCGCACATTCCATGGGGCTGATGTCCAACGACAGGTGGTATGTTGCCCATTTGCTGGAAACCCGCTCAATCGCTGATTTTCCCCGCTTTTACGTTGACCGGGGCGAGGACGATTACCTGGCGGGAGATATCGACCTGTTTGAAGCCGCGCTGACCAGCAATGACATTCCACACGAATACCATGTTTCTCCCGGCAGGCATGAAGGTGCTTACTGGCAGGCGCACGTGGCGGAGTACATGCAATGGTACATGCAGGGCTGGCAATAAGTTCGCCTGATATAATCACGTTATCCTGGAAAAATAAGCCGGGCAACCAATTCAAGAATCAAAGGAATTCCCCATGACTTCTTCTCTTGCGCCGTTCTTCTCCGCTGCCGGTGTTGCCGTGATTGGCGCTTCGGCTAATCCCCGCAAGTTGAGCCACGGCATTTTGCGCAACCTGGTTAATTCAAAATATGCCGGCGGCATTTACCCTGTAAACCCGGGTGAGAGCGAGATCCTCGGTAAAAAATGTTTTACCTCGGTTGCAGAAGTGCCCGACCCGGTGGAACTGGCGGTGATCGTAGTGCCGGTGGCAGCCACACCCGCCACATTGGAAGCCTGCGGCAAACGCGGCATCCGGGCAGCGGTGATCATCTCAGGTGGGTTCAAAGAGGTGGGGCAGAGCGGGGCTGACCTGGAACAGGAATGCCTGCGCATAGCCAGGTCTTACGGGATGAGGCTGATTGGACCCAATTGCGTGGGGACGATGGACCTTGCCACCGGGCTGAACTCCACCTTCATCCACGGCATGCCGGATGAAGGCGGGATTGGCTTCGTCTCGCAATCGGGGGCGGTCTGCGGCGGGGTGGTGGATTTCCTGTACGGCAAAAAAGTGGGCTTTTCACATTTCATCAGCCTGGGCAACGAGGTGGATGTCACCGAAACCGACATGATCGAATATCTCGGGCAGGAACCGCGTGTGCACGTGATCGCTGCCTATGTTGAGCAGATCCGCGATGGGCGGCGCTTCCTTGAAGTGGCGCGACAGGTCTCGCGTTCCAAACCCATTGTGCTTCTGAAAGGCGGCCGCTCGGATGCCGGCGCGCGCGCCGTCAGTTCGCATACCGGTTCACTAGCGGGATCTTATGCCGCCTACCAGGCAGCCTTCAAGCAGGCTGGTGTGGTTGAGGTGGACTCGTTCGCTGAATTATTTGATGTGGCGGTGGCGTTCGATTTTCAACCCCTTCCGCGCGGGACGAACGCCGTGCTGCTCACCAATGCTGGCGGTCCGGCGGCTCTCACCTCCGATTCCCTTTCCTTCAATGGCTTCCGGCTGGAAGACCTGGAGGCAGATACCCGGGCAGCGCTGCGCTCGTTCCTGAACCCCAGTGCCCAGGTGGGCAACCCGGTGGACATGCTCGGCGCAGCCGAGCCGCAGGATTACGCACGCGTGATTGAAACCCTCAAGCAAGACAAGACGGTTGACATAATCATCCCCATCCTGGTACCGCAGGCGCTGGTGGACCCGCGCGCGGTGGCCCAGGCGGTGGTGGATGCCTCGCAGGGAGCGGGAAAACCCGTGCTTACCTGTATCATGGGCGATATGTCGGTTGACGAGCCGCGCCTGATCCTGCATACCAACCGCATGCCCATGTACACCCTCCCCGAGGCGATGGGCGGGGTGCTGAAAGCCATGAAGACTTATGCCGACTGGCTGGCGAAGCCCCCGGTAAAACATCAGCCATTAAAGAATATTGATAGCACCGCGGCCGGAAAACTGCTGGATATGCCGGGACTCCCCGCCGAATTAGGAGAGGCGCAAACCCGGCCGCTCTTAGAGGCTTATGGAATTCCGCTTGTCAAGGGTGGAGAAGCGCATTCGCCGCAGGAGGCTGCCGGGCTAGCGGCTTCTATTGGTTTCCCGGTGGCAATGAAGATCATCTCTCCGCAATTACTTCATAAATCAGATGCGGGCGGGATCGTGCTGAACCTGAAAAACGAGGTGGAAGTGACCGCTGCCTATGAGATGTTGTTTGCGAGCATCCACGCCAAATTGCCGCAGGCGGAACTGCAGGGTGTGCTTATCGAACAGATGGCGCCGCGCGGGCAGGAGGTCATCATCGGGCTCAAACGCGACCCCGGTTTCGGTCCGGTGGTGATGTTCGGGTTGGGCGGTATTTATGTTGAATTATTCAAAGATGTCTCCTTCAGGGTTGCGCCGGTAAGCCGGGAAGAAGCGCTGGAAATGATCCACGAAACGCGCGCCGGCAAATTGCTCACCGGGTTGCGCGGCGCGGAACCTGCCGACCTGGAAGCGGTGATGGAGGTCATCATGCGCCTGGGACAATTGGGGCTGGACTTTCCCGCGATCATGGAAGCCGAGGTGAACCCGCTGCTGGTTTTCGCGCAGGGGCAGGGAGCCCTGGCGCTCGATGGACGGGTGATCCTCAGCCGGTCCTGAGATCACCACATCCTTTCTCAAAAACACCCTGCGAGTGCGGGGTGTTTGCTTAATCCAATTGCATTGAGTAAACAAAATCGTTATACTCTAAAGAACATTTATCGGGAGGAGATTTATCATGACGCAATTCGTACTGTATATATCAGCGGCGATCATGTTCGGGTTCAGCGCGGTCACGCTTTTCAAGGTGATCAGGCAGTCAAGGCGCATCAAAGCCAGCCGGGAGTGGCCTGTCCTCACTGCCAACGTGGTCGGCAAGGAGGTCATCCGCCAGCGCAGCAGCAAAGGGACCGTATCCTATCATCCGCAGGTGAGTTACACCTATTCGGTGATGGGAACGGAGTTCTCCAATCATGTACGGCTGCCCGGCAACTGGAGCAGCATTAGCGCGCAGAAAGCCCTGGATGAATACGCTCCTACGCTGGAAGTCCGTTACAACCCTGAAAAACCCTCTGAAAGCTCGCATGCCTACGATAAAGTCAATGCCGGTGATTACGTTCTCGTGGTGATTACCTTTCTGCTGGGAATCGTGGTGCTGGTGACCCAGATGAAATAATTATCAACATGGAAATAGATTTTTGAATTCGATTTAGGAATTCCTTCAATATCCAGTATCATCGAGATGCATTAACAATCTCATCATATAACTTGAACTTGGTCGTAGAATGGCTATAATTAAATTGATCTCCTACTGGTTGCCCCCCTCAACCAGCGGGAGATCATTTTTTAACAAAATTCTGATATTTTTCTTGCGACTTTTTAACACAGGAGAAATAAATTAAGAGCATCAAAATCTGGTGACCATAAGGAGGTCTAATATGAACACAAACAATCTTCCTTTGAAGCGCCGCGGCGACAAAATGGCCATTCGGCGCGAGAACGAAAGCCCGGTAATGGCGATTCAGAACGAGATGAACCGGCTTTTCGACAATTTCTTCAACGATCCGTTTGACCTGGCGCCGATCGCCACGCTTCGAGCGCTTCCGGCTGAATTTAGCCCGCGGGTGAACGTCAGTGAGACTGACAAAGCCATGCAGGTGACAGCGGAACTGCCAGGCATGGAGGAAAAGGACATCCAGATCAGCCTGGAGCAGGAAAGCCTGGTGCTGAGCGGAGAGAAGAAGTCGGAGAACGAAGAAACGGGCAAGAATTTCCACCGCTATGAGCGCTCCTACGGCTCCTTCCAGCGGGTGATTCCGCTGGTCAGTGAGATCAAGGAAGACCAGGTGGAAGCCATCTTTAAGAACGGGGTGCTCACCATCACTTTGCCCAAGGCTGAATCCGCTGTGAAAGCTGCCAAAAAGATCAGCATCAAACCCGCTTAATTTTTATGTTTTCCAAAAAGCCAGCAGAGAGAACCCCTCTCTGCTGACTGTTTTAAGAATCTCATGTAAAATCGGATACATACCTCCAGGGAGGCAGGACAATGCAGGATCCCAAGGACGAAGGTTTTATGCAGACCAACCGTCGCATGTGGAATGAACTGGTGAAGGTTAACGCGCGGTCGGCTTTTTATGACCTGGATGGATTCAGGCGTGGAGTGAATAAACTCAATTCCTTGGAACGCGGCGAGGTGGGGGATGTGAAGGGAAAATCCCTGCTGCACCTGCAGTGCCATTTTGGCATGGATACCCTCTCGTGGGCGCAGCTGGGGGCGCAAGTGACCGGGATGGATTACTCCGAGGAGGGGATTAGCCTGGCGCGGCAGCTTTCGGAGGAATTGAACATTCCTGCGCGCTTTGTGTGCTGCAACCTGTATGACCTGCCCGCGAACCTGGACGGGCAGTTTGATGTCGTTTACACCTCCTACGGCGTGCTGTGCTGGCTGAACGATATTACCGGCTGGGCGCAGATCGCGGCTTCTTATGTGAAACCAGGCGGGTTCTTCTATATCGCTGAATTTCACCCCTTCGCGCTGGTGTTTGATGACGAATCGGATGAGCTGCGTTACCGCTATCCTTACTTTGAGCAGGAAGCACTGACCTTCGAGGTGAAGGGTTCCTACGCAGACCGCGAAGCTGAAATCAGCGCAGGTCGGGACTACGAGTGGCAGCACACCCTGGCGGAGATTGTCAACGGATTGATCACCGCTGGACTTCGTATTGAATTCCTGCATGAACACGCGTTCACTGTGTATGAACAGCTCCCTTTCCTTAAACCGGACGGCAAGGGTTACTGGCGCTTCCCGGACGGGAAACAACCCATCCCGTTGATGTTTTCTTTGAAAGCATCAAAGCCCGTGTGAACTCCAAGAGCAATTAAATAACGAGGGCTTTCATTTGAAAGTCCTCGTTGCATTTAGTGTAACATCCAGGTTCAATCGTTTTGCGGTGTGTTAGTTTGTACTGAACAAATCATCGGGGTAGACGAAATCAGTATAGCAATTGGGGAAATAAACCCGGAAGATGAAGGAATTAAGATTACCGTAAAAATCATATAAAAATTCGATTTGCGGATCGAATGTGATGATCGAGAGATAGTTTGTATCAGGGATTAATTCGTACGATTCGGTGATCATTCCTATGCCGGATGTACCACTTTTGAAGAATCCTACAGGATCCTGTTGAATGATCCTATAACTGATGGGAGTACCGAGAGGAAGATAAAAATCAGTTACTGATGCCCCCTCGCTCATCCAGCCATCAAAATTATTAAAATCATATTCGAAGGGTCCGGCAATCGACATCCCACCACAAGATTGAATAGCGGGTAATTTATCGGGTGCCACCACATACTGGATGAAAGCGTATACACCATCTCCAGTGATGGAAGCGCACGCCAGGCTATTGGGGGATTCCTGCAGGGGAGTGATGGTAGTTGGCAGCAGTACCCATTTTGCCCCGTTCCAAACCCCCACTTTTCCACCCCAGCCCTGGTCTACCGCGACCGTCGAGAGTGTAAAGCAAGCATTAGCCTTTCCATTGCTCAGACCTACCACCTTCACACCCTTGCCGCCATACTGAGCTTCGCCAGCAGGAAACCCAACTGGTGCCAGCATTTGTGAGGCAAGTTGAGTTGTACCAGGAAGGTCGGCAATGGGGATAATCTCTATGGTAAATTCATTATCACCACTTACCGGAGTGACCACCGGATTATCTCCTGCAGCTGCATTGGCAATGCTGAAGGAACCCAGCAGCAGGGTAATTACAAGTAGGCAGCTAAAAAATGAAAGAACGATTTTTTTCATATGAAACCCTCCCGTCTACGAGATGAATTGAGATGTGTTAGTGTAGCATTAATTGAAACCACAGGATATAAAAATTCCATTAAATTCCTAAGAGCCCTCAAATAATCAACCGGAACCGAAGATGTAAAATAAAACCCTCCGGTTTTGCCGGAGGGTGGAACACTTGCCGGGAAATCATACAGATTATTAATTAGGAGCGACCTGATCAGGAACCACTTCTATATAACCCTCA
Source organism: uncultured Anaerolinea sp. (assembly GCA_964483135.1). Lineage (GTDB taxonomy): Bacteria > Chloroflexota > Anaerolineae > Anaerolineales > Anaerolineaceae > UBA6107. The sequence goes on along the minus strand of CAZAAJ010000013.1, from coordinate 7,756 downwards.
GGTTTGACCCAGTAACCGAACAATGCATAAGTTCCGGCAGCTGGAGCCTGCGCGCACACAGTGTATTTGCCTTCAGCGTCAGCCACCCAGCCGGCGGTAGTTGGCAGTTTGACCCAGGCGCCATCCACCAAATGGAAGATATCACCGACCCATCCGAAACGGCCGGCCCAGAACGGGCGGCAAATCCTGGCAGGTCCGTCGATCTTCAGACCGTCTGCCTTGAGCTGGTACCATTCGCGCGGGATGGTGGTAATGGAGTACATGGGGATCACCTCACCGGTCACTCCAGCATTATCCCAGTACCAAACTTCAAGCTCAGGAGCGGGGGTTATTTTGTAGATAGCAGAAGCAGTCACCGGTGTAAAAATCAATAGGGTTGCAAATAAAGCGGTTATCAACAGAAGCGATACGACTTTTTTCATATACTCCTCCTCCAATTAAAAAAGAAAAATCCAATAAATAAGCATAGCATATTTTGTACAAAAAAATTAGCTCCAGTTTACTTATGTGGAATGAATTTCGTTTACCAGGCGATACGGTTCGCCGACTCGCTTCCCAGGGAGGTCCACTGCCAATCTGCGCCGCGCGGGGCGGCTTCGAGCAGCAGCAGGCTGCGATCAGATTTGAGGAGCGCGGTGGGATGATCACCGAGCTGGATACGGTCTTCGAAGAGGGGGGTCTTCCCGCGTACTGACCGGATGTAATCAAAGGTGCACAGATTGAGGATTTCGCTGACAGTGAGGATTCCGTGCAGGCTGGCCAAACCGGGTATCCAGGTGATCACGGCGCCGGAGCCCTGCCAGCGCCAGCCGATGGCCGCCAGCGCGCCAATGATGCCGCTGCCGCTGCCGGTGAACCCGGCAGTGATAATGCCGGTCTCGCGGGCCAGGTCGCGGGCATCACCGCGTCCCATCACAAGCGAACGGCACGCTTTAGCAAAGGAGAGAACTCTCCCGGTCACTTCATCCGCCCGGGCGAGAGCAAAACCGGCGTTGGCTCCCGCACTGGCGTGGCGCATGATAAATACACGGCTTTCCATATCCAACTCGCGCAGACGCAGTTTATCCCCTTCAAGCGTGAGGCAATAAGCCAGATTAACGGATGCACCTACAATTTCAGATGCCGGCAGGAGAAGGTGCTCTGTAATATGCACCAGTCGTGCCAGCCCCTGTGATTGCAGGTGCTGACCCAGTTCCAGTGCAAGTTCTCCAGTGCCGGCTTTGCCGGGCTGGCCGGTGTCGTCCACGCCGAGATAAAAGATCAACCGTCACTCCTTAAAATAATAAGCGGGAGAGGATCCCCCGCCTTATGTTTACATGATTTGAATTGATTTATTCTAGCATAAACTCATCACATGATAAGTGTTCGTAAAAAACAGGCTGGCAAAAATCCGATCCGCCAGCCTGTTTAACGAAAATGGATTTTATCGCGTAAACGTCAAGGCATAGGTAATTGCAGAATAAGCGCGCTCCATATCGATCCAGGCGTCCTCAAAACCCGGGTCGAGAGGCATGAATGTGAAAATGAAAGCAGTGTTGTTGTGCACCAGGTAGAGCGTCCGTGAACTCACCAGCCCCGGAAGCCCTTCGGTTTTCATGGCAGGGGTGTCATCCGGCATAAGATAGATCAGGTCAAGGCCGGCTTTTAATCCCGGCGCGGCTTTAGCCACCGCATCAGAAGCAAACTCTTCAAGCGTCTTCCCGTTGGCCGATTCAATGTGCAGCTCAACCGTGGCAGCCACCATTTCCCCGCTGCCATAAGGTGTGCCGGTGAAGTACCAGGTATCCGGAACTTCGCTTTGGTTAAGGGTGAAATCAGAAGGATAAAGGAAGCATAACCCGTATGGAAAAGAAGGATCATCAAGGGTAAACAGGAGATCGAACTCGGTTTGGAAGGCACAAGGCAGCCCTGTCTGCGCGGTGGGGCTGGGCAAAACCAAAGGCAAATCAGTAGGCTGTGACTGTTTTGTGACAACCTCAACTGGAGTCGGTTTTACTGGTACTTGTGAGGGTGAGATTGTTTGAGTGGACTTACCCATGGTAGAGCAACCCATGCTGATAGTAAATAATATGCAAAGAATGCCAATCTTTTTGAATGAAATGAGATTCATTGTTCGACCCTCCTGATTCTACAAAAAAATTTGAAGTAAAGGAATCAAGTGAATTCTAATTCCTTTACTTCATATATCCATTTGTTGTACTTATTTTAGTTTATTCGTATACAGCTGCATGTTGCAGAATCCCATTGCCATGAATGAGGTGGATCACCAGGGTGTTGTGCCTGGCACCAGGAATCTGATTGCTGAACACAACCAACAACTTCAGGGGTGGGGGTAATTGTTGGGACGGCGGTGGGATAAGCGAAGGGGCAGATGTTGATCTGCAGATTGGTGGGCTTGGCATTGAAGATCCAGGCGCAGGTGTTATCCAGGTTCCAGGTGGCGGCGTTCTGCTGCAGGTCGACCACTTCCATCTTCGCCGGGTCAGGAGAGGCGCCAAAGGTCCAACCCCACCAGGCGAAAACCTGGTTGGCGGGCACAAAGTCAGGTTTGAATGCGAACTCGATGGCAATGCCTTTGGAGGTGTTCAAACGCACCCAGGCGAGGTCGGGGTCGGCTGCCACACCGGCATCGAAGAGTAAGGTTTCATAACCATTGCCGCTGGCGGTATCCGGTTCGTGAGGTTTACCGCCACCTACCAATCCATCGGCATCTTGCCAGACCTGCACACCGTTGGTGGTCCAGGTGGTGGAGGTGATGTTGTGAGCCAGGATGAGGTATTCACCGCGTGAATCAAGATCGGTGTCAATCTCAAAAGCAGCGGTCAGGTCAGCCGGCAGCTTGGCGGGATCAGTTTCGAAAACCACGATCTTGCCGTAAAGCCATTGCTGGTTGGTACCCATCCACGCGCTGGTAATGTCCAGGCTGGCCAGGTAAGGACCGTTCACGGCAGCAGCGGGGCGTTCCAGCTTTTGTTCATCCCACAGGTCACAGCCTTCTCCGATGAGCGTGGTCGCACCCAGGCGAACACGGTCACCGGTGTTGCAGTCAGAGACCTTCTGATCATTCTTGTAGACGGGCTCTCCGGGCGTCACCAGGTGGGTGATGACCAATGCGGTCGGGGCGGTGACGGGCGCATCCGTAGGTGCGGTAGTCGGTGCAACTACCGGGGCTTCAGTTGCAGGCTTGGGCGCTTCGGTTGGGGCAGTGACAGGGGCTTCAGTTGCCGGCACTGCGGGGGTATCTTTGGCTTTGGAACAACCTGCCATGAAGACGAACAGTATTACCACGATCATCCTGATAATTTGTTTGTTCATTCTTTCTCCTTTTTTATAGTTCTGGTTTTTACTTGCGCATTTTGTGATAATTGTGTTAAATAATCAATTAAGGACTCAACATTTTGAAAAACCTTTACATCACGGGTTAAGGGGTCTTCAAGCGATAGGTGCCACGTCCTTTCTTCAGCGTTACGGCTCTGCCAGTAGCGCAATAAAAATGAATGATAGTTAGTACATCCGGGACCTCTGAGGTGAAAATCAGGTTTCGTCATGGTCATATAATAGAAAGTCATCGTCAAAAGAGTGTCAAAAATGAATCCGGTTCACAAATTGAAAGAGAATGAATTACCGGTGTTAGCGATCCAGGCAAAATTCCTGGGAGATTTTGAGATCAGTGCGAATGGTTGTGCCATCAGCGGATTGGCTACTCAGAAGAACAAAGCACTCGCGGCCTACCTGATCCTCGAGAATGAGCGAACTCATTCGCGCAGTAAACTTGCTGCGCTTATTTGGTCCGATGTGGCGGAACAGGCAGCGCTTCACAATCTGCGGCAGGCACTTTCAGTGATCCGTAAGGCATTTGACCCCTGCGGCGGAGGAGAGATTTTCACTTCGAACCGTGAGACTATTGGGTTTCGGGCAGGCACAAAAATCACTGTAGATGTTATTGACTTTGAAAGACAGATGCGGGCAATGGTTGATCGTTTTCACCTACAGCAGGGCAGGGGATTTCCAATCCAACGGTTAAAAAGAGAGCTGTCGGCGTATCAGGGGGAATTGCTGGACACGCTCGTTCTGGCAGACGCCAGTATGTTTTCCGACTGGTTGGTGTTAAGACGTGAAGCTCTGAACCGCCTTGCAGTGGAGGGGGCTTCACTTTTGCTGCAATACTACGAAAACCGCAATGAATGGAGTGAAGCCAGGAAAAGCGCGGAAATGCTGGTAAAACTTGCTCCCTGGGATGAGAATGCGCATAGTCGTTTAATTAATATACTGCTGCAATTGGCACAGGGGAATGCAGCGCTGGCGCATTATCAATCCGCGGTGCGCTATTTCGATGAGGAATTGGCGATCGAACCTGAATTCCATTTGAAGAAGGCCCGGGCTGATATTCAGCGCTTCTTTGCCATTGGACGCAGCGAACCGGGCCCAAAAGCAATTCCCATCCATGTGCCTGGGTATAGCAGCCCCTTCATTGGACGTGTGCAGGAACTCGAAACCCTGGAAGACTGGGTCTCGGATCCCGGCTGTCAGTTGGTCACCATCACAGGCTCGGGCGGCAGCGGTAAAACACGCCTGGCATCCAGGCTGGCAGAATCGCAGGATACACTCTTTGGAGGCGGTGTGTTCTTTGTCTCGATCGCCGGATGCGGCGACAGACAGCAGCTCAGTTCAAGGATCTTGAGTGCAGTGAGCAGCGTGGAGGAGAGGTCTGCAGATTCGATGGAAGAACTGCTTGACTGGGCAAGGAACCGCCGAGCACTGCTCATTCTGGATAATGTTGACAATTGCAGTGAAGTCGCCGAACTGGCTGTGAAACTCTTGGAAGCCTCCAGGCAGATCGTGCTCTTCTGTACTTCTTATACGCGGTTGGACCTGGTGGGGGAGCGTGTGTACGCAATTGGGGGTTTATCCACTAATGGAGGTTTTGAATCAGAAGCGGTCCGCTTGTTCATGTCGCATGTGCAGCCGGAGAGCCAGCCGGAATGCAGAACCCGGGAATTTATGGAAAATATCATGCAAATCTGCAGGCTGGTTGAAGGGTTGCCTTTGGCAATTGACCTGGCAGCAGGACAGGTCAAACGAATACCCAGTGAGGAATTGCTGACCAGCCTTGAAAAGACCATGGATATTCTGCACTCAGGTGCGGTCAACCTTCCAGAGCGGCAACGCAGTATTGTTGCGTCGTTTGAAAACTGCTGGAAACACCTGCCAGAACGGCAGCAATCTGTGCTGGCAGATCTGACAGTCTTTCAATCTCCTTTCACACTGCAGGCAGCGGTTGAGATTTGCGGTGTAAGTTCGTCGGAGGTGCGCGACCTGGCAAACCAGTCCCTTTTGATCTGGGATGGCGCAGGAAATTACCGTTTTCACCGCGCCATTCACCAGTATGCACGCGGAAAATTGGCGCTGAACGAGCTTGAAGCAAGTAAACTAACACAGGAACATGCAGAATTCTTTCATAAACAATTAGTAGAAGGATTTGCCAATTTTTCCGGTAATGGCATTCTGCAGTTCCTGCAAAAGATCGAAACAGTGTTGCCAGACATTTTACAGGGGTTCACGTACCTCATCGATAGCGGTGACTGGGAACGGTCGGAAGCGATCGTCCATCCTCTGTACTGCTATTATGAATCGCGAAGCCTGTACCGGGAAGGCAGCGAGCAACTGATGGCACAGGCTTTACTTTGCCAACCGGAAAGGGGTGGAACCCTGTGCCGTGCCTTGTTATTATCCAGGGCTGCCAGCCTTTCGATTTCGATCCAGCAGTATGATCAAGTGGAAGAACAACTAGAATGCTCATTGGCTGTCGCCCGCGAGACTGGAAACCGGGCTGAAGAAAGCTTTTGCTACAATGTTCTGGCGAAACAAGCGGCAGTGAAAAAAAGTTCCTCTTCTTCGATGGAGTACGCACAAAAGGCGTTGAAGATCTCTCAAAGCCTGGGTGACAGGCGGGAAGAAGCCCACTCCCTGTATAACATCGGGTACGCGCTGACCAACCTGGGCGAGGTCACCAAAGCCGAACAGGTGTTGGAGAATTGCCGCAAGATCTGTGAAGAATTGCAGGACTGGCGCCGGCTGACAAAGGTTTTGAATGTCCTGGCGGATACCGCCTGTTCCCGGGGAAACTTTGGTCAGGCATTAAAAATCTATAATGACGCCTTAAAAATTGCCGAGGGGCTGGGTAACCGTTATTCACAATCACTGATCTTGAATAATATTGGTACCGCTTATTTTTCGATCAAAAAGCATGATGCTGCGAAAGAGTCTTACGAGAAGAGTCTCGGTATCAGCCGAGAGATCGATGACCGTGAGGGTGAGGCGATTGCGCTTTCGAACCTCGGGGAACTTTATGCAGAAATTCGGGATTTTAAACTGGGAGTTGAGTATAACCAGCAAGCCCTGGTGATCAGCCGGGAGATCGGTTCGGATTGGGGAGAGATGTCGGCACGGGTGATCCTGGCGATCTGTTACCACGAACTCGGCGATATCCAGGCGGCAAAGGATGAATTAATATTAGTCTTAGAAAGATCCCTGGAGTCGGAGTTCATCTATTTCTTCAATCGCGCGGTTGTTGAAGCCTGCCGGTTACTGAAAGAAGCGGGTAAGACTGATGGAATGGGGCGGGTAATCTCGGAAATTACCAGCGATGAAGAATCGGATGATTGGGTTCGGGCACGGGCGCGCGAGGTGCTGGAGAGTCTTCCTCAAAAAGAGAGAATTGACTGCGAAGTTAGAATTGACCGAAAGTCAATACTGGAATTCCTGGAGAAATCCTTAATGGAACAATGATGGAGGTTTCCTCCATCATTGTTGATTTTTCTCACTTGTTTGCAAAAAATCATTAACTAAGATTGGTAGTTGCCTCCTGCGTGCAGTTGCCAAAGTCGAGGAGCCAGAAAGGCTGGTTCCATTGAGCCAGATCCCATTCATAGTACACAGTCGGTGAAACATTCATGTAATAGTGGGTTGGACTACTGGCACTCAACACCCCCGTCGCAGTCCCGTACCATACGTACCCTCCAACAGGGTCCGAGCGAAGGAGAGTGACTGTAACTGTCTTCCCAGTCAGGTTGGTGTTTGAGTAAATTTCGAAATAGTTGATATATCCTTTTTGCCATCCATCGACTTCTGAAGCATCATCGGCTGTGCCCCAGGCATGAGTAATGTCATACCCGCAAATGCCTTTTACTGGCAGCAACGAGGGATCCACCACATAGCGGATGAAGGCATAAGTGCCGTTGCCAGTGATGGGGGCGCAGGCCAGGCTCTTGGATGACTCTTCAAGGGCAGTTATGGTGGTGGCGAGTCTAACCCACTTGGTGCCGTCCCACAGCCCCACCTTGCCGCCCCAGCCATACTGGGTGCCGGTGATGGTGAAGCAGGCGGTGGCTTTACCACTGTCCATGCCTGAGACGATGACACCATCGCCTTCATACTGCGCTTCGCCGGCAGGGAAGCCAACCGGGACGAGCATCTGGTTGAATTCGGTAGTGCCGGGAAATTGGGCGATGGGCAGGAGTTCAGTGGTGAATTCCATGTCGCCGGAGACCGGGGTGACCACCGGATCGGGCAGGGACGGGGGAATATATACTCCCGCAGAGGCAGAACCGGTTACTGAAAACAGGAATGATACAACAAGAAACATACTGAACAGCGGTAGAACAATTTTTTTCATTTTTTCCTCCGAATAAAAAGAAAAATCGTAACTACTCAGGCAGGTGAGATGAAAGAGGGTAAATAAGGCGTACCAGCGAGA
>CAZAAJ010000012.1:29089-42425 GCA_964483135.1 uncultured Anaerolinea sp. | reverse complement strand
TATATGACTTCAATCACTTCCTCATGAAGTCAGCAATCATCGTTGCAATAATAAATTGGCTGGTGGTTTTACCACCGATTTAATCGTTTTTTTCCTCCTTTATTCGTGAAATCATTTCGTTGGTTCATCCTGGGTAACCGGGTATCCGATCTTGGCAGGTTATTATGCCGTGTTATGACGTGATCGTGATCGGGCGCGGTCGGGTGGGCTTACTTACCTAGCCTAAATTTACTTCCTGCCTGCAATAAAAAAAGACCTTCCGAAAAACGGAAGGTCTTTTGGTTTATTTTGCCTCTATCTTTGCCCAGGTATCCCGCAAGTGAACCGTCAAGTTGAATACCGGTTTTTCCGGCGTAAAATCCAAATCCGTACAGAAGAAGCCCTTCCGTTCAAACTGGAATTGTTGTCCTTTAACAGCGTTCTTCAATCCTGGTTCAAGTTTACAATTCGCGAGGACGGTTAAGGAATCTGGATTCAAGTGGTCCAGGTACGTCTTTCCCTCTTCCACCTTGCCGGGATTGGGAACCGCGAACAGGCGATCATACAAACGCACCTCGCCATTCACAGCGTGGGCAGCCGACACCCAATGAATAGTGCCCTGCACTTTGCGCCCGTCTGGAGCATACCCGCCGCGGGTTTCGGGGTCATAAGTGCAATGAATCTCTTTAATTTCACCGGTCTTTTCATCCTTGAGGAAATCCTGGCACTTGATGATGTAACCATAGCGCAGTCGCACCTCACGCCCGGGAGAAAGCCTGAAATACTTGGGAGGCGGCACTTCGCGGAAATCATCCAGTTCGATATAAAGTTCCCTGCTGAAAGGCAGCAAGCGGGTCCCCATAGAAGGATCCTCAGGATTGTTGACCGCTTCTAGTTGTTCAACCTTATCTTCAGGGTAATTGGTGATGATCACTTTTACCGGGTTAAGCACGGCCAAAACACGTAGGGCTGATTTGTTGAGAATATCGCGGACGTTAAATTCAAGCAGTCCGATATCGATGAGATTCTCGTTCTTCGCCACGCCCACCTGATCGATAAAGTTGCGGATCGCGCCCGCGGGATATCCCCGCCGGCGCATTCCACATAAAGTCGGCATGCGTGGGTCGTCCCAACCGCGGACGTATCCTCCATCGACTAATTGCTTGAGGAAGCGCTTGCTGAGGATGGTGTAGGTCACATTCAAGCGTGCAAATTCAATCTGGCGGGTCTTGAAAATCTCCAGTTGATCGATGAACCAGTTATAGAGGGGGCGGTGATCCTCATAAGCCAGATCACAAAGTGAATGTGTTACTCCCTCAATCGAATCGGATTGACCGTGGGCAAAATCGTACATCGGGTAGATGCACCACTTGTTGCCGGTGCGGTGATGCGGCGAATGAATGATGCGGTACATGGTCGGGTCGCGCATATTGATGTTATTGGCTGCCATGTCGATTTTTGCGCGCAGCACACAAGCCCCCTCGGGAAAATCACCATTGTGCATTTTCTCGAACAATGAGAGGTTTTCCTCAATCGAACGATTACGATACGGGCTGTCTTTACCGGGTTCGGTCAGTGTGCCGCGGTATTCTCGGATCTGATCAGCGGATAAATCATCCACGTATGCCAGTCCTTTTTTAATCAAGATCAGGGCAAACTGGTACAACTCTTCAAAATAATCTGATGCGTAAAGTTCTCTTCCCCAGTGATAACCCAGCCATTGGATGTCCTCTTTGATCGCATCGACAAACTCGACATCCTCTTTGACCGGGTTGGTATCATCAAAGCGAAGGTTGCACACGCCGTTGAAAGTTTCAGCCATGCCGAAATCAATGCATAACGCCTTGGCGTGCCCGATGTGCAGGTAACCATTGGGTTCCGGTGGAAAACGAGTTTGAACATGGTCAAATCGGCCCGTTTTCAGGTCGTCGGTAATCGCTTCTTGAATGAAATTACTTGTTGCTGCGGGGGGTTGATTGGTCATTATGTCTCCAGTGGTTTCTTCAGGGGAAACCGTCCTTTCTGATTGTGCAGAGTAGATGGGGGATCTCCCATCCTGCGAATGAGGAATTTTATCACGGGCAACTAACAGTGTCCAGTCGCCCGGTTGCCAGGTAGGTTTCCTTTCTAGTAAAATAACTATATAATGGAGGATCCGATGAGCGATAATGAAAAAACCAACAACCATTCACGAAACATCACCGTTACCGCTGAAGCCAGTTCTATCGAAAAATGGCGCAAGCAAGTCGTCGCCGGTCAACCGGAAACAGGCAGGTCTTACGCATTGATCAGTGACGAGGGTAACTACATGCCGGGGGGAGAGGGAACCGCGCCCACCCCTTTAACATACTTTGTCTCCGGAATGGCGCTTTGACTGCTTTCACATGTGTCGCAGGTTGCGACCAAAAAGAAATTGAAAATCAGTAATGAAAGAGTGATTGTAACTGCGCATTTTCACGAACAGGGGTCAGTCTTAAAAGGCGATGCGGAAGGATATTGCGATTCTTTCGAGATCGAAATATCGCTTGATTCAAGCGAAAATAATGAGGAGATTGCCAACCTGATCCGGTTATCACGCAAGATGTGCTTCACTGAAAAAGCGCTGACCGGGTCGATTCCGGTAAGCGTGTCACAAAAGTTGAATCAGCAACTGTTGAATGTAGATTAATCCAGAAGAAAATTGCGTTTCACGATGTCCGCAATCGTCAATCCGTGACGGGCGGTCAATTGATTGTTGATCATCTGGATCTGCTTGCGCGGTGAGTAGAAAACCTCGCTCCAGCCGTAGCCGGCACAGGCTGTTTCCGCGATCTCATTTCCATTTAGATCCATCCCCCACCATTTTCGATAGGCATCCTCCAACTCTGGCTGGATATGAAAGCCGTGATCCTTAAAATGCGCAGAATAGTAGAAATCGGGGGGCAAAGCATTGAGGATGGTCTCGAAAACGTGCACGCGCAGATGAACCCGACGGGCAGTTTCAGCCTGCGCCAGGCGACATAAACCGCGGATGGTGGCGAGCGGTGCCACAACCTCAATGCGTTCCAGGTTTTCAAAGCGCTCGCTGACCCGTGCGATCACTTCTTTCATCACCAGTCCACTGGCGATGCTGTCTGCCAGGTAAGCTACCTTGATATTTTCTTTTTGCTGCTGGTCAAGGTCTTTATCCTTGAAGAGGGTTAATTCAACCACGCGGTTATACACCGGTACCGAGCTGTCAAATACGTGGTGGGCATCCAGCACCACCTCATCACAATAGTATCCATAATTAGCAAACAAGGCATCAGCCACCTGGTATTTCAATCCCTCACGCGCAATTGGGAAAACCGCCAGATCGTGCTGGTTGTATTTTCGGACAACCCTCGATACCTCGGGCGAGGAAAATATATGCATCATGGCTTCGCCAATAAGCGCAGAACGCTCAGGCCCAAGGCATAACTGACCAGGTAAAACCTGCTTGTGCGGCTTTATGGTATTTTCAGATGGCAGCCCCACGATCTCAAGAAATTTACCGTTTACAATTGATTCTCGCAGGTAGATGAAACTTGCCGTGGCCGGGTTATCGTAAAATACCAACTCCAGGCCCTGGATATTTTTACCCCGCAACAAGGCTTTCCTTGAAGACCCTGTTTGCCCTTTACCATCCTGATAGGGAAGGGGAGATTCGAAATGAATCTCCCCGTGTATCGGATTATTTATGTCTTCTCGGAAATCAAATGAATAAGTGAAATCAGGCATAAACCACCATCTTCGATGAAATTATTGTTTTATCAATTTTAATACCAAAAAAGAGTTTGGTACATTAATTAAAAAACACCACAATGAAAATCCAAAATACATTGTGGTGTTTCTCAAAGGTCAACACTGTTTATTTATCTTTCCATTCTTCACCACGGATGAAGGCCTCGGTCATTTCGCGGCAGATTTCATCTTTATATTGTTTTGGAGGTGTTTTCATGAAATAAGACGCTGGTGCAAAAAGGGGACCGGAAATTCCACGATCGCGAGCAAGTTTTACGCAGCGCACAGCATCAATTATAACCCCGGCGGAATTGGGTGAATCCCAAACTTCAAGCTTCGCTTCCAGGTTTAAGGGAACATTACCAAAGGTTGTGCCTTCCATGCGGACATAACACCATTTCCGGTCGGTGAGCCAGGGGACATAGTCGCTTGGACCAACATGTACATCGTCTGGATCTAGCTTGTAAGGCAGCATGGAGGTTACTGCACCTGTCTTTGAAATTTTCTTGGATTCCAAACGTTCGCGTTCCAGCATATTCATAAAGTCAGTATTCCCGCCAAAATTCAATTGATACGTGTGATCGAGTAAAACCCCACGGTCTACAAAGAGACTGGTAAGGACCCGATGCAAAATCGTTGCGCCTAATTGACTCTTAATATCGTCACCTATAATTGGCAACCCGGCATCAAGGAATCTTTTACTCCAGTATTCAGAAGAGGCAATGAAAACCGGAATGGCATTGACCATACCACAGCCTGCTTCGATGATTTGTTCAACATACCATTTGGTGGCCATTTCCGATCCCACAGGAAGGTAATTGATCACCACATCTGTACCGGTATCTTTGAGGAGCTTTACGATATCTGCGGTAGGTCCAGGAGCCTTTTTAAGAATTTGGGAGAGATATTTCCCCAATCCATCGTGAGTCATACCTCGAACAACGGGAATCCCCAAGTTCGGGACATCACTGAACTTAAATGTGTTATTCGGGTAAGCAAAGATGGCTTCCGAAAGGTCTTTCCCAACTTTTGTGTCAACAACGTCAATTGCAGCGGAGAATTCAATATCACTGATATGGTATCCACCCAGATTAACGTGCATCAACCCGGGAACCCGGTCTGTTTCCTTGGCATTTTGATAAAACTGAACTCCCTGAACCAATGATGAAGCACAGTTACCGACACCAATAATCGCCACACGAACTTTTTTTTCCTTGCTCATAGAGCACTCCTTAAACCTATAATTTAACCATGACAATTATATGCCACACCGTCATTAAAGTGGAGGTTTATGAGGTTCACTTTAAAGAAAACCGAAAAGGTAATGGAAACTTACTGGAAAACAAAAAGTTGAATTAATGAATTATGAAATGGCAGCGCTTTGGAACGTGATTTATCCCCTTTTTACCAATTTGACACACACATAGATATAATTCCTCACAACCTATGCTATGAGAGACGGGGATGAATTATGTTATTTTTACGTCTAGTTAATTCTACCCCTAGCCATCCATTTAAAATATTTTCTACAAATAAACTAAAGAAGGTTTTCAACTTCCAGGACTGTTCCTTTCCATGGACCTGGTTTTTCCTGTTTTAAAGAGGTAACCACACCCGCCCAGCGGCACGCTGTCTGTGCATCATTTTGGATTCGTTTAGCGATATAAGTGCAAAAGCAGGTATCACCTCGTCCGGTGCGCCCGGCAAGTGAGCGCGACGTGAAAGGGGCTTGATAGAATTTACCTTCGGTATAAACAGTCACGCCTGAAGATTGTGTGAGAACAATTTCCCTTGGTCCCATCTCGCGTAATGCCCTGGCTGCCAGTTGCAGATCATTAAACCCTGTCAGGTATGCTGCTTCACTGCGGTCAACCTTCAAATAAGTGATATGTTTCAGCCCTTCTGCCATATCCGCCCAGGGACGAAATTCTAGTCCATCTGCCACAGGGACGCGCACGAATCCCTGTATATCCAGTGATACTGGCGCAATCTGTGCCAGCTGTTTTAGTAAAACCAGGTCAGCCTCTCCGGCATAGAGCGGCGAGAGCATGATGACTTCAGCCTTAATGTCTGGAATTTGATCAATGGAATACTTCCCGCCAAAACCTATTGGTTTGCAGATACGGGTCTCCATATTCGTCGACTGGTAGTAATTTGCAATCCCAGAAGTGCCTTCCGCCTTAATTGGATAGACCACAACCCCTTCAGATCGCATTTCCTCTAATCGCCAGAATTCATCGGGGTGCAGACGTGTAACCACGGCAACCGAAGCTCCAACTCGTTTTGCAGCAATACTGCCATAATAGACACCGCCGCCAGAGGCAACTTCCTCCACACCGTCGACAATCAACTTGTCAACAGCAAAGTTGCCAAACATCATCATATCAAATTGATGCATGTCAGACATTTACAGGCAGGACCTGGACGCAATTCTCGATGACCCCGACTGTTACAGTCTCTCCTTCAGGAAACATATCCAGAACATTCGGATCATATTCAACCCCGGTGAGCAACTTGCCAGCTACCTCAACATCATACTCAATGCAGTTGCCAAGATAGACAGCCCTTCTAATCACTCCGTTGAAAATTTCACCGGATTTTTTAATGCGCATCATCTCAGGTCGTACGATCAAATGGATGGCATTACCTTTTGCGAATTTTTGTTTGCTGCAAGCAAGATGAACTTTTTGTCCGAAAGCTTCCGCCACCAGTTCAGTCTCTTTTTGTGAAACTACTTTCCCTTCGATAAAATTAGCCCGCCCGATAAAATTCGCCACGAAGGCTGTATCAGGAAAACGGTAGACTTCCAAAGGTGTACCTATTTGCTCGATCACGCCTTGATTCATCACAACAACCTTATCCGAAAGGGTCATGGCTTCAATCTGGTCATGGGTCACGTAAACCGAAGTAATGTTCAATTCTTTTTGAATTCGGCGTATCTCTGTACGCATTTCTTCCCGCAGTTTGGCATCCAGGTTGGAAAGTGGCTCATCCATCAACAGGACCTTCGGCTCCATAATCAAAGCTCTCGCCAAGGCAACCCGTTGCTGCTGCCCGCCTGAAAGCTGCGTCGGTGCTCTATGCCCGTAACCTTCCAAATGCACCAGGTTCAGCACCTTGTTAACACGTTCATTGATAACATTTCTAGCAAGTCGTTTTACATTCAAACCATATGCAATGTTTTCAAAAACATTTAAGTGCGGGAAAATCGCATAGCTCTGGAAAACCATTGACATATCCCGTTTATGAGGCGGCAGGGGGCCAATCTCCTGGCCATCCAGAATGATATTGCCTGAAGTTGGGAATTCAAACCCGGCGATCATCCTTAAGGTTGTGGTTTTTCCACACCCACTTGGACCAAGCAGGGTTACAAGTTCACCTTTTTTAATTCCGAGGTTAATATTATTAACCGCTGCTACTTTACTAACACCCCCCCGGGGAGGAAATACTTTCGTGATATTCTCTAAAGTTAGATACATTGGTTTACCTCAATTTTTAAAAATTTAGAATCCCTGGCTCATATCTACCGAGCCTCTACCTTTGAACATTTTATTGATGATCAAATTAAGTAAGGCAATGGCAAGCAGGACAAATATGATAATGACCGTTGAGTAAGCGGCTGCAATATTCACCCCACCCTGCTCCCATTCGCTCAGGATCGAAGCGGTGATAATTCTCCATTTTGCGTTAACCAGGAAAATAATCGCCGAAAGGCTGGTCATGTGTCGAGTAAAACTAAAGATCAGACCTGCCAAAAATGCAGGAAGTATTAACGGCAACGTAACTTTCCGGAAAGTGTATTGTGCATCAGCCCCCAGAATATTCGAGGCTTCTTCAATGGATGGGTCAATTTGCTGTAATGCTGCAACACCTGATCGGACAGAAGCCGGTAGACTGCGTACAATGAAGGCTGCCATGATAATATACGCGCCGCCCACCATGCCAAAAGGAATTCCCTGAAACGAAAGGGCGCAAGGTATAGCAAGACCAAGCATACCCAATCCTATTCGGTAACTCTTGCTCTTCAAATTTTGCAAAAGTAACACTCCTGCAAAAACAAGAGCAATTGCTAATAATGACGGGGTCGGTTGTAAAAGTACTTTAATGTATTCTGGCAACTGAGAAATTGCATTTCGCCAAAACCCAAGCGGCATCGAATTACTGAAAACTTTTATGGGTTGTGAGAGTGGAATCGCCCAATTTGTGGACATTACGTAGACCCCGATCACTGCGGTGATAAAAAACTTCCCAAATTTATGCTGCTTGAGGAAGATAAATACCGCTATCACCAGATACATTCCCCCCAGGTAAAAATACATGGTTTGAGGTTCGATTTTGGTAAGACTTACACCAAGAGCAGTACCGAGAATCAAAATGACAATCCGTTCTGGCGCGTTTTTACCAACAACCTGCGCAAAGAATAGAGCTAATACAGAGTAAATTCCGATTGCAAGTGCAAGAGGCGGTTTGTTGAATGCCAGGATAAACCCGATACCTAATATCGTACCGGGTACAGCACCACCTAGGTTAGAGGTGAAATCAAGGGCATCTTTGCCAGTGAATTTCTTTCGTACCACCAACCAGGCGACAATCATCCCTAAACCAGCGGCAAATGGCGTTGCCATTGCGCTCAGGAAAGTCGTATCCATGATCGCCTCAACACCACGAGTGACTGTCATGTTCCAGTATTTCAAAGTTGGAGTGAAATCTATACCCCAGGTGGTGCTAAATGACCCATAAATAATCGTAGCATACAAAAGAAGAATAAACGCAATAATCAGGTAGGCGGTAATATTGAATATCCAGCGAATGATCGGGTCCTTTTCAATGATCTGCGAACCAGCCGGTTTACCAGTGACAGAAATATAAGACCGGCGATTCACGTAATAACGCTGGACCAGGAATATTACCAGCGTTGGAATAATCAACACCAATGATAGAGCAGAGGCTTTTTGATAGTTATATTCTCCAATCACCGCCATAAAGATCTGTGCAGATAAGACTGTTTTATTACCCGCAATAAACAATGGATTGCCCAGATCAGCCAGGGATTCCACAAACAGGAGCAAAAAGGACCCTGCGATTCCGGGTATCAGAAGGGGTAATGTTATCGTTCGAAACAGACGAAACCGCCCGGCACCCAAGCTGGCAGCTGCTTCCTCCAAAGCCGGATTCAATCTCTCAAGCATCGCTTTGAGAATTAAATACGAAACTGAGAAAAATGTGATGGTTTGAACAATTACCAGCCCATCCAGACCATAAATATCATTCATTCCTTTAACAAATTCAATTCCTAACACCTTATGGGTGATAAGCCCATTGCGACCAAACAACAAGATCATACTTAAGGCTAAAGCAAATGGAGGGGATACCGTCGGAACAAGTGCCAGCCAATGGACGATCCTTTTTCCCGGGATTCTGCAGCGTACGACCGCATATGCAAAAATGAATCCCACCAACGTTCCTGCCGTTGCTGTGTACAGCCCCATTTGCATTGTATCGGTGAATGATCTGCGAAGTGCAGGTCCATAGTAGTCACTAAAATAACGAGTAAAATATGTGAGATCAAAAGTACCTTCTTTGGAAATAAACCCCCCGGAAACCGATCGAAACAATGGAAATACCACAAAAATAAATATAAAAATCCCAGACAAGAGCAGGCTCATAAAGAGCACCGGGTCTCTACCAATAAGAGAAAACTCGCGAATTCTTCTGATAATGCCTGAAGATTTAGAAGCTGGAGAATCTGGGCTTTGAATGGTTGTCTGCATAATCCTCCGGAGAATTGTGTCTGGGCGGCTTACGCCGCCCAGAATTTTTAGATCTAAAAATTATTGTTTCAGATTTTCTGCGTTGGCAATTTCATTGGTGAATTTTTCAATGAAGGCTTTCTTGTTCGCCCCACAATATTGGAAATCGTATTTGATCAGGTTTGCTTCCATCAATTCAGGGTGTGAAAGTTCAACGCCGTTAACTGTAGGAGCCTGGTATGCATGATATTTGGGTCCTAATGACTCCCCTGCTGGTGAGAGTGCCCAATCAAACCACAACTGGGCAGCCTGAAGGTTCTTGGCGCCTTTCAAAATACCCATACCACCAATTTCATACCCCGTCCCTTCAGCCGGGAAGGTGAGAACAAGCGGCAATTTGTTGTTTTCGATCTCATTCACAGTATCATGTGAAAAGACGATTGCAACTGCAGATTCTCCCCCACCAACAAATTTCGCAGGGGCTGCTCCACTCTTGGTGAATTGGGATACCTGTGCAGCATACTTTTTAAGATACTCCCATCCAGCTTCTTCACCGCGGATCTGTAAGACTGTGCAGAGAGCAGTGTAGGAAGTTCCAGAAGTTGAAGGGTGCGCAACCATCACTTGATCAGTGAACTCGGGTTTCAAAAGATCGTCCCAGGAAGTTGGGGCTTTGGCTTCAGGATGAGCTGCAAGCCAATCTTTATTTGTTGCAAAACCAAGCGTTCCGACATAAATACCAACCCACTGGTTATCGGGATCCTTCATTAAATCAGGATTGTATAGGTTGGCATAACTCGGAGAATCATAAGGCTGGAGCAAACCTTCTGCTTTTGCAGCAATAAAACTATCAGCAGGACCTCCCCACCAGATATCGAAAGTTGGCGCATCCTTTTCGGCTTCAACACGAGCCAAGGCTTCACCGGAAGACATTCGGATGTAGTTGACAGTGATTGTGGGGTACAAAGCTTCAAATTCCTGTTTCATGCCCTGGCACCATTCTTCCTGTGGCGTGCAGAGGACATTGAGCTCAGTATCTGTGATCACCAATTCAGTGGGTGCGGCTGTGGGTGCTTCCGTTGGAGCTTCAGTCACTACTGGAGCTTCTGTCGCCATTGGAGCTTCGGTCGTTACCGGTTTTGGCTGGCAGGCAGACAAAACAAATATCGCCAGCACAAGTATGGAAACAACGATCAAACTGGTCTTTTTCATTCTTCTCTCTCCTCTTTGAATTTTTTGACCCCTATAAGAGTCAATAAGAATATTATGCGGTTTTAATGCAGTTAAAGTCAAGTAAAAAATGTTATTAAAAATGTGACATTAATCAAATCTACTCACGCACGACCACATTTGATAATTTTTCACCAATCAGGGAAGTCATGTGTATAATTCCACTAACCTATATTGTGAGAGTTGACGATGAACAATTGGCAAAGGACCTCCTACCAAGGTTGGGAAAATTGTTACTATTACGAAAATGCGAGTTTGAAAGTAGTCGTAACCACAGATGTTGGTCCGCGGGTGATCCACTTAAGCACGGTGGGTGGTGAAAATCAATTCTTTGTCAATGAAGAAGTCACAGGTTCATCTGGCAGAGACGAGTTTGTCATGTATGGCGGTCACCGGTTCTGGACAGCTCCCGAATCAAAGGAAAGAACCTATGTGCCCGATAATCAGCCGGTAAAAGCAACAATCGAGGGGAATATCTTCAGTGTGACCGCTCCAGTTGAACCGATTGGCGTGCAAAAAACGCTGACGCTTGAACCAGTGGGCGACTCGAATGGAATTAAAGTAAGCCACGTACTCGCTAACAAGGGCAATGAACCAATCAAAATTGCTCCCTGGGGCTTGAGCGTGATGCGGTCGGGTGGAACTGCGATCATTCCGTTGCCGCTAAAAGCTTCCCACGCCGAATTATTAACTCCCACCCTTTCCTTTACCCACTGGGGTTACACCGATATCACCGACCCCCGCTGGGGCTGGGGTGATCAGTTCTTGTTTTTACAGCAGGATGAACATTTTGAAAGCCCGCAGAAGATTGGCATCCACAGCGGTCGAGATTGGGCAGCCTATCTCAATAATGGAAATCTCTTCGTCAAGATAGCGAAATATCTCCCCAGTGTCGTTTATCCCGATTTTGGAAATCACTTTGAATTCTTTACCAATGACTACATGCTGGAAATTGAATCCCTGGGTGAATTAGCTGTTCTTGAACCTGGTCACCAGGTGGCTCATATCGAATATTGGTTTGTCTTTGACAATGTGAAAACTGTAATCTCAGAAGAAGGGGTAACAAAAAACGTACTCCCGCTGGTTGAGAAATCATTACAGATAGTTAAATAGAGAATAATTTTTTAATCACGCGCAAGGGTCAAGGCGCCAACCAACCCGACCTGGTCACCCAGTTTTGCCAACGACAACTCCAGGTGTGTGAGATATTCAGGCGTAAAAACGCCTTCATTAAGCGCCTTCTTCAAGGGATTCATTAGTAAATCCCCCGCCTTGGTTACACCCCCACCCAATACTACGATGGTCGGCTCAAAAAGCAATAGCAGGTCGGCGATCGCCTGACCAAGGTATCGGCCTGCCTGGTCGAAGGCTTGAAGCGCCAGTTCGTCTCCATGTTGTGCCGCGCGTGTGACCTCCCGCGCTGTAATAGTCTCGCTGATGTCCGCCAGAGCGCTTTTTACACCAGCCGCTATTTGCTGCTTCACAAAATTGGCAATCCCTGTACCGGAAGAAACCGCCTCAAGGTGACCGCGTTTCCCGCATCCGCACATTGGCCCGCCCGGCCAAACCGTGATGTGGCCAACCTCGGCAGCAATCCCATGCGGCCCAACCAGCAGGCGGTCATCGATGATGATCCCCCCGCCAATCCCCGTGCTGATTGTGAGATAAACCAGGTCGTGATGCCCAACCCCCGCGCCATATTTCCACTCACCCAACCCGGCCAGGTTCGCGTCATTGCCGAGTCTGGTTTCTGTTTTAAATTTCTTTTCGATCATTGGTCCCAGGGGGAAATCCGTCCACCCACTGATATTGGGTGCATGATAGATGATCCCTGTTTTTGGGTCCAAAGGACTTGCGACGCCAGCCGCGATGCAGCGTACGCCATCATCCTTTGGCCAGACTGACTCAATAAGCTCCATCAGTCTAATCTCAGGTTTTTCATTTCCCTGGTGGGTAGGCATACTTTTTTGAATTACTGGCACCAGCCCCTCTTCAGGATAGACTGCCGCCCTTAATTGCGTCCCACCGATATCAATGGCTATGTATTTCATATTTACACTTTCCCAATATTTTCTTATTCTTTAATAGTATTGTATCAAATCCTGGTTATTGAGAATGTTCAATTACATTTGTCTATTAACTTGTCGTGATTTGAAATCGTGTTATAATCTCTCTTCGCGCCGCTGGACGGCAAGAAAATTTGTTTTTCAAGGGTAAATAAAATGAGCGATCTAATTAAAGCATATGATACTCCGGTAAATCCGAATATTCCCGAACTCCGCAGTGGCGATTCGGTCAGTGTCCATGTAAAGATCAAGGAAGGCAACCGCGAACGTATCCAGGAATTTAAAGGCGTCGTGTTGTATATGCACAATCGCGGCAACGATTCCACTTTTACCGTGCGCCGTGTTGCGGCCAACGGTATCGGCGTCGAACGCACTTTCCTGCTGCGATCCCCCCGTATCGATAAGGTTGTTGTGGAACGCCACGGCAAGGTCCGCCGCTCCCGCCTGTACTTCCTGCGCGGCCGATCCGGCAAGAGTGCCCGTTTGAAACAAAAATTCAGCTAATCGCTCGATAGTGATATCATCAGGGTGCAACCAACAAGTGTTGCACCCTTTTCGTTTATCTCACCC
>CAZAAJ010000012.1:0-29079 GCA_964483135.1 uncultured Anaerolinea sp. | reverse complement strand
GTGTTGGGTGTGTTTGGTGTTTTGTGGATCCATGAAGAAACCTATCATTGCCATTACAACCAACTTCACCAGCAGTGAATTGCTTAACAAGCCAGCTTCTGCGTATGCTGATGCAGTAACCGGCGCAGGAGGCACCCCACACCTATTACCTCGAGATATTCCTTTGAGTCAAATCGGTTCACGACGTAACGGTTTTTCCGGGTTGATCCTTTCCGGCGGTGGTGATGTGGATATCCGGCATTTTAATGGTGAACCCAATCCTGCCATTGGCGACCCCTCCCCACAGCGGGATGCTCTGGAACTTGCCCTGGTGAAATTAGCGCTTGAAACGGATTTGCCGGTTTTTGGTATTTGCCGCGGCATCCAGTTGCTCAATGTAGCCCTGGGTGGAACTCTCTATACAGACATCCCCTCCCAATTTAAAACCACCATCCTTCACAGTACTCCAGCTACCCTGGGTCGGCAGTTTCTTGCACATGAAATTGAAATCGATAAGGACTCACGGATGGCCAACTTACTGGGATTAACGCGAATTGAAGTGAATAGCTTTCACCACCAGGCGATCAAGGAATTGGCGAAAGATCTGAAAGTCACTGCCCGGGCAACTGATGGTTTAATAGAGGCTGTGGAATTTACAGCTACCCGCAAACCTTTCTTTGGGGTGCAATGGCACCCCGAGAATTTACAGACGATGCCAGCGCATAAAACGTTGTTCGTGGAATTCATCCGATCCTGTATATAAAACGGGAGCAGGTATTGAATAATCAAAAAATCAGACCCATAGGTGTTTTTGATTCCGGTGTCGGCGGACTTTCCGTTCTGCGTGCCATCCGGGAATTATTGCCGGCACAATCGGTGATTTACCTTGCAGACCAGGCACATGTTCCTTATGGTATACGCACGCTTGAAGAGGTACGGCAGTTCAGTCATGCCATCACACGATATTTGCTCTCTGAAGGCTGTCGTTTGATCGTGGTGGCTTGCAATACCGCCTCCGTGGCGGCATTGAAAAGCCTCCGGGAAGAATTTGTTGAGGTTCCTTTTGTTGGAATGGAACCGGCTGTAAAACCAGCTGCTGAACAAACACACTCCAAGGTAGTCGGCGTGCTGGCAACCTATGCCACCTTCCAGGGTCAAATGTACACCTCAGTGGTTGAACGTTTTGCACAGGGAGTTACCCTTCTGCAGGACCACTGCCCGGGGTTGGTTGCACAAATTGAAAAAGGAAACTTTAATGGGATCGAAACCGAGAAAATCCTGCGTAATGCTCTTGAACCAATGATGGCGAAGGGCGTGGATACCATTGTGATGGGCTGTACACATTATCCCTTTGTGATCCCTCTGATCCAAAAGATAACCGGACCGGACGTGAAAGTCATCGATCCTGCACCAGCCATTGCCAGGCAGGTGAGACGCCTGCTGGAACAAAATGGATGGATGCCTTCAACAGATGAAGTGAACAGCGTTAAGTTCATCACCTCCGGTGATAAGCAGGAATTTACGAGGCTCCTTCCGATTTTCACGCAGGAACCTGCCCGGGTGTCGAAAATCAACTGGTCATCCAATCCTTTACAAATAATGGTGAAAAAATGAGGACAATCCCAGTCTGCCTGGTCGGGTTTGGCAACGTAGGTAAGGCGCTGGTGCGCCTGCTGGATAAGAAGCAGCCGGTTCTGCGCAACGACTTTGGGTTCGAGACGATCATCACCGGGATTGCCACCGGGAAGCACGGATGTGCGCTCAACCCGAATGGTCTTGATGCTCTCAAAGCAATTCAATTGGTGGATGCCGGACAATCCCTGGATAGCCTGACCACACTACCTGCCCCAAAAGACAATGTTGATTTCATCCATCAATGCAGGGCAGAAGTGCTGTTTGAAAACACACCTGTTAACCATCACACCGGGCAGCCAGCAGCGGAACATCTCGAAACTGCTTTGAAATGCGGAATGCATGCCATCACTGCTAACAAAGGCCCGGTAGTACACCGCTATCCAGAATTAACCGCAATGGCGAAACAACAAAATCGCCGCTTCCTGTTTGAGTCCGCGGTGATGGACGGCGCTCCCATTTTTTCACTCTTCCGAGGACCGTTGCCGGCGGTGGAACTGAGGGGTTTTCATGGCATTCTCAACTCCTGTACCAACCTGTTGCTTGAATTGATGGAACAGGGAAAAACCTTTGAGGAAGCCGTGGAGTATGGCAAATTGATTGGTATCACGGAGACCGACCCCAGCGCGGATATCGACGGCTGGGATGCCTCAATCAAAGTGAGTGCGCTTGCCACCGTTTTGATGGGTATTCCGCTCAAGCCCGATCAGGTTGACCGTACCGGGATCCGTGATGTAACCAAAGAGATGATCGCAGATGCGCTGGCAGCTGGTGAGCGCTGGAAACTGGTCTGCGACTGTAAAAGGAAGGGGAATACCCTCACAGCCAGGGTTGCACCTCAGCGGGTGCCGCCGAGCAGCCCGCTTTTTTGTATTAATGGAACCAGTTCATTCGTTCAATTCGAAATGGACACCCTGCCCGGGTTGGGCATTTTGGAAAACAACCCCGGACCTGAAACGACCGCCTACGGGCTGCTGGCTGACCTGATCAACGCCGTGCGCGGTTCATAAAGGTACCCAATGACCGGAGTGAGCCCCCACGAAGTTTTCATTGCACTCGGGTCAAACATTGGTGACCGCGCAGAAAACCTCTCCATTGCGTTAACACATTTACATGGCTTCCTTGAAGTTATCGAAAGATCATCCATTTATGAAACTCCCCCCTGGGGAGTGCTGGAACAACCAGATTTCCTAAATCAGGTCATCCGGGGTATGACCGAATCATCTCCTGAGGAGCTTTTGGGTTTTCTAAAAATGGTTGAAAATGAAATGGGCCGGGAAAAAACCGTCCGCAATGGTCCGCGCATTATCGACCTGGATATCCTGCTCTTTGATGACCTCCAAATAACCCTTCCGAACCTGATCATCCCGCACGCCCGAATGTGCGAACGTGCGTTCGTGCTTGTCCCCCTGGCTGAGATCGCCCCAAAACGGGTAATCCCGGGCACTGACCGCAGCGTAGAGGAATTCGTTTTAGAAGTAGATAAATCCGGCATCCACAAATTCGCAAAAAAGGATCCTAAAGATGAAATCCCTTCCTGAACTGGGCAAGCGTACCTATGTGATGGGAATTCTCAATGTAACCCCCGATTCCTTTTCAGGGGACGGATTACTGAGCCGGTCCGATTATCTGAAAGCTGCCCTGGCGCAAGCTGAGGAATTCATCGAAGCAGGAGCGGAAATCCTCGACATTGGCGGAGAAAGCACGCGTCCGGGTTCAACTCAAGTTTCCGATGAAGAGGAGATCTCAAGAGTGCAGCCTGTGATCAAATCTCTGCGGGCCAATGGGATCAGAACGCTAATCTCAATCGATACCTATAAATCCGTTGTGGCGCAGGCTGCCCTGGATGCAGGCGCTAACTGGATCAACGACGTTTGGGGGTTCCATGCTGACCCGCAGTTATCCTCGCTTGCCGCCAGGCTGAGCATTCCCGTAGTACTGATGCACAACCGCAGTAAGCCCAACCAGGTGGAATTGCAGCAACGTCTCGGCGCGAGTTATATTGGCGCTCATTATGAAGACCTGCTCAAAGATGTAAAAGGAGAACTGATGCGGAGCGTTGCGATCGCCCGCGAGGCTGGTGTAAAAGACGAGAATATCATCCTGGATCCCGGCATCGGGTTTGGAAAAACAGTCGAGCAAAACCTGGAACTGGTCAACTGCCTGGATGAGATCAAAGCACTCGGTTTTCCGGTGCTTCTCGGCCCCTCGCGCAAGTCGTTCATCGGGTACACATTGGATTTGCCCCCCTCTGAACGGCTCGAAGGCACGCTGGCTGCATGCGCAGTCGGCATCACCCGCGGGGCAGATATCCTGCGTGTGCATGATGTCCAGCAGGTGGTCAGGCTGGCCAGGATGACGGATGCGATTGTGAGGTAGGGAATTAAAACAGGTTGAATTTTAGGATATAAGCAATTGCCATCAGGCCGTCTTTAAACCCGATCTTCTTGCCTTCGTTGTAAGACCTGCCGGCATAACTTACCGGCACCTCAACGACCCTGGCCTTCTTTTTCCCAAGGTAGGCAGTCACTTCAATTTCAAAACCAAAGCGTTTTGAGGCGATCGGCATGGCGCGGATCAGATCACCCTTGATCGCCTTGTAACAGGTTTCCACATCGGTCAGCTTGAGACCGTTGCAAAGATTAGACAGGAAAGTCAGTGTCTTATTGGCGATGTAATGCTGGCTGTAATGCGACCCCTGAAGCCCGCGGTTCATGAACCTGGAACCATACACCGCATCCACTTCTTTTTCGCGGAAGACCTGCATTAATTTGTTGATGTCCTTGGGATCATATTCCAGGTCGGCATCCTGGATGATCACGACATTTCCATGAGTTGCCGCGATTCCAGTGCGCAGGGCGGCTGTTTTTCCGCCATTGACCTTGTGAAAGATCACCTTCAGCCTGGATTCTGTTGATGCAAACCCGGAAAGGATATCGCGGCTGTTATCTTTCGAACCATCATCCACTGCAATCACTTCCATGACGTCCGGGACAGAGGTAAAAACAAGCCGCAGCACATCAGCGAGGGTTCGTCCCTCGTTGTATACCGGCATGACTATTGAAAGGTTAGGCTCGCTCATCTATTTATCCAGGAA
This sequence comes from uncultured Anaerolinea sp., assembly GCA_964483135.1. Taxonomy (GTDB): domain Bacteria; phylum Chloroflexota; class Anaerolineae; order Anaerolineales; family Anaerolineaceae; genus UBA6107. The sequence continues at coordinate 24,371 of CAZAAJ010000012.1, read as the reverse complement.
TCCCCTGAATTATACCTGACACCGGATGAACACAGTCATGGCTGTTTCCCCGTGATTGCCCCATAAATAATAAGGGGTAAAAGTCAGATCTTCGCCTTGCGTGGTTTTCCCACATAGCATCGGAATCCCCCCCGAACTTTCATCATCTTTTTTCAAGTGAAGCGTGCCGGGTTCCAGTACCGATTTTTCAAGATCCGCTGAATTATTTATCGATTCGAGGCAATAAAGGATCGGCCCGCGCGAGATGGCTGCCTTGCCCCCACACTTCGCAATCCGTTTATCCTGGAATAAAAACTTAATCGGTAAATCAAGCGCTATATCAATGCGGTCTCCGCTTGTAAAGATCCTATCAATGGTCAACCAGGCTGAGGTGCTGAAATCCAATCCGCTTGCCGCCACCCCTTTCACGGTTGTCGACTTTATCTTCGGCAGGAATTCCTTTCCATTGATCAGGATGAGATAATTCTCCGCCCACGCCGGTTTGCGAAGAATAAGCGTAAATCGCTCCGGTTTTTTGGTGGTGATTTTGATGTTCACTGACCCATCCCACGGCAGCGAGGTTTCTATTTGAAGTGTCACTCCTGACCCTATTGGAATCACGAACTCACCGCCAAAATAGTGGTGAATCCGAACTTCGCCTTTATCAACGCTAATTGCATTCTCGTCCAGTGACGCCCACACCCGAGATAAATTGGATGGACAGCATGGAATGTCATACCAGGCTTCACGCTTGTATCCCCCCTTCGTGGTCAAAGGATTGTTATAGAAATAGGAGCAGCCGTCCATTCCGATGCCAACCGAGGCTGCATTATGAAGCTGCCACTCGAAGAGATCATCATACTTCGAGTCGCTTGTCAGCAACGCCATCACGTTGTCCCACAACATGCAGCCTAAAGCAGCGCAGGTTTCGTTATAAACCACCTCAGGATCGAGCTCATAATCACGACCAAAACCCTCGGTCAGAGGAAGCGATCCGATGCCACCGGAAACCGACATACGCCGTTCCACCATATGCTGCCAAAGTTTTTCCATGCGCGGCAGGTCCGATGTTTGCCCCTCGTCGCGGGCGACCATTGCCGCAGCGGTGTTAAGATAGGTAAACCTCACCGCATGCCCCACAGGCTCGATTTGTTGCTGAAGTGGCTGATGCTGCTGTGTGTATTTTCCTGAGAGTGCTGACGCGGCAAAGCGCAACGGCATGTTCCCGGGAATTCGGTGTTTATTATGGGCTGGCAGCTTGAAAGTGGATGCCGTGATATGCGATTTGTAATACTGTTTACGCAGTAATGAAACTGTGTTCATCCTGCCCGCACTCCACAATGATTGCCATAAAAAACGTAGCAGATAGGCAGCAATCCTGCCGCGCCGATCAAGAAATCGTTTTGCTAATTCGCGGTACCGGGAAATCCCGGTGAGGCGGCTCAGCTTGATCAGAGCGATCTCGATTTCCTCGTGCCCATCAGTATATTTCGCGGGTGCCTGCATGAATTCCTCAACCAGCAAATCCGCAGCTTTTTTGGCAATATTTATTAATCGGTCTTCGCCTGTTGCCATTTTATGTGCTATCCCGGCTTCGATCAGATGACCCAGGCAGTAAAACTCATGCTCAATCTGCAGGCACTGCCAGCGTGAGTTACCAAAATGGATCTGGTTGTAGGTATAAAGGTAACCATCATCCGCTTGTTCCTTTTCAAGTATGGCGATGAACTCATCCACATGTGCTCTCAACTTCGGAGAATCCCAATTCTTAAGGATGCGAGACGCGGCATCAAGCCATTTATAGGCATCCGAATCCGCAAAGAAAAAGCCTTCACGAAAACCTTCTTTTAAACCGGCCGTAATGCGGAAGTTATCGATGCAGCGGGTTGCTTCCAGCATATCCCACTGGTGAAAAATGGCTATTTCTGCGTTCATACGCAACCTATCATGCCAAAAACCGCTGGTGATCTGCCCCTTTATTTCATTACCGTGGCTCATGTTAATCCTTTGTACCTTAGAAACAAACCCTCAATTTGATGATTGGTATAATCAAATTCTACATTAAATGCGAGGTAACGATGGACAATTTTGACGTTGTGGTGATTGGCGCAGGGCCCGGTGGATACGTTGCTGCAATCCGCGCTGCTCAACTGGGGTTTTCAGTGGCGATAGTGGACAAGGAATGGTTGGGCGGAGTATGTCTTAATATCGGCTGCATCCCCTCAAAAGCACTGCTCAAAAACGCAGAGGTGGCGCACACCTTGCGGGAACGCAGCAAGGATTTTGGTTTTTCGGTTGAAAATCTGCAACTTGATTTCTCCGCGGCAGTAAAGCGCAGCCGGCAGGTTTCTGACCGGCTTACCCGCGGTGTCGGTTTTTTAATGAAAAAGCATAACATCACTGTCGTAATAGGTACTGCCCGGCTCACAGATCCGTCCACAGTGCTGGTGGTAAAAACTGACGGCGCTAATCAAGTGTTACGCGCACGAAATATCATCATCGCCACAGGAGCACATCCGGCAGTAATCCCCGGGATTAATATCGATGGTCAGAAGGTACTCACCTACCGTGAAGCCATCCTGCAGGAATTTCTGCCAAAGTCCGTGGTCATCATCGGAGCCGGTGCGATCGGACTTGAATTCGCCACGGTCTGGAGCGCCTACGGCAGCCAGGTGACCCTTGTGGAAATGATGCCTACCATCGCCCCGATGGAAGATGCAGAGGTGAGCGCCGAATTAGCCAAAACCTTCACCAGGCGCGGCATCAAAATTCATGTTGACACGCGTGTAAAATCGGTTGAAATCACCAGCGATGGGGTTAAGGTCACAGTTGAAAATTCCGAAGGTGTGTTTGCGCTGGAAGCCGATCAAGCGCTTGTAGCTACCGGGTTTAAACCCAATTCCAGCGGACTCGGGTTGGAGGAACTGGGAGTGGAGCTTACGGAACGCAAGTTCATCAAGATCGACGATGCCTATTCGACCAATATTCCGGGCATTCGCGCCGTGGGGGATGTGACCGGCAAGTTCATGCTGGCTCATGTGGCTTCCAGGCAGGGCATTTTATGCGCTGAAGCCATCGCAGGCAAAACGATCGAGGAAATCAATTATGTGATGGTTCCCCGCGCGACCTTTAGCCAACCCCAGGCAGCCTCTTTTGGTTACACTGAAGTCCAGGCGCGCGAACTGGGAAAACCCATCAAGGTCGGTAAATTCCCATTCCAGGCGAATGGTAAAGCGCTGGGTTTAGGTGATTACGCCGGTTTTGCCAAGATTATCATTGATGAAGAAAATCAGCAGTTGCTGGGAGCACACCTGGTTGGTCCGGAGGTATCCGAGCTCCTGCCAGAGTTGACGTTGGCGCAGGCAAATGGGCTAACAATTGAAGCGATCACAGCCAATATTCACGCCCACCCCACATTAAGTGAAGTGATAATGGAAACTGCGGAATCTGCTCTGGGTAAGGCAATTCACATATAGCGTGCTTGTGTTTTCGATTGTTAAAATGCATAATATTGCTAACCATTAATTCATTCAGGAGGACTCATGTATTCAGATCAGGATATCGCCAACTTGGTAGCACGCGTTCAACAGCTTGAGGGACAGGCATTAGTCAGGCAAAACACAGCTGTCCCCAATATCAAATTGATCTCCCCTAACTTCCTCTCACGCGCCTTTGCAGTCTGGGGACACTTTTTTGTTGCCAATCTTCTCATCAGCATTGCTGTTGGCTGTATCTTTACTATCATTGGATTAATAGGAGGGGCAAGCATTTTGTCTCTCCTCCAAGACGCATTTCAGAATTTCGGTTCCGGACTCAGGTAGTTAATTCCCGAAAAATCACATGCTATAATCACCTCTTGAATCGAAGAGGTGATTATGGTTTTACAAAAGCTTGCGCGCGTTTTTGGGGGCGACCCGCATAAAAGAGAAGTTGAGAATCTGTCGCTTGTTGTTGATGACATTAATAAGCTAGAAGCCGTCTACGAGGTTTTATCCAACGAGGACCTCCAATTAAAAACAACGGAGTTCCGTCAGCGTTTGGAGGAAGGCGAAACGCTGGATGATCTCCTACCGGAAGCTTTCGCCGCAGTTCGTGAAGCCAGCAAACGGTCGATCGGATTACGTCCGTACGATATTCAGATGATTGGCGGCATGACCCTGCATCACGGGAAAATAGCCGAAATGCGTACCGGTGAAGGAAAAACTCTTGTCGCCACGCTTCCCGTGTATTTGAATGCACTAACAGGGCGTGGTGTCCATGTAGTGACCGTTAATGATTACCTGGCAAGGCGAGATGCCCGCTGGATGTACCCTGTCTATCATGCACTCGGATTAACCGTTGGCGTTCTCCAAATGGCCAGCCGCACGGAAAATGGCAACAAAGCCTTCCTGGTCGATCTTGAAAAGCCCAATGCCAGGGAAGATCTGCATCTACTCTCCCTTGTAAACCGCGCCGAAGCCTATAAGGCAGATATCGTCTACGGTACCAACAGTGAATTCGGATTTGACTACCTGCGCGATAACCTGACGATGTCGCTGGCAGAACGGGTGCAGCGAGGGCATTTCTACTCCATCGTTGACGAGGTGGACAATATCTTAATCGACGAGGCGCGCACCCCGCTCATTATCTCTGGTCCTTCAGCGGATAACTCCGCCGGGTATCAACAAATGTCACAGGTGGTTCGCGCGCTTGCTCCTGAAGATTACGAAATTAACGAAAAAGACCGCCAGGTGTCTCTCACGGAAGTCGGTGAGGTGCACATCTCCGAAATCCTGGGCGAACCGCTGCGTGATCCCGACCGACCGGAGGATATTAATCCGCACCAGGCGCAGTTACAGGGATACCTCGAACAGGCGCTACGTGCCCAGCATCTCTTCCGCCGCAATAAAGACTATATTGTCCAGGGTGGCAAGGTGGTAATTGTGGATGAATTCACAGGACGCCTCATGCCCGGCAGACGCTGGTCTGAAGGTCTGCACCAGGCGGTAGAAGCCAAGGAAGGCGTGAAGATCGAGCCCGAAAACGTCACCTACGCCACGATCACCATCCAAAATTACTTCCGCATGTATGAAAAACTGGGTGGAATGACGGGTACTGCGCTCACCGAGGCTGAAGAATTTTCCAAGATCTACAAACTTGAAGTGCTGCCAATCCCTATGAACCTGGAGTATGTAGCCTCCCGAGAAAATTCAGCGCTAACAATTGTTGAAACCAGGGATGAAGAAAAATACCCGGTTCAGTATTACGCCCGGCGTAATGATCCGGAGAAAAAACCGGTTTTCTGGCGCAGGCAGGATTTTCCGGATATGGTGTATCGCACCGAAGAAGGTAAACTACGCGCCATCACCAGGGAGATTTTGCACTACTATGCCATTGGCCGCCCCCAATTAATAGGCACCACTTCCGTTGAACATTCAGAGAGACTGTCGCTGCGCCTGGGGGCAGAACCTCTGCGCCGGTTGGCTCAAACATTGATCATCCGTGATGCCTGGGTGGAGAAATTTGACAAGACCTATGAACAGGAAATTGCCGAACTTCAATTCCTCAACCGCCCGCTGCCAGAATTGAATATCGGTGAGATGCGCCCGGTTGCACGGGAAGCCGGTCTGATATCAACCAACCCGGAAGACCCGGAGAACCTCAAGCACTTTTTGACCATTCTAAAACTGGATGAAACCCATTCCCAGCGCGTGCTGGCTGCCATCCAAGGAGGCATCCCCCACCAGGTGCTTAACGCCCGCAAACATGACGAGGAATCACAGATCATTGCCAGGGCTGGCGCTTTTGGCGCAGTGACCATCGCAACCAATATGGCCGGTCGTGGTGTGGATATCAAGTTGGGCGGTGAATTGAACGAGGAAATAATCGCTGATGTCATCCGCGTATTGGAACGGGCGCAATTGCCAGACCCATATAGCATGACCAACGATGCCCGCCTGGAAGCTCTTAAAACATGCACGGAGGAGCAAATTGGGATCTACGAAGAGTCTGTTAAGACCTTCTTCGAGCATTTTGAAAACATGGCAAAGGTGCGTGAACTAGGCGGTTTGCACGTGATCGGCTCTGAACGCCACGAAGCACGCCGTATCGATAACCAGCTGCGCGGCCGCGCCGCCCGCCAGGGTGACCCCGGATCCTCCCGGTTTTACCTCTCACTTGAAGATGAATTGATGCGCCTCTTTGGCGGTGTCCAAATGGAAGCCTTGATGGGACGATTGAAGGTGGATCCCAGTCTTCCCATCGAGAGCGGCTTGCTGGGACGGATGGTAGAGCAAGCCCAGGAAAGAGTTGAAGGGAATAACTTTGATGTCCGCAAGCACCTGCTTGAATATGATGATGTTCTCAATGCTCAAAGAAACCGCATTTACTCGGAACGCGACCGCGCTTTTTCCAAAGCCGATTTGCATGAAGACGTCATCGAGCTTCTGCGAACCGAATTGAATGAACGCATTCCAAAAGCGCTTGACGACGAAGAAGGTCCTTGGAAACTGCTGGCCTATCTTGAACAGGTTCAGCCAACCATGGTATTTGAACAGGAAGGGGTACGAGCGCCTTCCTATGCGCTTCAATTAATCGAAAGTGAATTGGAAAACACGCTAGGTCCAAATGCCTCCGACGAAGAGATAAAAGAGTCGCTTCACAAGACCGCCAGTGAAGGCCTCGAAGCGGAATCCGAACATCTTTTACGCAGTGCACGGTCATTACTGAATAAAACGGAGGACACTGCCCAACAGGTATCTACAGATCGCCTTGACGCGCTCGACAGCTATTTTGACGGATTGGGCATGGGAGGTGATGAAGGACAACCTGTACGCCGTCCCCAGGATATCCTTGAAGAGATGATAAGCCTTGTCGGCACCCCGCTGCGCCTATCTACCGAGGAACTACGCAGACTTCCGGAGGGCGATGAAGATGTGAAGCAATCTCTGGCTGAGCAGGTAAAAAAATCAGTCAAATTGCTGGCAATCACCCGTACGATCAACGCCATCGAGATGCGCCTGGAGGAAGGCTTGAATATGCGGCCTGCCCAGTTAGTTGATCTCGATTGGGATGAGATCAATGACGGCATCTACCGCGCAATTGAAGAAATTCTTGATACCCGATCAGATAACCTGCTCGCTGCCAATGGGACCATAACGCAAAATATTGAAAATGCGCTTTTACGCAGCCAGGATACTGTTCTCGAAAGTTCGGATCGCCTGATCGATTTGATCATTGCCATGTCAACAGGAAATCGAATGGCGATCGATCCCCGCACTCACCAAAAGGTTATGCGCAATGTGCGCCTTCTGAATTACATTTTCCTGGCAGCAAAACGCATTCAGGATACCCCGGTCAAGGAGATCACTGCCGATATCCTGGAACATCTTGAAGAAACACGCCAACGCCTGGAAGAAGTTTGGGGAACTATCGAGTTCGACCGGTTCCGCCTGGCAGGGGTTCCTCTCGCTCAACTTGAACCAAAAATAAAAGAGACGTTGAGCACCAAGTTCGGAGCGGAAACCCTTGAACTAATAATCAACCAGAGGCCAGAAGATTTAACCAGGGAACAACAGGAGATCCTTACCCGTATATTGGGCACACGCATCCAAAATGAGATCTATCGCCACATCCTCGTCAGCGTATTTTCCGAACATTGGGTTGAATACCTGACCAAGGTGGATGCATTGCGCGTTTCAATCGGTTTGGAAGCTTATGCCCAACGGGATCCGCTTGTGCAATATAAAAGCGAGGCTGCAGGGATGTTCAAACAACTCCTCAGCGATATCCGGGCAGGTGTGATTAGCAGGATGTTCCTCTTCCAACCCCGGAGATCCGGGGCTTCTGCTGAGAAAGCAACAACCCCACAACCAAGTGCTGTTGCCAATCAAAGTGTGCCTGCAAGTGCAGTTGGTAACAAAAAGAAACGAAAACGCCATTAATCCACTCTTATTCTTGAAATTTCTGTGTATTAATGATGTATAATAAAAAATCTATATGGCCCATCGCGACAAAATTTCGCGAGTAGATATTTTATGCATTAATGGGCTAATCCTATCCGTCGGAGTACACAAAGCGTATGGACCCAATCGAATCCAATCAAGAAACACCCGAAAAAAACCAGGTCGACAATAACAACATGGCCTCCCTGCTGGAGTCAGAAGGTTTGGCAATTGACTTCCCCAACCAGGGTGAGATCCGTAAGGGTGTGGTTGCGAGTGTTACTCCTGGCCAGATCCTGGTCAGTGTTGGTACTAAATCAGAGGGTATCATCACCGGAAAAGAATACGAATTGATCCCCAGCGATGAGCTGGCGAACCTGAAGATCGGACAGGAAATCCCAGTTTACGTGATCAATCCAGAAGACTCAAATGGCAACCTTGTACTCTCCTACATGCGCGCACGTGAAGAAGAAGGTTGGGCTATTGTTGAGAATATGGTGGCAAAGAAAGAGTCTTTCCATAGTTCCATCATCGGCTACAACAAGGGTGGGCTCATCGTTCCGGTTGGCGGGTTGCGTGGTTTTGTGCCCTCCTCCCAGATCAGTTACAGCCGCCGATCCAGCATGACCGGGGATACACCCGAGCAGCGTTGGAGCAAGATGATCGGACAGGAAATCGACGTTGTGGTTATTGAAGTCGATCGCGAACGCCGCCGTCTAATCCTTTCAGAACGCCAGGCTTCCACTGAATCCCGTGATTCTGTGAAAGACCGCGTAATCGACGAGCTAAAGGAAGGTCAGGTATTCACCGGCCGGGTAACCAGCCTGGCTGACTTTGGCGTGTTTGTAAACATCAACGGAGCCGATGGGCTTGTTCACCTGTCTGAGATCTCCTGGGACCGGGTACAACACCCCAGCGAGGTCCTGAAAGTTGGACAGGAAGTCAAAGTTAAAGTGATTGCAATTGACCGCGAGAAACGCCGAATCGGGCTTTCCATGCGCCAGCTTCTTTCTGATCCATGGGATCAAAAAGCCGCTGCCTTCCAGGAAGGCCAGTTGGTTGAAGGTACAATCACCCGGCTCACCAAGTTTGGAGCGTTTGCACGCCTGAACGAAGACATCGAAGGATTGATCCATATTTCTGAGATCAGTGAAAAACGCGTTGAGCATCCGCGTGAGGTTTTAAAGGAAGGCGATACTTATACATTACGAGTGCTCAAGATCGACAATACGAATCATCGCATTGGTCTCAGCCTGCGCCGCGTTGATTCCATGGCCTATGCCGATATGGACTGGCAAAGCCTTGAGGGGATCCTTGGAGGGGATGACAAAGAATCTACCACCCCCGAAGCCGATTCCACGAAGTAAGCGGGAATAAAAGTAAGAGCGCTCCGTAAACGGCGCGCTCTTTTTACTTGCAAACCATGCCCCTTTTAATTGACTCACACCAGGATATAGCTTTTAACGCGTTGACCTTTAAACGTGATATTTGCCTGTCAGCATTCGATATTCGAAAACAGGAAACTGGCACGCAGATCCCCACATGGAATGAGGGAGAAGCAACGGTTGGATGGCCTGAATTCCAAGCTGGTAAAGTGGCTGTCATTTTTGCCACCTTGTGGAATCCCCCTGTTAAATATGCAGGCGGAGCCTGGGATGTCCTTTCATTTCAATCCACCGAGCAGGCATCCCGACTGGCTCATCAACAACTCGATTATTATCACCGCCTTGTAAATGATCATCCGGACAAATTCACCCTGATCCTGAACCAGTCTGACCTTACCCGGGTTCTTGCAAAATGGCAATCTACCTCTGACCAGCAAAACTGCCCGGTCGGATTGATGATCCATATGGAAGGCGCCGAGGGGCTTCGCTCAATCGATGAACTGCAGGAATACTACGAACTGGGATTACGCCAGGTAGGGCCTGTTTGGGCAGGCATGCGCTACTGCGGCGGCTCCAAAGAATCCCGCTCCTTTGATCGTGAAGGGTACGACCTGTTGAACACCATCGCTGTGCTCGGGATGGCAATGGATATCAGCCATATGAGTGAATCAGCTGCCCTTACCGCTTTGGACAGATTTGAAGGTCCGGTACTAGCAAGCCACTCCAATGCCCGGTCACTTTTAAAGGGGCGCATTGGCGAGAGGCATCTCTCTGACCAGACCATTCGGCTGCTCTTTGAACGCGGTGGCGTGGTGGGTGTGGTACCTTACAATAAGTTTTTATCTTCCGAATGGGATCTTTCCTCTCCCGTTGGAACTGTTACAATAAACCATATCATTGATCAAATCGATTATTACTGCCAGTTAGCCGGCGATTCCACCCACGTGGGCATCGGCTCTGACCTTGATGGCGGATTTGGGTATCCGAACATCCCATTCGAATTTGAAACCATCCGGGATTTCCAGAAACTGGCACCCGCGCTCCAAAACCGCGGCTATAATGAAAATGATATTGAGAATATTTTCTGGTTGAATTGGAAAAAGCACATGGAGACCATACTGCCGAAATGACCGAAAAGAATCCATTACTCACCCAAGAGATCAAACCTGCCAATATCACAATGCCCGAATTCCCATTGCCCAGGGTGCGCATTCGTCTTTCGATTTTTGGAGTCATCCTTGGCTTTCTGGTTGTTTTGATCGGTGCAAAACCTGCCTGGTTCGGTCTGGACCGCAGCCCGGTGGTTGGATTTATTCAAATTGCCGTGATGCTAATCGGACTGGCCATCATTTGCATCAGCGGTTATGCTGCCATCCATGCCCTGTGGCGCAAGCAGCAACCCACGATTCCCGCGGATATAGGCGTACGACTGGTGAGCACCGGGTACGTCATCACGCTATTCTCCGGCATGGCGGATGTTCTCGGGGTTGGCTCACACCCATTACCGGGGTTACCCGTTTTCGGGGTCTGGCAGGCACGCGGTATGGAAATCGGGCTGGCGATCATTGCCATCGGTTTTATCATGATGTTTCCTTATAAGCAAAAAAATAAATCGGCGATCAGCCCAATCCCATAATTTTCAGCATTTCCTCATTTGTTGAATATTTATATTCTTCCACCCCGCGTTCGGCGGCTTGTTTCATTTCTTCTGAGTTTAGAATTGCAAGGTGCGATTTGGTTACCACCCGGCAATTCAATTGATCAAGTTTCTTTTCGAATTCATCAGATCTTACACCTGTACGGACTGTCTTCCCATTAAGGAATTGGCTAACCGCCTCAGCGGCATGAACGCCATCCTTGCGGGCTGTGCCTACAAGCCCTGAACTGGGATTACGCGCCCAACCTGCCAAAAAAATCCCTGGAAGCGCTTCTCCTGTTGCTGGTTCCTCAATTTCAAAGGACTCGCCATCCACCGGGTATTTGGGGAGTTTTGCCTTGCAGAATTCATTGCGGCAAACTGGTATTCCAAGTTCATCTTGCACGCGATCGCCAATGGCGAAGATTACATTGTCAATCTCAATCGTGTTCATCTTCCCGGTACCTCGGGCGACAACTTCCCCATCGGTGAGGAGAAGATTATTTTCCTCGTATTCCAAAGCGATTGCTTTGTTCTCATCATTGCCTATAATCTGCTTTGGTGAAGCAAGGAAACGGAATTGGATACTCGCTTCCCGTTCCTTCGGGCAACTTTTTGAAAGATCAGTCAGGATACTTTCCTTTATCGCCTTCACATCTTGACCGATTTTTTCCATATCGGTTGAGACTCGTTCGATTTCCTTATCAAAAGCCGACAGGTTAAGATATGAAATGAAGGATAATAATTCCTTTCGGTCAAATTTCACCTCGCCGGGTCCGCGCCGGATAACGGCTGTAATCTCTTCAACAGCGGTGTATTTCGTCAGAAAATGACAAATATCCGCCATCACGTTACCCGCTCCAACGATGGCTGCCTTTTTGCCAAATTTGAATTCACGTTCAGTGTAAGGAGGGAGCTTGTTATAGTGATAGACAAGGTCCTTCGCATGGTAAATCCCTGCCAGGTTCTCGCCGGGTAGATTCAGCGACTTTATACCCTGGGCACCACAAGTGACGAGTACAGCACCGAAACCCCAATCAAATAAGGTGTGGAGATCAATGCATTTTGAGGTACCAATATGGACATTTCCGAAATAGGAAATTCTCTCCGAAGATAGAATTACTGAAAATTGGTTCCGCAATCCATTCTTTAACTTATACTTGTCTGGAAAAATTCCGTATTCAGCAAGGCCGCCAGGTTTTATATCGCGATTAAACAATGCCACGCCGAACCCTTTTGCAGCCAAAGCGTCTGAGGCAAACAACCCTGCGGGTCCTGCTCCAATGACAGCTATTTGCATTTCACCACAGTTTTCCATTCGCCTCCTCTACATGGTATAAATGACATTCAATATCGCTCAGGTGATCAAAAAAATGAGGTAATGACTGTCAGAATTTTGACATATGCTATAGTTAAGAATACTACATTTTAGAGGTTGAATGCCAGAAAACATAATTGAAACTACTCTTGAGAATGGACTGAAGGTACTGCTCAAAGCGATTCACACTTCACCGATCATCAGTCATTGGGTTTGGTACAGGGTTGGCTCGCGCTATGAGGTGGCTGGGAAAACCGGCATTTCCCACTGGGTCGAACATATGCAATTCAAGGGAACACCCAAATTCCCACCCGGGGTGCTGGACCGGGCAATCTCACGTGACGGCGGGATGTGGAACGCCTTCACCCACCTGGATTGGACGACTTTTTTTGAAACTGTTCCAGCAGATAAATTTGCTTTACCAATGGATCTTGAGTCTGACCGCATGGTCAACAGTATTTACTCTCCCGAAGAAGTCGATTCAGAACGAACGGTGATCATTTCAGAACGCGAGGGAAACGAAAACGAACCTCTTTTCCGCCTGGATGAGGCGATCCAACTGGCAGCATTTGATTCACACTCATACCGCAATGAGGTGCTCGGCAGCATTGCAGATTTGCATGCAATCCAACGTGATGATCTATATCAGCATTACCAGACCTATTACAACCCGGCTAATGCAATTCTATCCATGGCGGGCGATTTTGAATCCGAAAAAATGCTGGAATTGATTAAAAATGTGTATTCTGCAATTCCAGGACATTCTGTTCAACAAGTCTCCATCAAGAGAGATGACCTTCTGCAGCAGGAAAAAAGGGTTGAAGTGAAAGGACCTGGAGAGACCACTTATCTTGAATTCTCCTGGCGTGCTCCTTCAGCTGATAATCAGGATTTCTATGCTATAACAGTTCTGGATAGTCTACTCACTGGTCCAACCAGCTTGAACATGTTCGGCGGGGGAGGGATTTCCAATAAAACCAGCCGGCTTTATCGCACCTTGGTTGAAAAAGAACTGGCTGTGAGCGTGGTTGGCTCATTACAGGCAACTATCGATCCATTCCTGTATAACATTACGATAACTGTTCGACCGGATCGAAAACTTGAGGATGTCATAATCGCAGTTGACAGTGAAATCGAACGCCTTTTGGATACTCCAATCCCACAATCGGACATCGAGCGGGCTGTCAAGCAAGCCAGGGCTCTTTTTGCGTATGGAAGCGAAAACATCACCAACCAGGCATTCTGGCTTGGTTACTCCGAAATGTTCTCCACTTATGACTGGTTCCTTCATTACGTAGATAATTTAAATGCGGTCACCCCTTTGAGGCTGCTGGATGCAGCACAACGGCTGCTGCGTGCCAATCATCGTGTAACAGGTGTGTATTTACCTCAAGGAGACCTAGCATGATGACCAATGACCGATCGATCAATATCCAGTCTCTTCCCGGTCCTCAAGATATCGCGCGTAAAGTCCTCCCAAATGGAATTACCTTGCTGGCGCGCAGTAACTTTAACAGCGCTTCGGTAGTACTCTCGGGATACATAGGCGCTGGCAGTCTTTTTGATCCAGTCGATAAACTGGGGTTGGCGCATTTTACTTCGTTAGCACTCATGCGTGGAACGCAAACCCGGGATTTCCAGACGATCTTCGAAGAATTGGAATCCGCCGGCGCCAGCCTCGGTTTTGGCGCAAGCGTTCACAATATCAACCTCGGCGGGCGCTGCCTCGCTGATGACCTTCCCTTGGTGACGGGTATCCTGGCTGATTGCCTGATGCAACCAACATTCCCGGAGATTTACCTTGAACGGCTGCGTACCCAGATGCTCACCAGCCTGTCTATCCGTGCCCAGGACACCGCTGAAATGGCTTCATTGACATTTGATGAATTACTCTTTCCTAATCACCCTTATGGCATGCCTGAAGATGGATATCCCGAAACCATCCGGGCAATCCAAAAACAGGACCTAGAGGAGTTTCACCGCACTTACTTTCGACCTGAAAACATGGTGGTTGTAATCGTGGGGGCTGTAGAACCCGATCAGGCTTTTACATTGTTTGAAAAAGCATTCACACAATGGAAGAATCCGTTTGCACCTCTGCATAAAAAGCTTCCCAAGGTTTCTTCCCCTCAAAAGACGATCCGGCAGCATGTAACCATCGCGGGGAAAAGCCAGAGTGACTTGGTGATGGGCTCACTTGGACCAAAACGGCATGCACCCGATTACCTGGCTTCTTCGATTGGTAACAATATCCTGGGTCAATTCGGCATGATGGGGCGAATCGGTGACGCAGTGCGCGAAAAGGCTGGTCTCGCTTATTATGCATCAACGAGTGTAAATGCCTGGATAGAAGCCGGCTCCTGGGAAGTATCTGCAGGGGTAAATCCGGAAAACTTGAACAAGGCGATTGACTTGATCACAAGCGAGTTGAAAAAATTCTGTTCAGAACCAGTAACCCAAAGCGAACTTGATGACAGCAAATCTAATTATATCGGACGGCTCCCGCTATCGCTGGAATCCAATTCGGGTGTGGCAAATTCAATCCTAAATCTCGAGCGATTTAACCTCGGTCTTGATTACCTGCAGCGTTACCCGGGATTAGTAAACCAGGTAACGCCCGATGAAATTTTAGCTGCTGCCAGAACTTATATCGACCCTGAAAAACTTATCATCGTATCAGCCGGGTCAAACAATAAAGGTTGATCAAGATGATAAAGGTCGAAACTGGAATTGACCTGGTAGAGATCAAGCGGCTGAGACAGCTTAAGCCTGCCATCAGGGAGCGGTTCTTAAAGCGTGTCTATACAGAGAAAGAGTTGGTTGATGCAGCGGGGAGGAACGACCATCTTGCTGGCAGGTTTGCGGCCAAAGAAGCGGCTGCCAAGGCTCTTGGTACTGGGATCGGTGATATTCACTGGCAGGACCTGGAAATATCAACGGATGAGGCTGGAAAACCTTCACTGCTTTTACATGGGGAGGCTGAAAAAAATGCCCAACAAAAAGGCTGGGTTTCCTGGTCGGTGTCTATCACACATACTGCTGGAATGGCGGCAGCGGTTGTCAGCGTATTGCTTGATTGTGCACCATCAAAATGAAAATTCTTGGCATCAGCGATATCGAAATTGCGTTTATCTACAGCCAGATGGTCGTGGAACGTTTTTCTGATATCGACATCGTGATCTCGTGTGGTGATCTTCCTTATTTCTATCTTGAATACATCGTGTCCATGTTGAATGTCCCCCTGTATTATGTACGCGGAAATCATGCGAACCGGGTTGAAATTGGCGTGAACACGCAGAGATCTTCACCGTGGGGGGCAATTGACCTTCATCAGAGAGTGATCGAGGATGATTCCGGACTGCTGCTGGCAGGTTTGGAAGGATGTATCACGTACAACGAAGGTCCTTACCAATATACACAGGGACAATATTGGAATCGGGTATTTCGCATGGTTCCCCAATTTATGTTGAATAAAGCCAGGTTAGGGCGTTACCTGGATATTTTTGTCAGCCACGCCCCCCCCTGGAAGATCCATGCCATGGACGACCCGGCACACCTGGGTGTGAAAGCTTTCAATTGGCTGTTAAAAGTTTTCAAACCTGCCTATATGCTTCATGGACATATCCACATTTACAGGCAGGATGCAATAACCAGCACGACGATAGGTCCTACAACCGTATTAAATGTCTTTGGTTATCGGCAGTTCGAAATCCCATTTCCAGCCAAACGTTCCTGGGATTGATCTGCAGGGAAAAGCGAGAACACTATGAGTATGAATGATAATCAACCTAACCCCACTGGTTTGCTAAATAACTATTCGCGGCAGGACTTTTCACGAGCTTATCGAAAGGGATTCTGGCGTTCGATCCTCAGTTGGATGAGGAATTCAGACAATGACCTGCTGCCTTTTAACGAAGTCATCAAGCGAATACCACTGAAAGGGCAATCCTACCAGGGATTAAAACAGATAGAAACCGATCGGATAATTGGGTCGGTCAGTCGTTTTACCGAATTTGATCGCGCATTCTTGCCGCGACAAACCCATACACGGGAACGATGGGAAAGTATTGATCAGGCATATTATAAAGATGTTATCCTGCCGCCTATAGACGTTTATCAAATTGGTGAAATTTACTTTGTAAAAGACGGGAATCACC
Organism: uncultured Anaerolinea sp.; assembly: GCA_964483135.1. GTDB lineage: Bacteria > Chloroflexota > Anaerolineae > Anaerolineales > Anaerolineaceae > UBA6107. Next base: position 7,974 of record CAZAAJ010000012.1, on the reverse strand, counting down.
GGGTTTCAGTGGCCCGCGAACGCGGACAATTGTACATGGATGCCTATGTTGTAAAAATAAGCATTCCCGGCAATCTTGATAAGCACACGAATATCAATACCCTGGTGCTGCAGCAGGAATATCTCGGTTTTATTGATCAAACCCGTTTGAATGAACTTGCGCCTGATGATGATTTCCATTTTTCGATTCCGGGTCAATATGACAAACTTATCCACCATATCAGCGTGCACCGCTGGTATATGGGTGAAAAGATGAAACGTCCGATCACCGAAGAAGAGTCCGTTCTGGGTTGGTTAAATAGCGTTTACCGCCCATTAATTCGCATCATACGAAAACACGATATCCTCAAGCAATTCCCGCAGCGCACAGAGACGGATCTGTATTTATGGATTATCGAACACCGCTGGTACATGGTGGAAGAACAACATAAAAAAGTGAGCCTTGAAACAGCTGCCAGTCACTATGTTCAAACATTTTCTCGTAATCCTTTCCGGCCTCTTCAGCAGTTTTTTCAATATTTGGCTGGAAAAATCCGAAAATCCACAAAAAAACAGTCCTGAGTTTCAGGACTGTCTGTATTTCGGGAAATACATTTTAATAGGTTGTGACTGTTGCAGCAGAAGCCTTTAAACCAATCCAGAAATGATTTGGCAGAATCATCTGGTCAGGTTGTACATCCACTTCCCCGGACGGGAGAAGTTTACCTACCAGCATACTTGGGTGAACATAACAAAGATCTGGTGTTTGCCCGTATTTCTTCTGATAATAAATGATTGCCCGGTCGATTTTTGTCCGAATATCAATTTGGGGGTCATTATCAAACCACAACATGCCAGTGTTCATTTTCGTCTCCACAATTATTCTTCCTTTCTATATTGCAAGTTGCGGGCCAAAGAGAGGTATATTTCTTATAAAAAATATTATAGAACATATTTTCGATAATGTCAATCCCTCAAAGGCTATCCCGTTACTCACAAATTGATTTTCATATTGGATTTTTTCCAGTTTTAAGGTATGCTTTATTCCATCAGGATGAAATGACATTGTAAACCGTGGAGGATAAAAATGGTCGATGAGATGATCAATGAAACGGTAAAAGATGCCGAAGGACGCATGAAAGGCGCCATAATTGCCTTGGATGAAGACCTGTCAGGAATCCGCACAGGTCGCGCCACACCCGCGCTGGTCGAGAAATTGCATGTGGATTATTACGACATGCCTACCCCGCTGATGCAGCTTGCATCGATTTCAGTCCCCGAAGCGCGTCAACTAATGATCAAACCTTTTGATCCTTCCACGTTGAAGACAATCGAAAAGGCAATCCTCGCATCTGAGTTGGGCATCACCCCCAACAATGACGGCAAGGTAATCCGTTTAAACCTCCCTCCCCTCACTGAAGAACGACGGCGCGACCTGGTAAAACTGGTCCACAGCCGTCTCGAGGAATCACGGATTGCCGTTCGAAATATCCGTCGTGACCTGATCAAAGATCTGCGTGATTTCGAAAAAGAAAAAATGATTTCAGAAGATGACCTCAAGGTTGGTGAAGAGGAACTTCAGAAGTACACCGAACGCTATATAGAAGATATTGACATCATCGGCGAGAAAAAAGAAAAAGAGATCATGGAAGTATAGCCTTATGTCATTAAACGATTTGAAGATCCCAACGCATATCGCAATAATCATGGACGGGAATGGCCGATGGGCAACTGCGCGTGGTTTGCCCCGCATGGAAGGACACCGGGCAGGAACAGAAAACCTGCGTCCGATGATCCGTGCTTGCGTTGAATTCGGTGTGAAATATCTCACGCTTTATGCGTTTTCAACTGAAAACTGGGGGCGGCCAAAAGAAGAAGTGAATGGTTTACTGGCAATATTTGAATCAGTGATCGATCGCGAATTAAACGAACTGAATGGCGAAGGGGTACGCATTGTGCATGTAGGGCGTCTTGAAGCCATGCCCAAAAAAGTGCGTGAAAAGGTTCGTCAGTCAATGGAAGTAACAAAAAATAACGATCGATTGATCCTCAATATCGCGTGGAATTATGGGGGACGCGACGAGATCGTATATGCCCTTCAAAAGATTATCCAGGAAGGGATACCTGCCGAAGAGGTCACAGAGGATGTTGTCACCCAGCATTTATTCACTCGCTGCCCCGATCCTGACCTGATCATCCGCACATCCGGTGAAATCCGGGTAAGTAATTTTCTTTTGTGGCAATCGGCATACTCGGAATGGTATTTCACACCAACCTTGTGGCCGGATTTCAACAAGGAAGAACTAAAAAAAGCTATCGAAGAATACAGTCAACGTAAACGCCGTTTTGGGAAGATCTAACCCTTTCAATGGCCAAGGACCCCTCGTTACGTAAACGGTTGATCGTGATCGATGTAATGGTCCCGACCACTGTGCTTTTTGCCATGTTGGGTGGATGGCCCTTCACTGCCTTCGTCGCAGTTATACTTGGTATCTCTGCCTGGGAATTTTGGCGCATCTTCTATAAAAATGGTTATGCCCCTTCGCTTCCAATCCTGTTGTTATTTACTGTGGCTGCTGTAATATTGCGTAAGCTATTTGCATTCAATTACTCCGACATTTGGCTTGGCTCAATTGCAATTACAGCCATGATCTGGCATACGATAAGCGCCCAAAAAGGATCAACAACAGCTGCGTTTGATTTTGCGATAACCATCTGCGGCACAATTTATCTCGGCTGGCTGGGAAGTTATGCGGTTTCAATAGATAGTTTACCCTATGCAACCTACTGGCTTTTAACAGTTTTTCCAATCATCTCACTAGCCGATACCGGCGGGTATCTTTTCGGTCTCTGGATGGGAAAACACAAGATGATGCCAAAGGTCAGCCCCAAGAAAAGCTGGGAGGGCTATTTTGGCGGATTGTTAATGGGTGGGCTGGGTGGATGGGGGTTGGCTGCTCTCTGGCACATGGCAGTCCCCGGCTTGCTCCCTGTTTATGGTTTGATACTAGGGATCATCCTTTCGCTGCTTGTGCCATTTGGCGACTTTGGCGAGAGCATGATCAAGCGCCAATTTAATATTAAAGATACCAGCAATATCCTCCCGGGTCATGGGGGAATGATGGACCGGATTGATTCATCCTTATGGGCTGCTTTTTTAGGGTACCTCATCATCCTGTTTCTCATCTATTAATTCAGGAGATTTCAAATGATTGATACCACACCCTCCCGCAACCTTGCACTTGACTTAGTCCGCGTGACTGAATCAGCCGCCCTGGCAGCAGGACGTTTTATGGGGCGTGGCGACAAGAACAAGGCAGATGCAGCTGCCGTGGATGGCATGCGCCTGATGCTCAACACCGTCCAGATGATCGGCACGATCGTCATTGGTGAAGGCGAAAAAGATGAAGCACCGATGTTGTTCAATGGCGAAGTGCTTGGCACTGGAGTTGGTCCTGAAATCGATATTGCAGTTGATCCCGTGGACGGGACCCGTCCGCTCGCCTTTGGCCGCAGTAATGCCATTTCAACCGTAGCGCTGGCGCCAAAAGGCACTATGTTCAACCCCGGACCTTTTCTTTATATGTACAAGATGGCTGTTGGGCCCATAGGTAAAGATATTATCGACATCGAAGCACCGGTTGCCGATAATTTGAAAAAACTCGCCAAAATAAAAGGTGAAAAAACTGAAGACTTGACGGTCGTAGTGCTGGACCGCCCGCGGCACGAACAATTAATTGCAGAGATTCGTGCCACTGGAGCCCGCATTCGCCTGATCCATGATGGGGATGTGGCAGGGGCTTTGATGACAGCTATGCCAGAATCGGATATCGACATGTTGTTGGGAATAGGCGGCACGCCGGAAGGTGTGCTGGCTGCGGTCGGTTTACGCTGCATGGGGGGTAACATCATGGGCAGGCTGCACCCGCGCAACCAAAAAGAGATTGATGCCGGCAAGAAACTGGGAATGGATTTTTCCAAGCCTTTGATGATGAACGACCTGGTAGCCTCCGATGATATCTTCTTTGCAGCCACCGGCATTACCAGCGGCGACTTGCTGGACGGTGTGAAATACTTCCGCGATGGGGCGCAAACCGATAGCCTAGTCATGCGCGGACTCACTGGAACGGTAAGGCGGATCATCGCCACCCATCGGCTGAATAAACTTTCCGAGATCAGCGCAATTCAATATTAAAAAAGGCATGGACAGAGGGGAACTGTCCATGCCTTTGAGGAAAGGTGTACGCGTCGTCAAAAGACTGCGTTCACCTTTGCTTATTACTTGATCTCATAAACCAGGTTGGCATCAGCAGTGATAACCAATTGTCCGGCGGATACTGGAACCTGTGAACCACCAGACATACTCATTCCACCTTTGGCATCATACACTGGGGTAGCGCTATTACTGGTATACACATTCACTGTTTGCAGATCACCGAGTGAAACTCCGGAGGCTTTGGCAATGGCTTCAGCTTCAGTACGGGCTTTGGCAATTGCCATATCACGGGCTTCTGCAAGAGCTGCTTCTTTATCCACTACGTCGAAACTGACGCTATTAATTGTATTGGCACCAGAGCGGACTACAGCATCCAGCATGGTTCCCAGCTTGCTCAGATCCCTTACCGTGATGTAAACCGTATTTTCAACTACGTAATATTTCCGGCTGATCTGCCCATCCATGCCGTAATCCGTCATGGGATATACATTGAAACTGGCAGTTTGGATATCTTTGACATCAACACCCTGTGCTTTTACGGCTTCCGCTACTGCCTGGGCCTGGGCATTGTTCTTGTTCAAAGCATCCGATACCTCGTCAGCATCGCTGCGAACACCAACATAGATATATGCAACATCAGGAACAATATAAACCTCACCATGACCTTGGACGTTAATTGTGCGAATGGTAGGCGCGGAAGTAACCGTAATAGGTGCCTGTGCGCATCCAGCCAATAACCCCATAATTAGACCACTAACTAAAACTAACACAAATCCTTTTTTCATTTTTTCTCCTTTTGTTAATTACTGTATCTATGACGCGGGAAATTCAAAAAAGTTCCCCCATCAACATATTAACCAAACAATATATATTTCAGGTTAACGTAAAAGAGAGCCGTGGCTCTCTTTTATCATTTTTAGTATTCCTCGATAACGAGGTTGCCAACCGCGATATCAACTTCAAGGGTCACCTTGTTGCCGCTGCCAGCCAGGTATTCGATCGTATCGCCTGTATGTTCATAAGTTGATGGAATCTTTATCGAGACCAGGGCAGTATCCGTGTGGATCACCACATTGCTTCCCCTGGGAACACGAATGACCACCTGCCCGACCGCACACTCGATCTTTCCAGTGAAATTTGTGTCTTTCGGAATCGTCACCGTAATCGTCCCGACAGCCAGGGCTGAATTCAATTCAGTAGCTTTTACAGACTCCAGGTCAAAACTCTGCATCCCCACGGCTTGTTTAATATCTAACATAACGGGAATGGTCGAATTGATCTTGAAAGTCCAGGGGTACGCCCCTGCATTAATTGGCATGTTTGAGACACCATTCCCTTTGAACGCGAGGGTACTTGTTCCATCGGCAAGTTTAGTGTAATTCGCATTCAGATCACTTCCCTGTGGTACCCCGGCCGTACCGGTTATCAATTTCTCCGCCTCGGCGCCACCCACAAGATCAAGCTTCCCGACAGCCATAGTCATTGAAACTTCTGATGCAGTCGCACCATCAATTGACTGTTCAAATGGAATTGACCGCATGCCGGAATTGACAGTCGTGGTCATTGCCAGCCAGAAGATGCCAGCCACCAGCGCCAGACCCAAACCGATTCTTACAAGGGTACTCCAAAGCATATTTCGATGCCCAAACGCTATATCGAGTCCGATTGCCACGAGAAATATCGGCCAAAGCCTAAGCAGCAGAGTAAACCCGTTTTGCGCCAGGATTCCAAGGTTGCCAAGTAATAGGATTGTTCCAAATCCAAGCAGCACAAGCGGACCTACCCATCCGTCCCGTTTGTAAAGCCCATCGATTCCGCCTATGACCAGGATGACCGGCCAGAATTTTAAAAGGTTGTCCCAGGTGGTTCCTTCAATCTTTTCAATGTTCACTAAAAAGAATAACAACCCTACTGAAATTAACAGCAAAGGAAAAAATAAACTTCTGGGTTTACGAAATTCACCCATGGTTTACTCCTTCTTGAATGCACGTACAAGTAGCGCAACTCCTGCCAGCAGGATCAACGCTGCCCAAACGAACCCCTTATCGAACCAGTTCAGCCAGGAAATGTCTAGCTGGCGGATGAAGAAGTATCCACCCGCAAGGATAAGCGCTACCCCTACGAAGAGTGTTGTGTTTTTGCTTGGTTGTTGAACCGCGTTGACAAACTCATCCTTCACCATCCCAGCCCGTTCCTTGAATTCTTCTTTATCCATTTTTCCAGGTGTCGGATCGACAGCTCCTTCCTGCGGGATGACGATCCAAAGGATGATGTACACCAGGGGACCAAACCCACCCAGCAGGGTCAGAACCACAAAGAACAGGCGAACGATGGTTATATCGATGTTAAAGTAGTTACCCAGCCCGGCGCACACACCTCCAAGCATCTTATCCGAAGTACTGCGGTAAAGTTTGTTGTTCATAATTTCACCTAATCTTTCTTTGTAAGTGTTCTGACGACCAGGTAGAAACCAGCCACCAGGAAGAGACTTGCCCATATCCAGCCGAATATTGAATTAACCAGTGCGCCAGAGCCAATAAGGATCAAGGTTCCCAGCACGAGGCAGATCGCTGCAGGGATCCATGGCCACTTGTCCTTTTTGCCTACAGGGAGCAGCCCAAGCACACCAAAGGTTGCGCCAATCCCAAGGAAGAAAAACCCGCCAGTGAACAAACCGTTTCCAGAAGGGATAGCGGTCATGATTGCCAGTGTGGTTAGAACTCCAGCAGGAATTACTGCCCACCAGAAATCACGCCGGGTGACGAAGATGAGAATAAATGCCAGGGCAATACAACCAAGGAATATTGCCCCGCCAAATCGTCCGCTAAAACGAGGGAAAAGGTCGCCAGTGGCGATGATTGCTGCCAACCCCAACAGGGTGAATCCAGGAATCAACGCCCACCATTTCGAGCGGTCACTCAAATAGACGAAAAGAAATACAATAGCACCGGCAGCGAACAGCATGGAAATGAACACGCCGCCAATTGACCAGTTGAAAAGCTGCTGAAGGATGAAGATCACGCCGGCAAGAACCAGCAAACCGCCAAACAAAAAACGTTTCGAATTGTCACTCATATTAACCTCACAATCAAAAGTGGAAATTTATTTCCTGATCAGGCTGCGAATTCCCAGCAGAACACCGGCAGCCACTAAAAGCAACGGCCAGTAATCACCAAGCATTTTGAACGCCCCAAAGAATGCGCCGAAGATAACAAACATCACCAGGCTGGTGCCGATCGTATCCAGAGCGGACCGGACAGTATGCTCGCCGTGCGCACCCAGTGCTTTACCAAGCAACATTCCCAATCCGGAGAAGCCCGGGATAAGCGTCCACATGTAAGACCAGCTGCCCCAGTTGCCGGAAAGATTCTGATAATAGAGAATCCCCCCGATACCGCCAACAATCACAGCCGGGATGGCCATTTCAGGCGCGCCGACCAACAGCCCTAAAACCAGCAACCCTACCCCAACCGCAATGATGATCAACGGCCAGGACATGGTGACGTTCATCCAATCATTGAAAGCCGGTACAAGATTGGCAACGATAAAATAGGCGCCAACCAGAACAAGCAGGATTCCAACAGCTAAAGTCGAGCGTTTTGTGCGATCCACAGTTACCTCCAATACAAAATTGAGATTTGATTTACTCTGTATACGCTCTCGTCTTAGAAAAGGTTGCAGTGAAAATGTTGCAGTGAAAAACTTGACAAAGCAACCAAACTCATTATAATCAAAAGAGGGCATTTCCCCGCAGCTTGCTGCGAAAAATAGTAAGATAGA